>DASTCC010000545.1:0-9148 GCA_035711465.1 Vicinamibacterales bacterium
GTGAGAAGACCAGTGCGCATGGACGGGATGATACTGCCGACCGGCGCGATCGCGACACCGGCGCCCGATTGTGTCACCCTCGTAAATGGTGAGCCTGCTGCCGCTGTTTCCGCTGCCGAACGTCGTGCTCTTTCCCGGCGCGCTGCTGCCGCTCCACATCTTCGAGCCGCGCTATCGCGACATGGTCGCCGACGCTCTCGACGCCGACCGCCGGCTGGTGATGGTGCTGCTCCGGCCGGGTTGGGAAGCCGACTACGAGGGCCGGCCGGCGATCTACCCGGTCAGCTGCAGCGGCGTCATCATCCACGACGAGAAGCTCGACGACGGCCGCTACAACATCGTCCTCCGCGGCCTCGATCGGATCCGGGTCGTCAGCGAGGATCACGGGCGGGCCTACCGGCGGGCCGCGATTGAGCTGTGGCCCGACGCGGCGCTCGATCACGGCGATCGGATCGCTGTCCGGGACCTGCGCGGGCGGCTCGACACGATGCTCGGCCTCTCGGCGCCGTCATCGTCCGCGGCGCCCCATCGCGCGATGCTGGCGTCGATGCCGGACGAGGATCTCGTTCACGCGCTCGCGCAGAGCCTCGACCTCGAGCCGGTCGAAAAGCAGGCCCTGCTCGAGCGCGACAACCTCCGGCTGCGCGCGGAGATGCTCGTCGAGCTCCTTGAGATGCGAAAGCTGCTCGCCAACCTGCCGCGCGGCGGCAATCAGCCGCACTGAACGGCGGCGGCAAGTCTCACGCTCCGCAGCAACGCTTCGCTCCTATCTCGCCACCGCGGCGCTGTTGTTGCGGTTGTGCGACGCCGCGCGCAGCATGCCTGTCTTCGGATCGCGGCTGATCGCCACCCACAGTCCCTCGCCGCCGAACCTCATGCCCGTCGCGTCGATTTCCTGGAACACGTAGCCGGTGTCCTGAAGCACGGCGGCGGGGAACTTGCCCTTCGGCACGCGGGCGATGAGACGGCCGTCCGTGTCGTTCACCGGCAGCAGGAAGTCGGGGGTGTTGATGGCCTCGTCCACCGTCATGCCGAAGCGGGTGACGTTCAGGAGCGCCTGAAACGTGCGGTGATGGAGACCGGATCCCATCGACGCGAAGCCCATCACCGGCACGCGATCCTTGAAGAGGATGCCGGTCTCGGTCGGCGACATCAGCCGCGTCCCCGGCCGCGTGCGCGCGATCAGCGCCTGCTGGAACGACGCCGGATCGCCGATCGAGATCCCGTCGACGTTGATCGCGGTGCGGCCCCAGTCGACGCAGTTGATGCTCTGCGTGATCGCGGCGATGTTGCCGGCCTCGTCGATGGCGACGACGTCGTCGGAGTGGATGGCGGGGGTGGGCGTCTTCCAGCGGAACGGCGTGATGCCGGCCTGCATGCGCTTCCAGAGCTCGGCGGCGCGGCCGGGCGCGATGCGATCGGCGGGGGAGAAGCCGATGCCCGGATACATCTGGTTCAGCGTCGCGGCGGGCAGATACTGCAGCGTGAACATCTGCGAGATGTCGAGGGCGGTCTTCAGCGTGGCACCAGATTTGGTCCAGTGGGGCGCGCTCCCGAGGCCGGCGGCCTCGGCGAGCAGCAGCGCTTCGATCATCGCCGTGCCGCCCATGTTCGGCATCGGGTTGGTGTAGAGCGTGTAGCCGTTGCCGACGGGCGCGACCAGCGGCTCGTCCCAGATCACCTCGTAGGCCGCGAGATCCTCGAGCGTCATCCTGCCGCCGTCCGCCTGGACGGCGTCGACGAGCTTCGTCGCCCACGGGCCTTGGTACATGTAGTCGGCGCCCTGCGACGCGACGGCGCGAAGCGTCGCGGCCAGCGCCGGCTGCTTGAAGGTCTCGCCGGCCTCGTAGCGCGAGCCGTCCGGCTTCATGAAGATCGCGCGCGTCGCCGGCAGGCGCGAGAGATCCTCGCCCCGGAACCTGAACTTGTCGGCGAGCGCCGTCGTCACCGGCATTCCGCGTTCGGCGATGGCGATCGCCGGCTGGAAGACGGTCGCGAAGGGCAGCTTGCCGAAGCGCTTCTGCGCCGCCTCGATTCCTTTCATGAAGCCGCCGACGAGCGCGGTGCGGCCACTGACCGCGGTGCCGCGCATGCCCGCTTCGCTCGCCAGGCTGATGCTGCCGGGAATCGACATCGGCTCGGTCTCGCCGCGCACCGTGTTCCACTCGGCGTTCATCGTGTAGACCTTGCCGCTGGCGGCGTCGTAGTAGACGAGCGACAGAATGCCGAAGTAGCTGATCGGCGCGCCGGCCGTGACGGCGACCTGCGTGAGCGCCGCCGTCGCGGCGGCGTCGATTGCGTTGCCGCCGGCGTTGAGCGCTTCGAGACCGGCGCGCGCGGCGATGCCGTTGTAGGCGACGGTGACGGCGCCTTTCGTGCCTGTCGCGACGCCAGCTTCGGTGCGGACGACGTTCTGGGCGGCGAGGAAGCGCTCGTACTCGCCCGTCGGCCATGTCTGCGGCGACAGGTCGATCGATTGCGACGCGAGCGGTCCGGCGAAGATGACGGCGGCGAACGCCGCCGCGGTGACACGCAAGGAACGCCGCATCATTCCGAGAGTCTACGCCGGGACGCGCGGCGTGTGATCACGGACACTGCAATCGTGTCTGGACGGCAGCCTCCCGCCGTGATATGTACTAGCCACTCAACTATATGCCGCGGCAGAACCTCGGCGAGCTCGAGCAGGTGCTGTTGCTGGCGCTCCTGCGTCTCGGCGGCGAAGCCTATGGCGCCGCGATTCGCCAGGAGATTCGCGAGCGCACGAAGCGTTCGATCACGCCCGGCGCGATCTATCCGACGCTCGATCGCCTGGAAGAACGTGGACTGTTGCGATCGCGGATCGGCGATCCGCTGCCCGAGCGCGGCGGCCGCGCCCGGCGGTATTTCAAGGTGACGGCCGCGGGCGTGCGCGAAATCAAAGCGGCGTGGCGCCAGACCGCGGCGCTCGCCTCGGGCCTGGCGATTCTCGAGGATCGCGGCGATGCGTGAACGGCCGCCGCGCCCGTCGCTCTGGATACGCGTCGCGGCGGCGCTGCTGCCCGCGCGCTACCGCGGCGAGATCGTCGACGACCTGGTCGAGGAACGTGACACGAAGATCGCCGCCGGCCGATCCCGAGCCGCCGCGTCGATCTGGCTCGCCGGTCATGTCGTCAGAAGCGCGGCGTCGAGCCGCCGGACGGCGCGCGAGCGCGGGTCGTGGCGCAACGCCGTCACCTCACTGATGCCGTTCGGCCGCGGTTGGCCGGGCGAATGGCGACAGGCGGTCCGCGCGCTCCGACGCACGCCGTGGTATGCGCTGACGGTGATCGCGGTCACGACCCTGGGGATGGCGCTGGCGACGACGGTCTTCGCCGTCGTCGACGGCGTGCTGTTCAGGTCCCTGCCCTATCCGGATGCGAGCGAGCTCTACGCGGTCAGCGGCCGTTTCGACGCCGCCGCACGGCGGTCCGAACGATTCATCGAGATGGCCTCGCCCAACGAGATCGCGGCATGGGCGGCCGCGACCGATGTCCCGGTCACCGGCATCGGCTACACCAGCGTGACGCTGCCCGACTGGTCGGTCGCCCGGGCGGCGGCCGTCGATCGCCGGTTCTTCGACGTCTTCCGCGTGCGGTTACTGCTCGGCGGCTTCAGCGAGGACGACTACCGATCCTCGCTGGCGGAGGTGATGCCGATCATCATCAGCCACCGCGTCTGGCAGACGCAGTTCGGCGGCGACCCGAACGTGATCGGCCGAACGACGCCGACCATGTACTCGCGGACGTATCAGATCGTCGGCGTCATGGCGGAAGACGGGTTCGTGCCGCCCCTGCCGGGCAGCAATTCGGCGGCGGCGCGCCGCGCCAATCGCGTCGACGTGCTGACGCCGCCCTTCGTCGAGGCGCTCGGCGAGCGATCGAGCGTCGGCTTCGCCCGCGTGCCGGACGCGATGCGTCCGCGAGCGCTGGCCGGGCTCGCGACCGCGGCCGAATCGCTGCGGGCGGCGACGTCTGCCGAGCAAGCGCGATTCTCTCCCGCGTTCGACCGAATCGATCTCGTCCCACTCCGCGACTTCGTCTCGCACCGCGAACGTCCGGTGTTCGCGATGGCGTTTGCCACGGTGATGAGCCTCGTCGGCCTGGTGCTGCTGAACGCCGGCGCGCTCGCAGCTGCGCGCGCGCAGGAGCGGCTGCGCGACCTGTCGCTGCGGCGGGCGCTCGGCGCGCGCACGCGCGATCTCGTCCGCCATGCGTTGACCGAACAGCTGCTGCTGTCGGCGGCAGGCACGCTCGTCGGCCTGCTCGCGGCGCCGGCGCTGCTGGCCCTCGTCGTCAGCCGTCTGCCGGAAGGTACCAACCTGATCAAGGACGCGCAGCTCGACTGGCGGGTGCTGGCCTTTGCCTCCGGACTGTCGGTCGCCGCCGCGGCGATCGTCTCGCTGTTCTCGGTGCGCGTCGCCATCGGCCGTGCCGCGACCAGACTGCCGCGCGTCGACACCCACGGCACGTCGCCAGATCGCCTTCGCATGGGCCGCTGTCTGGTCGCGGCCCAGTCCGCCATCGCCTTCGTGCTCGTCGTCGGCGGCGTGCTGTTCGCGGCGAGCCTGGCCCGGCTGTGGAACGAGGACCCGGGGTTCCGCGCCGAGAATGCCGCGACGATGTCGTTGACGTATCCGGTGCGCGACCGGCGCATCAGCAACCTCGCGGAGTCGCGCGTCCGCGCGCTCGAGCTGGCGCAGCAGCTCCGCGGTGTGCCCGGCGTTCGCGGCGCGGCCGTGTTCGACGCGCTGATGATGGCGAACCTCACTCAACCGACCGGGGTGTTCCGCGCGCCCGCAGGCGCGATCGCGCAGGCGCCACTGCCGGAGTCGTCGAGCGTCAGCAGCGGATTCTTCGCCGCGGCCGGCGTCGATCTCGTCGAGGGCCGGCTGCCGACCGATGCCGAGCTCGACACCGGCGCGCCGGTGATTGCCGTCAGCGAGTCGGTCGCGCGGTCGTGGTGGCCCGGCTCGACGGCCATCGGACGCACGCTGCGGGCGCGCAACCGCATCGACTGCACCGTCGTCGGCGTCGTCCGCGACATGCGTCTGGTCGCGCTCGACGTGCCGTCTACCGGCGTGATCTTCTACGCGTGGTCACTGAACGTCCCGGCCTCACGCGGGCCGCGGCTCTTCGTCGCCATGGGCGGTGACGGCGCGACGACGCTGGCGTCGGTCACCAGCGCGATTGCGCGGCTCGATCCGAACGTCAGGCCCGTCAACGTGCAGCTCCTCGAAGACGCGATCGCCGACACGATCCGCGCCCGCCGCCTCGGCGCGCTCGCCGCTCAGGCCTTCGCGGTGGCGGCGCTGGTCTTCGTCGCCATCGGACTGCTCGGGCTGGTCGCGATCACTTCGAGCCGGCGCACACGCGAGGTCGGCATCCGTCTCGCGCTCGGAGCCGCGCCTGCCGGCATCGTCAGACTCTTCGTGCGCGAGCAGCTCGGCGCGGTCGTCGCCGGGCTTGCGGTGGGGGGCCTCGTCGCAGCACTGAGCCTGCCGCTCGTCGCCGCGCATCTCTACGGCATCGGCGTCTACGATCCGGCGATGTGGACCGCCGCCGTGACGCTCCTGGTCGTCACCGCGCTGGTCAGCGCCTGGCTGCCGGCACGCCGGGCCAGCCGGATCGATCCGGTGGCGTCGCTGCGCGACGCGTAGACGGCCGCGCGTCTTGCCCGGACCGGGCATTGGTATTACTCTTACCAGTAGGAGTCATACCATGCGTCTCACCAGCAAAGGGCAGGTGACCATCCCCCAGCCGATCCGCGAACGGCTCGGGCTCCTTGCCGGCAGCGAAGTGGAATTCGTCGTCGAGGGCGACGCCGTCCGCCTGCGCAAGTCCGCCCGGCCGGCGCGCACCAGCCGAGGCCGCGCCATCGTCGAGCACACCCGCGGCCGCGGCAACCGCCGCTTTACCACCGAGCAGCTGATGAAGCTGATGCGCGGGTAGCCGTGCGCGGGACGCTGGTCGACAGCAACGTCCTCATCGATGTGCTGAGCGAACACGACGAGTGGTTCGACTGGTCGGCGTCGATGGTCGAGCGCGCCGCCGATGACGGCGAGCTGGTGATCAATCCGATCATCTATGCCGAGGTGTCGCCGCAGTTCGATGCGATCGAGGATCTCGACGAGGCGCTGCCGATCGACTACTACCGGCGTGCCGCGCTGCCCTGGGAAGCCGGATTCCTGGCGAGCCGGGCGTTCCTCGCCTATCGCCGCGCCGGCGGCGTGCGGCGGTCGCCGCTGCCCGATTTCTACGTCGGCGCGCACGCTGCGGTCGAAGGGCTGACGCTTCTCACCCGCGACGCGCGCCGATATCGCAAGTACTTTCGATCGCTGCGAATCATCGCGCCCTGAAAGGCATACTATCTGGCCATCCAACATGGCCACGACCTCTTCCGTTCACACGCCATCGTCCTACTCGAGCGTCAGCGCCGGTCAGGCGATCCTCACCGGCTGGCTGCTGTGCGGCGTTCTGGACATCGCCGCGGCCTGCGTGCAGGCGTGGACGCAGGCTGGCCGCACGCCGGACGCGGTGCTGAAAGGCGTCGCCTCCGCGCTCTGGGGCGCGGCTGCGACCAACGGCGGCGCCGGCATGGCGACGGTCGGCTTGATCATGCACTTCACGGTGGCGCTGACTGCGACGCTCGTGTTCTACGCGCTGAGTCGCCGCATCGCGTTCCTCCGCACGGCGCCGCTCTGGATCGTCGGCCCGCTCTACGGCGTCGTCGTCTTCGCGGCGATGAACTACGGCACGCTGCCGTTCCTGTCGTGGCTGCGGAGTTTGTACCTCGGCACGACGCCGCGCTGGCCAGGCTCGATGGGCTGGCCGCAGCTGCTCATTCACATGCTGTTCGTCGGCACGCCGATCGTCTGGGGTGTCAGACGGGCGCGCTGAGCGGCGATCGATGGGCGGCGCCGTTCGCGGTCAGCGCGTCATGGTGGGGAAGACGATCGCTGGCCACGACAGCTGTCAGACTTCGAGAGAGCCCGTCGCAGAATTAGCAGCGGCGCGGGTGCTGCCCGCGAACAGCCCCATTTGGTGCTCGCCCTGAGTGCGCTGGCCAGTGGGCTGCGCGCCAAACGGGGCGGCCCCGTTCGCGGTCACCCACGCCGCCGCCAGTTCTGCTACGGGCTCGCGTCGTGGCGACGCCGTCTCACCACTCTTGTCATTACCCGCCTGGCGGCCCGCGCCGCGGGCCGGCGATGGGAGCGACGATCTCGCTTTCATCGCTCGCCGCCTGAGGCGGCGACCATGCGATCGGGGAGAAAGCCTCGCAGTCGCGGTCCCGAGCCCCGGCCCCGAGCCCGCGAGTCTCTACCCGCCAATCCTCACATCCTGTGTCGTCCGCTCGCCCTCCCGCAGGGTGACTTTGATCGAGAAGGGCAGTAGCCGCTCGAGCAATGTCGGATCGTTCCATTCGCCGGGCTCGAGATCGGTGAGCGCGGCGATCTGGTATTCGCCGGCTGGCAGGCCCTTGATGCTGTAGACGCCGTCGGTGGCCGGGCGCGTGGTCCGCGTGCGGCGTGAGCCGGGCGTCCAGTACTTGCGGTCCAACGAGAAGACGAGGATGTCGTAGTCGGTCGCGGCGCGGCCGCTGCGATCCTGGAAGGTGCCCGCGAGCGTCGTCGGCGTGTCGGTGTAGGTGATCGTCCACTCGACCGGCTTGTTCGGCGTGACCAAAATCGGCGACTCCAGCGCGTCGCTGCCGTTGGCCACCGCGGACTTGATCGTCCACTTGTCGCTCGCGCCCGCCGAGTTCCAGATCGTCTGGAAGCGGTACGCGTCGGGCGGGACGCCCGCGAACGTGAAGCTGCCTTGCGCATCGACACGCCCGCCGCCGCCGGGCAGCACGACGCCGCCGGATCCTTGGGGCAGCAGCTGGAACTGGAGCGTCTGCAGTTCGGCGGCTGTCGGAGTCGCGCCATCGAACACCACGCGGCCGTTGATCGCGACGCCAGGCTGAAGCGTCAGGGGCATCTCGATGTCCTGACCGCTGACGTTGATGTCGACGACCGCCGATGGCGTCGACGTGTTGGGCGCCGCGCCGCGTCCCATGCCGGTGGCCGCCTTGAGTCGATACGTTCCTGGCGCAACCCCGGCGATGGCGTAGCTGCCGTCGCCCGCAGGTGCTGCCGCGAGCCTGCGAATCCCGACACCGGCGAGCATGTCCGCGCCCGGGCCCGCGGGCAGGAGCACCACCTGCAGCATCGGCGGCAGCGTGCCGGTCGGCGACGTGATCCGTCCCGAGATCGTCGCGGTCGGCACCAGCGACACGACGACGTCGACAGCGATGCGTTCTTCGCTGACGCCGAGCGAGACCCTGGCCGCGGCGCCGATGTCGGTGACGCCAGGATGAAACACCGGCGCGTTGGTGACACGCGAAGATGACGGTGGGGCGGCGGTCGAAGGCGCAATCGCCGGCGGGCCGCCGCGCGCTTCCTGCAGTGCGCGTCGCACGTCGTCCGTGCTCAGCACGTGAATGTCCTCGAGACCGGCACCGCCGGCTCGGCCCAGCGGCGGATTGACGACGACGAGATAGCCGCCCGGCGGCAGGCCGAACGCGCGGTACTCGCCGCGATCGTCGGTCGGACTGACGACGCTGCCGGCCGGCGCGCCGAGGTTCGGCTCGCCGGTGACCGGGTGATAGCCGAGCTTCAGCACCAGGACGGTTCTTCCCGGCAGCGGCTGTCCCTGCGAGTCGCGGACGACGCCAGTGATCACGCCGCCGCGCGCGATCGCGATCGTCAGGCCGGTGACGATGCTGTTGTCCGTAACGACGACCGGCGTGCCGGCCCGATCGGGCCGCGACGCGCCGTAGCTCGCACGCAGATAGCCGTTCTTGAACGCCTGCAGCTCGTAGCGGCCTGCTGTCACACCACGAAACGCGAACGTGCCGTCGTCGGCGGTCGTCGTCGTTTGTCCCGGATTCCTGCGCGCGACGTCCGTCAGCGTGACGCGGACGCGCCGTGCCGGCTGTGTGGACACGGCTTCGACGACTCTGCCCGAAATCGTCGTGGTCACGTTCGTCCGCGGCGCGTTCTCGCGGACCTGCGGCGCGGCCATCGCGGCGGCGGCGCCGCAGGCGATCGCGATCGCGATGACGAGAGGACCGCGCGCGATCACCGGAC
>DASTCC010000546.1:0-9302 GCA_035711465.1 Vicinamibacterales bacterium
GCGCCGTCAGCACGCCGATGCGCGTGCCGAGCGAGAGCGGCAGATGGCACACGCCGATGAGCAACAGGCCGATGCCGATGAGCCACAGCGCCTGCCAACCGAAGATCACCGCCACCGCGGCGAGCGACAGCAGCAGGAAGAATGGCAGCCGATGCTCGAACGGAAGGAAGTAGTGAACGACGAACCCGGCCGAGGCGAGCAGCGCGACGTGAAAGAAGCCCTGGCTCTCGAGCTGGAAGTAGTAGATGACCAGCAGGATTGCCGCGAGCTCGATCACCAGACCCGCCAGCTTGCCGAGCTGGGCGGGGCCGCCCTTGAGGGCGGCGGTTGCCTGCGCCATTGACGAATCTCCGATGCCCCGGACCGTTCCCAGGACCTGACGCATAAAGCCAAGCCCGTGCCAGCCGAGCGTTCGCGCCTCGATCCCAAGTGAGGTGACGCGGGCCGGGGTTCGCCCATTTCCGGCCCGATTTCGTGAGTACCGGCGCGAGGCCCGGAGCAGTGCCGGATGGATAAAAGGCTGCCTATTGGATGACTTCAGGCTCCGGCCGGGCAGCCGATATACCGTTGGGCTGGCGGAGAGTTTGCGTAATCGAAGCCGGCGGACCGACGTGATCGCACAGGGCCTCAGCGACGACCATCGAAAGCTCCAGGATTCGGCGATTGAGTTCGCCCGTCAGGCGCTTGCCTACGACATCGGCGAGGCCGACGCGGCCGAGACGTTCCCGCGGCAGGCCTGGAAGAAGTGCGCCGACTTCGGCGTGCTCGGCATGCCGATCCCGGTCGAGTACGGCGGACTCGGCCTGGGACTGACGGCGCTGCTCGCGGTGATGGAAGGGCTGGGCTACGCGACGCGCGATCACGGCCTGCTCTTCTCGCTCAACGCGCATCTCTGGACCAACTCGATTCCGATCCTCACCTACGGCACGCCGGCGCAGAAGGCGCGCTGGCTGGCGCCGCTCTCCGACGGCACGCTGATCGGCGCCAACGCCGCGAGCGAACCGGACGCCGGCTCGGACATCTTCGCGATGCGCACGCGCGCCGTCCGCGACGGCGACGTCTACGTGCTGAACGGCACCAAGATGTTCGTCACCAACGCGCCGGTGGCCGATCTCTTCGTCGCCTACGCGACGATCGATCCAGCGCTCGGCGCGATGGGCGTCACCGGCTTCATCGTCGAGCGCGAGACGCCGGGGCTGACGATCAGCCGTCAGCTGCACAAGATGGGCCTCAGGACCTCGCCGATGGCAGAGGTGATCTTCGACGACTGCCGCGTGCCCGTCGAGAACCGGCTCGGCCGCGAAGGCCGCGGCGCCGAAGTGTTCGAGTGCTCGATGGAGTGGGAGCGCGGCTGTATTCTGGCCAGCTGCCTCGGCGGCATGCGCCGCCAGCTCGAGGACTGCACGCGCCACGCGCGCGAGCGCAAGCAGTTCGGCCGCGCGATTGGCAAGAACCAGGCGATCGCCAACCGCATCGTCGACATGGCGCTGCGGCTCGACACCAGCCGGGCGCTGGTCTACCGGCTCGGCGCGATGAAGGACCGCGGCGAGGACGCCATGCTCGAGGCGGCGATGGCGAAGCTGCACGTCTCGCAGTCGTATGTCGCCTCGAGCCTCGACGCGATCCAGATCTTCGGCGGCTATGGCTACATGACCGAGCAGCGGATCGAGCGCGACCTGCGTGACGCCGTCGGCAGCACGCTCTATTCGGGCACGACCGAGATTCAACGCAACATCATCGCCAAGGCGCTGGGCCTCTGACGCGAGAGACGTGGAGTGGATTCGATGACCGATGTGAAGAACGCGATCCGGCAGTTCATCCTGATGAAGTACCTGCCGGGCGAGTCGCCGGACAACCTGCGCGACGACACGGCGCTGCGGACCAGCGGCATCCTCGATTCGCTGGCGACGCTCGGCGTCGTCAGCTTCGTCGAGAAGGAGTTCGGCATCGAGATCGAGGCCCACGAAACCGACGTCGACGTCTTCAACACGCTCGATGACATGGCCGCGCTCGTGGCGCGGAAGAAGCGCTGAGCAGGCAGGGCCGGCTATGACGCAGCACCTCGCCGAATATCTCGAGGCCAGCGCCGCTCGCTTCCCGGAGAAGACCGCGGTGGTCGATCCATCGGGGTCGAGCCTCACTTACGCCGAGCTCGACCGCCACGCCGACACGATCGCCGCGCACCTGGCGGCGGCCGGCGTCAAGCCGGGCGACCGCGTCGGGCTGGTGCTGCCGAAGAGCGCGGCATCGGTCGTCTCGCTGTTCGGCATCATGAAGGCAGGGGCGGCCTACGTGCCGGTGGACTGCACCGCGCCGGCCGAGCGCGGCAAGCGCATCCTCACCGACTGCGGTGTTCGCGCGCTCGTCGCCGACCGCAAGTCGCTCGGCGCCTGCCCGGATCCGGAGTCACAGCCGTTGGCGACGGTCATCGTCGTCGGCGACGCCGGCGACGCGGACGCGCGATTGCCGATTGCCGGCTACGAGACGATTCTCGCCGCACCGGCGACGGCCCCGATGCTGCCCCGGGAGGACCTCGATCTCGCCTACATCCTCTACACCTCGGGATCGACGGGGATGCCGAAGGGCGTGACGCTCTCGCATCGCAATGCGATCAGCTTCGTCGACTGGTGCTCGTCGGTGTTCGAGCCGACCGAGGCGGATTGTTTCAGCAGCCACGCGCCGTTTCACTTCGATCTGTCGATCCTCGACATCTACGTGTCGCTCAAACACGGCGCGACGCTCTATCTGATCTCGGAGGACCTCGGCAAGAACCCGCGCGACCTCACCGCGTTCGTCGAGCGCAACCGGCTGACGGTGTGGTACTCGACGCCGTCGATCCTGACGCTGATGATGCAGTTCGGTCACATCGAACAGTGCGACCACTCGAGCCTGCGTCTCGTGCTCTTCGCCGGCGAGGTGTTCCCGGTGAAGCACCTTCGCGATCTGAAACGGCTGTGGCCGAAGCCCGTGTACTACAACCTCTACGGGCCGACGGAAACGAACGTCTGCACGTTCGCAAGGATTCCCGACCGCATCCCGGAGGACCGCGATCAGCCGTACCCGATCGGCTTCGCCTGCTCGCACTGCGAGCCGATGGTGCTCGACGGCGATCGCAACGAGGTCGCAAAGGGCGACGAAGGCCTGCTCTGGATCTCCGGCGCGTCGGTGTTCGGCGGCTACTGGAATCGCCCGGCCGAGAACGCCAAGGCGTTCATCGAGCGCGACGGCAAGCGCTGGTACAACACCGGCGACGTGGTCCGCTGGGAGGACACCGACGGCTACATCTACGTGGGCCGCCGCGATCGCATGGTCAAGCGGCGCGGCTATCGGATCGAGCTCGGCGAGATCGAGCGCGGCCTCTACCGTCATCCGAACATCCGCGAAGCGGCGGTAGTGTCCACGCCCGACGCCGACGCCGGCGTGAAGATCGTCGCGTTCCTGTCGACGGCGCCGGAAACGCCGGCGCCGACGATCATCGAGTTGAAGCAGTTCTGCGCGCGTGAGCTGCCGGCCTACATGAGTCCGGATCGGTTCACGGTGCTCGAGCGCCTGCCGCGAACCTCCACCGACAAGGTGGATTACCAGGCGCTCATTCGGCAGTTGTAACCGCGGGACGACGGCCACGGGCCTCGAGGCGATTGCGGGACAAAAAGTCGGCGCGATGATGGACTTCACCGGCATCAAGGGCGTCCTCTTCGACCTGGACGGCACGCTCTATCGGCAGACGCCGATGCGCGCGCTGATGGCGGCCGAACTGGCGATGCTGCCCCTGTCGGGCCCCCGGAAGGCCCCGCGGCGGCTGAAGGCGCTCCAGGCCTACCGCGCGGCGCAGGAACGCCTGCGGGACGCTACAGCCGCCGGCTCGTCTGCGAGCCAGGTCGAGGCTGCCGCCAGGGCATCCGGTCTGTCCGTTGCAGAGGTGGAGACGCTGGTTGCGGAATGGATGATCAGACGGCCGCTGAAGTACTTGCAGTTTTGTCGGCGCCCCGGCGTGCCGGCTTTGCTCGATCGGTTGAGCCGGGCCGGCATCCGCGCCGGGATCCTGTCGGACTATCCGGCCGCCGAGAAGCTGCGGGCGCTCGGCCTCGAAGGGCGATTCGCGCCGGTGCTCTGCGCGACGGATCGCGAGATCGGCGCGTTCAAGCCGAGC
Source organism: Vicinamibacterales bacterium (assembly GCA_035711465.1). GTDB lineage: Bacteria > Acidobacteriota > Vicinamibacteria > Vicinamibacterales > SCN-69-37 > DASTCC01. Next base: position 4,151 of record DASTCC010000546.1, read on the forward strand.
CCGCGCGGCTTCCTGCGCGCGTGCGACGTGTGGAACCTGGCGCCGTCGGAAGTGCTCTACGTCGGCGATCGCATCGAGGTCGATGCCGCCGGCGCGGCGGCGGCGGGCATGCGCTGCGCGATCATCGGCGCGGCCCGCGACCGTTCCGGATCCGCCGAACGCTTCGAGATGTACCCGTCATTCGAAAGGCTGAGTCGTGCCTTTGACCATCGCTGAAGGACGCGCGTCGGCGGGCATCAGGCCCTACATCCAGATCGCGCGCATCGATCACTGGTTCAAGAACGCGTTCATGCTGCTCGGCGTGATCCTGGCGGTGTTCTACCAGCCCGAGGTCGCGACCGTGTCGAGCCTGTGGCCGCTCGCGATCGCCGTGCTCGCGACCTGCCTGGTCGCTTCGAGCAACTACACGCTCAACGAGCTGCTCGACGCGCCGCGCGATCGGCTCCATCCGGTGAAGAAGCAGCGGCCGGCGGCCGCCGGCCTGGTCAAGCCGTGGATCGCGATCGCCCAGTGGCTGGTCCTCGCCGCCGCCGGTTTCGCGCTCGCGCTCAGTCTCAACATCTACTTCTTCGGATCGGCGCTCTGGCTGTGGCTGATGGGCATCGCCTACAACGTGCCGCCGCTGCGCACCAAGGAGTGGCCGTATCTCGACGTCCTCAGCGAATCGATCAACAACCCGATCCGCCTGCTCCTCGGCTGGTTCGCGCTCGTCACCAACCACGTGCCGCCGCTCTCGCTGGTCATCTCCTACTGGATGATCGGCGCGTTCTTCATGGCGATGAAGCGCTACGCGGAGTACCGCCACATCGCCGATCCGCGCGTCGCCGCCGCCTACCGGCGATCGTTCGAGTGGTACACCGAAGAGCGGCTGCTCGTCAGCATCGTCTTCTACGCGACGACGTGCGCGCTGTTCGCCGGCATCTTCATCGTCCGCTATCACCTCGAGCTGATCCTCTTCGCGCCGTTCGCCGCCGGACTGTTCGCGTACTACATGCACATCGGGATGCTGCCCGACAGTCCCGTCCAGAATCCCGAGAAGCTCTACAAGCAGCGTGGCTTCTTCCTCTACCTGATCCTCTGCACCGTGCTCTTCGTGGTGCTGATGTTCACGTCGATCCCGCCGCTCTACCGCCTCTTCAACGTCGAGCCGGTGACGATGGACCCGTTGTGGACCCTTGGAGGCCGGTAGAGGTGGCGGAGATCGCGCTCTCGTTCGTGATCCCGGTCCGCAACGACGCCGTGCGGCTGGGGCGCTGCCTGGACACGATCGTCGCCGGCATCGGCGGGCGCGACGACGTCGAGATCATCGTCGCCGACAACGGATCGACGGACGACTCGGCGGCAACGGCCCGGGCGCGCGGCGCCACCGTCCTGCCCCTGCCCGGTCTGCGCCTTGGCGCGCTGCGCAACACGGCGGCGGCGGCCGCGCGCGGGCGCATTCTCGCGTTCGTCGACGCCGATCACGAGATCGTGCTGGAGTGGATTCCGGCCGCGATCGAGGCGCTGGCGTCGCCTCGGGTTGGCGGCGTCGGCGCGCCCTGTCACCCGCCCACACCCGGGACCTGGGTGCAGCGGCTGTACGATCGCCTGCGGCGCCATCCGACGCGGCAGGAGCCGGTCGAGTGGCTGGGCAGCGGCAACATGGCCGTGCGGCGCGCCGCGTTCGAGGCCGTCGGCGGCTTCGACACGTCGCTCGAGACCTGCGAAGACGTCGATCTCTGCCGCAAGCTGCGCGGCCGGGGTTACGATCTCCTCGCCGACCACCGCATGCGCAACGTCCACCACGGCGATCCGCGCACGCTCGGCGACGTCTTCTTCGGCGAGCTGTGGCGCGGCCGCGACAACATCCGCGTCAGCCTGCGCCCGCCGACGTCGGGCCGGACGCTCGTCAGCGCGGCGATTCCGCTCGCCAACCTGCTGGCGGTCATCGCCATCGCCGTCGGCCTGCTCTCACTTTCGACGACCGGCCTTTGGCTCGCGCTGGCCGCGGCGCTGTTCCTCCTCGCGCTGGTGACGATGCGCGCGGCGGTGATGCTGGGCGCGGCGAACGTCGGCGACTGGCCGGGCGCGCTGGCCGTGGCGGCGGCGTACGAGGCCGGCCGCGCCTGTGCCATCGCCGGCCGCTTCAGCTACCGGCGCCGGCGCACCGCGATCGCCTGACCATGATCTCCGTTCTCGAGCTACGCAGCGTTCGCGGCACCGGCGGCGGTCCGGAGAAGACGATTCTCTTCGGCGCCGAACGACACGACCGTCGCCGCTTCAAGATCACGGTCTGTTATCTGCGCGACCTCCGCGACGACGTGTTCGGCATCGACGAACGCGCGCGCACGCTCGGCCTCGACTACGTCGAGGTGCGCGAGCGGCATTCCTTCGACGTCAGGATCTGGTCGCAGCTCGCGGCGCTTGCCTCGGAGCGGCACTTCGACATCGTCCACGGCCACGATTACAAGACCAATCTCCTCGCCTGGCTGCTGGCGCGGCGGACCGGCGCGGTCGCCATGGCGACGTCGCACGGATGGACCGGACACTCCGCGCGTGAGCGCTGGATCTACTATCCGGGCGATCGACGGGTGCTGCGGCGGTTGCCGCGTGTCATCGCGGTGTCGTCCGACGTGCGGGACACGCTGATCGCTTCCGGCGCCGACCCCGCGAGAGTGACCGTGCTGTTGAACGGCATCGATCCGGATGCGTTCCGGCGCGACGCGGAACGGCGCGAGCGCGTGAGACAGGAATTGCGGCTCGCGCCCGGCGAGTTCGCCTTTGGCGGCGTCGGCCGTGTCGAACGTCAGAAGCGGTTCGATCTGCTGATCGACGCGTTCGCCGAGGTGCATCGGAGCAACCCCGCGACGCGCCTGGTGATCGTCGGCGACGGGACTCTGAAGGGGTCGCTCGAAGCGCAAGCGGCGCGTCTCGGCGTCGCCGAAGCCTGTCGGTTCACCGGTCACCGGCTCGACATCGCCGCGCTGCACGATGCCTTCGACGCGTTCGTGCAGTCGTCGGAGTACGAGGGCACGCCGAACGCCGTGCTCGAGGCGATGGCGATGGAGACGCCGAGCGTCGCCACCGACGTCGGCGGGACGCGCGAGCTCACCTTCGACGGCGTGCACGGCCTGGTCGTGCCGCCGCACGACGTTCCGGCGCTCGTCGCCGGGATGCGGGCGGTCATCGCCGATCCGGAGGGCGCGCGGCGTCGTGCGCGCGCGGCGCGGGCACGGATCGAAGGCGAGCTCTCGTTCGCGGAGCGGACGCGCCGGCTCGAGGCGATCTACGACGAGCTGATGGCGACGCGCGGCACACGCCAGCCATCGGCGGCGCCGCGATCGATCGGAGTGTCAGGTGCGTGACGCGGTGAAGGCGCTGGCCCGCGGTGCGGCGACGATCGTCGTCCTGCCGGCGCTCGCGTCCTACGCGATCCGCAAGTCCATTCGCGGCGCCGACGCGGCGATGGAGGCGTCCTCGCAGGCGCTGTCGATCGTGCCCGGCCGGCTGGGCGATTACGTCCGCCGCGCGTTCTACACGCGGACGCTGCAGCGCTGCGCGACCTCGGCGACGATCCAGTTCGGCACGCTGCTCAGCCAGGCGGGTGTCGAGATCGGCGAGCACGTCTACGTCGGCCCGTGCTGTCAGCTCGGACTGGTGACGATCGAGAAGGACGTGCTGCTCGCGGCCGGCGTCCACGTGCCGAGCGGCGCGATGACGCATGGCATCGGCGACGTGACGCAGCCGATTCGCGAACAGGAAGGCGCGCGCGTCCGCATCCGCATCGGCGAGGGCACCTGGGTCGGCAGCGCCGCGATCATCCTGGCCGACGTCGGCAAGCACTGCGTCATCGGCGCCGGCGCCGTCGTGACCTCGCCGATTCCCGACTACGCCATCGCCGCGGGTGTGCCGGCCAAGGTCATCCGCGACCGCCGCGACGCCACCGCACGCCGCGCATGAAGGTCCTCTTCCTGACCCATCGGGTCCCGTACGCACCCAATCGCGGCGACCGCATTCGCGCCTGGCATCTGCTGCGATCGATGTCCGGCTACGCCAACGTCTCGCTGTTCGCGCTCTCGCACGATGCCGGCGAGGCGGCGCGGCTCGGCGACGTGCCCGGCACGGTCGCGGCCGAGACCGTCGTCATTCCGAAGCTCGGCAAGTACCTGCGCGGCCTGGCGCAGTTGCCGGGATCGCGTCCGCTCACGCATGCGCTGCTCGACGCGCCGGGCGCGCGCGCGGCGATCCAGTCGCTCGTCGACGCGCATCCGCCGGACGTCGTGCTCGCCTATTGTTCGGGCATGGCGCGCTTCGCGCTCGAGCCGCCGCTCACGCGGGTGCCGTATGTGCTCGACATGGTCGACGTCGATTCCCACAAATGGCGCGGCATGAGCACGAAGACGGCGCTGCCGATGTCGTGGGTCTACCAGCGCGAGGCGCGGACGCTCTCCGCGTTCGAGAAGATTGCGTCGGAGCGGGCCTGCGCCGTGCTGGTCGTGAACGATCGCGAGCGCGACGCGGTGACCGCGATCGCGCCTGGCGCGGACGTGCACGTGATTCCCGTCGGCATCGATCTGCCGGCGTATCAGCCGCCGGCGCCGCCGGCGCCGAGCGACACGGTCGTGTTCTGCGGGATGATGGATTACCCGCCGAACGTCGAAGCCGCGATCTGGTTCGCGCGCGACATCTGGCCGCTGGTGCGGCGCGACTACGCCGCGGCACGGTTCACGATCGTCGGCGCCAATCCGCCGGCGCGCGTCCGCGCACTCGCGAGCGACCCGTCGATCGTCGTCACCGGGCGCGTGGATCAGGTTCAGCCGTATCTCTGGAGCGCAGCGTTGTCGGTGGCGCCGGTGCGGCTCGCACGCGGCCTGCAGAACAAGGTGATGGAAGCGCTGGCCGCCGGCCTGCCGACGGTCGTCACCACCGCGGTTCACGAAGGACTGCCGGCCGGCATCGACCGCGGCTGCCTGGTCGCCGACGACGAGGCGGCGTTTGCGGCGGCGGTCGTGGGGTTGTTGCGCTTGTCGCCCGAAGACCGGCGAGCGCTCGCCGACGCGTCAGACGTCCGCCGGTTCGACTGGCCGGTCCAACTCCTACCGGTGCGGTCGATTCTGGAGCACGCGGCGGGCCGGGTGGGGTCGGAGCAGGGTCGGAGCAGGGTCGGAGCAGG
>DASTCC010000547.1:0-2397 GCA_035711465.1 Vicinamibacterales bacterium
GCTGCGGCTCCGCCACCCCGGCCCGCGCCGGCCGGTGCCGCCGGGACGACGTAGTTCCGCGGCGGTTCGGCGTCGAGCAGGTGCCGCACGAAGTAGTTCCAGCGCTGCACCATGACGTAGTTGCTGGCGGCGCCGAATCCGTGCCCGGCGTTGGGCAGGATCAGCATGTCGAAGTCCTTGTTCGCCTTGATCAGCGCGTCGGCGACCAGCAGCGTGTTGTACGGCGGCACGTTGTTGTCCATCCCGCCATGAATCAGGAACAGCCGGCCCTTGAGGCCGGCCGCGTGAGTCTGCGTCGCTTCGATGGCGTAGTTGTCGGTTCCGTCCGGATTCTTCACCAGCGGCCCCTGGTACCGCTCGCCCCAGTCGTCTTCGTACTGCCGCTGATCGTGATTGCCCGACTCGGCGATGCCGACCTTGAAGAACTCGTTGAAGGGCTCGCGCAACAGCGCGTCCGCGGTGATGAAGCCGCCGCCGGAGTGACCCCACATCGCCGCCTTGTCGATGTCGATCCACGGGTACTTCTTGGCCAGCTCCTTCATGCCGGCGATCTGATCGGGAATGGTGTTGTGCCGCCCCATCGCGCCGTAGTACGCGTCGGTGAACGCCTTCGATCGATTCGGCGTGCCGGTGCCGTCGATGCTGACGACGACGAAGCCGAGCTCGGCGAGGGCCTGGCGATCGCCGCGCGCGGCGCTGAACGCGCGCGACCCGACGCTGCCCGACTGCGGACCGGGATACGCCTGGTTGATGATCGGGTACTTCTTCGACGGATCGAAGTTCGTCGGCCGGAAGAGCAGGCCGTAGATCTCGTTCTTGCCGTCGGCGGCCATCATCTTGATCTGCATCGGCGGCTTCCAGCCGGTGGCAAGGAGCTTCGAGATGTCGGCTTTCTCGAGCGGCATGATCAACGCGCCCGTCGTCCCGTCGCGCAGCGTCACCTCGGGAGCGACGTCCGGCTGCGAGAAAGTGTCGATGACGTACCTGCCGTCAGGCGAGATCTGCACCGAGTGCGTGCCGTTGTCGGGCGTCAGCGAGACGAAGTTCCTGCCGTCGAGACCAATCTTGTAGAGGTGCGTGTAGTAGGGATCCTGTCCCTTCTCCTTGCCGACGGCCTCGAACCACATCGTCCGCGTCGCGCGGTCGAGCCGGGCGATCCGCGTGATCGGTCCGACGCCGCTGGTGATCTGGTTCTTGAGATGTCCGGTCTGCAGATCGTAGAGGTACATCTGCGCGGTGCCGTCGCGCTGTGAGTACCACAGCACCTCGCTCGAATCCCAGAGAATCTGCCACTGCACGCGCGTCTGCACGTGCGTCTTCTCCGTCTCGGTGAACAGCACGCGGACTTCGCCGGTCGTCGTGTCGGCGAGCTTGGCCGTGGAGTTCTTGTGGAATCGATCGGTGGAGACGAAGCCGAGCCGCGAGCCGTCCGGACTCCACAGGTACTCGCCCATGTCGAGGTTGTCCTCGGACATGGCGCGGTGGAAATCGGGCGCCATCAGCAGCCGCGTCATCTTGCCGGTCTCGACCTCGATGACGACGCGCTGGATCATCGCGACCTCGGGGTCGCCGGCGAGCGGGTACTTCCACTGACGCAGCACCGGGTGCCCGCCGTTGACCGGCGTCTCGACCAGGTACATGTCCCCGACCTTGCGCTCGTCCTGCTGCTGGGTCGCGATCTTCTTGCTGTCCGGCGACCACGAAAGCGACGGCGCCGCGCTCGTCGTCCATCCGGCGTTGCTCGTGGCGTAGCCGAAGTCCTTCGCGCCGTCGGTCGTGAGCTGCCGCTCCTGGCCGGTCGCGACGTCCTTCACCCACAGGTTCCAGTCGCAGATGAAGATGGCTTTGGTCCCGTCCGGCGACACCGACGCCGGCGGCGGACCGGTCGGGGCGACGCCGGTGACGTTGGGACCGCACGTCTTCGCGATCGCGATCGCGCCCCGCCCGCCGCGGCCACCGCCGCCGCCCCCGCCGCGGCCGCCACGGCCACCGCCGGCAGCCGCCGGTGCCGGTGCGCCGGCTGGCGGCGTCGCCACCACCTCGCGCGACTTCGTCACCGGATCGACGACGACGGTCTCTGTCGTCCCGGCCGCGGTCGTCCGCGTGTACCAGAAGCGTCCGTCGGGCAGCCAGTTCGCGTTGACGGTGCCGCCGACGACCAGCCCGTTGAGATTCTGGGCCAGCATGCCCGTCGCGCGGTCGTAGTCGGCGGCCGTGAACACGCGCCGGTTCTGCGCCAGGGCGGCCGGCGTCAGCATCACGACAAGGGCGAGAACATGAACGAGTGAACGGCTCACGGGTGTGCTCCTGGGATCTGGGACGTCGAGACCGTAGATAGTGAGGCAAGAGCGCGGCCGGAGGCAAATAGCGCGGCCGGAGGCAAATAGCGCGGCGCCG
>DASTCC010000548.1:0-17619 GCA_035711465.1 Vicinamibacterales bacterium
TCACGACGACGTCGATCGAGCCCGGATCGAGCCCGGCCAGCACGTCGAGGCAGTCGCTCTGGTAGAGGCGGACGCGGCTCGTCCCGACCCTGAACTCGATCGGCGGCAGCGCTCGCGGGGTGACCAGGGCCAGTGCCATATGCGTGGCTTCTCGGACGCAGGGTCACAATAGTACAGAGGAAATAGCTGACGCGCGCCCGGGCGGGCGCGAAAGCGACCGGGAACCGGCCGCTAGGACGCGCGCATCGCGTCGACCGAACCGAAGCCGTGGGCGACCCGGTCAGCGCTGACCGGCTGGTTGCGCTGATGGCCGACCTGGGAACACGCCGCGCCCTTCTCTTCGATGTAGGTGATCTCGCGGTTCGATCCGACTTCGCGGTACCGACCGGAGACGCACCCGCAGTTGAGCGTCGTGAACCCCAGCAGGCGGACAAGGCTCATCGAGGGACCTCGGCCTGCACCAATGCAAGCGGTGTACCGGCCAGGATGCTGTTCGCGACGTCAAACGAGCAGGCCGGGAGCGAGTGGCCGGCAACCAGATACGGCGCGTTTCATCCAGGCTTCCTCACGGATGACAAACTTGTGGCATACCAACGCCATTCCAATTGGATTCGCTGAAACGAATCGATGGATCGCGTGAGCGCACCGGGAACGCCACTAACGTCGGGCAGGCGGAGCGAGGCGCGTCCCATCGTCGCGTCAGTTGAATCGCGACGACCGAGCGCGCCACGAATGTAACCCGCGTGACAATCGGGCGCGTTCGGAAGCCTTCCCGTCGGCTGTTTTCTGTCGCCGCTGCTGAAGATGGTCGCGGCGAGGCTGATTTTCGTTGCCGTGGAGGCCGATAAGCCGGGCATCAAGCGCGTGAGTGCGGGTGACGCGCGCCTCGATCGACCCCCTGCCGGCCGTGGTACGAGGTTTGATTCAGCTGTTAGCTGTTGCCGGTCAACGACTTGTGATGGTAGGATTCCCCGCCCAATTACAGATCGCGCGCCCCGATCGGGGAGGTCTGCGTCGTGGAGAGTCGATGCCGGGAATAGCAATGCGGGTCGTGGCGGTGTCGGCAGCCCTGCTGCTGGCGTTTGGCAATGTCGCAGTCGCCGAGGCCCAGACCACCAAGAAGAAATCGACGACCACGACCAGGACCGCTCTGGCGCGGCAGCGCGCCGCCCAGCGCGCCCGCGTCACCGCCGCCCAGCGGGCCGAACGCGAGGCGATGACCGCGCACTTCAAGCGCGATCAGCTCGGCAACCTCGTTCCTGACGTCAACGCCGCCGCCGCCATCGTCTACAACCCGCAGACCGGCGAGGTGATCTGGGAGGAGAACTCTCACGATCAGCGCTCGATCGCGAGCCTGACGAAGCTGATGACCGTCGCCACGTTCATGGCCGACGATCCCGATCTCACGGCGCGGGTCACCGTCACGTCGGCCGACACGCGCGGCGCCAACGTCACCTTTCTGCGCGCCGGCGAGAACATCACCTATCGCGATCTGCTGCACCTCGTGCTGATCGCGTCGGACAACGCCGCCGCGCGCGTCCTGGCGCGCACGTCGGAGGGCGGCTCGGCCGCGTTCATCGGCCGGATGAACGAGATGGCCGCGCACCTCGGCCTCACCAGCACGAGCTACGCCGATCCGTCCGGGCTCGACGCCCGGAACGTCTCGTCGGCCTACGATCTGTCCCAGCTCATCGCCTTCGTCTCGTCCGACGACCGCATCTCCAGCATCATGCGCAAGACGGACTACACGGCGAGGACGAGCCGCCGCACGGTCACGGTCCACAACACCAACAAGCTGCTCGGCACGGACGTCGACGTCCGCGGCGGCAAGACCGGCTTCATCACCAAGGCCGGCTACTGTCTCGCGACGCTCCTCCAGGTCCCGCAGGGCGGCACGGTCTCGGTGGTGGTGCTCGGCGCGAGCAACAGCCCGACTCGCTTCTGGGCGGCGCGGCACCTGTTCGCGTGGGTGCTCGGCCGCGCGCAGGGCCTGGTGGGCAGCGACGACGAGCTTCTGAACCGCTAGCCCGGACCAATCCCTTCCTGGCTTCCTGCTAGACTCGCGTTCAGTGGACGCGCGTCTCGAGCGTCGCAGGGCTGCGAGCCCGCATCCGCATCCGTTGGCCGGCCGCGCGCCGCGTCTCGGTATCGTGATGGTCGCCTCGGAAGCCACGCCGTGGGCGAAGACCGGCGGGCTCGCCGACGTCGTCGCCGCGCTGCCCACCGCGCTGGGGTCGCTCGGTCATCGCGTCACCACGATTCTTCCCAAGTACCGCGGCGTTCGCGCCGACGTCGGCGTTCGGCTCGAGCGCGGCGTCCGCGTCGGTCCGACCGAGTACACGGTCGGCTGCGAGACGGTGGATCTGTCGCCGCGCCGCCGGGCCGTGTTCATCGACTATCCGCCGTATTTCGATCGCGACGGCATTTACGGCGTCGGCGGACGTGACTACGCCGACAGCGCGCAACGCTACGCGCTGCTCGCGACCGCGGCGCTCGACGTCGCCGCGGCCGACCTCGCCAGCTGGCCGGCCGACGTGATTCACGCGCACGACTGGCAAGGAGGTCTGGCGCCGGCGCTGCTCGCGCTGACGCCCGGGCGATGGCCGGCGCTCCTCCAGAGCGCGCGCGTCTTCACCATCCACAACCTCGCGTACCAAGGCTTGTTTCCCAGGGACGTCGTGCCCGCGGTCGGCCTGCCGTGGCGCGCCTTCGACATCGCCGGCGGCGAGTTCTGGGGCCAGTTCAGCTATCTCAAGGCCGGGATCAACTACGCGGATCGCATCACGACCGTCAGCCCGCGTTACGCCGAGGAGATTCTCACGCCGGCCTTCGGCGTCGGCATGGAGGGGGTGTTACAGGCGCGGCGTCACCGGTTTCAGGGCATCCTCAACGGCATCGACACCGCGGTCTGGGATCCGCAGACCGACCCGCACCTGCCCGCGCATTTCGGGCCGGGCGACCTCGCCGGCAAGCGCGTGTGCAAGCGCGCGCTCCTCGAACGCGTTGGCCTTCCCGTCGGCGACGACGCGCTCGAACGCCCGCTGATCGGGCTTGTGTCGCGGCTGGTCGCGCAGAAGGGCCTCGATCTTGTCGAAGGTGCGGCGACGGCGCTCATGGCGCTCGACGCGGCGTGGGTGTTCGTCGGCAGCGGCGAGCCGCGCTTCGAAGGGTTTCTGAAACGGCTGGCGGCGGCGCATCCGTCGCGCGTGGCGGCGGTCATCGGCTTCGACGAGTCACTCGCGCACCTGGTCGAAGCCGGCTCGGACATGTTTCTGATGCCGTCGCATTTCGAGCCGTGCGGCCTCAACCAGATGTACAGCCTGCGTTACGGCACCGTGCCGATCGTGCGCGCCGTCGGCGGCCTCGACGACACGATTCAGCCCTACACCGCGCGGGCGGTGAAGGCCAACGGGTTCAAGTTCCACGACGCGACGCCCGACGCTCTGGCGCGGACGGTCCGGCAGGCCGTGCGTTTGTATCGCGACAAGGAACGCTGGCATCCACTGATAGAGCAGGGGATGGCGGAGGACCACTCGTGGGCCCGATCCGCCAGGGAATATGTCAAAGTGTACAGACGGGCCCGGCTGGACGCCGCTGCAAGGAGCGGCCTGACGAGCTGACCGGTAACAGCAGGAGAATCGATGGCATCGCAGAACCTTCAGACGTTTACCGACGGGAACTTCGACGCGAGCGTGCTGCAGTCGCAGACGCCGGTCCTCGTGGACTTCTGGGCCGAATGGTGCGGCCCGTGCCGCGCGATGGAACCGCATATCGACGCTTTCGCCGGCGATTACGCTGGCAAGGTCACGGTCGGCAAGCTCAACGTCGATGACAATCCGGGCATCACGATGAAGTACATGGTGCGCGGCATTCCCACGGTGATCCTGTTCAAGGGAGGCCAGATCGTCGATCAAATCGTCGGGCTCGCCGACAAGGGCACGATCAAGCAGATGGTCGACAAGCACCTGTAATCGGTCGTGTCAGAGTCCATCCACAACGTCGTCGTCATCGGCTCGGGACCGGCCGGGCTGACCGCGGCCCTGTACACGGCGCGCGCGAACCTGCACCCGATCGTCTTCGAAGGGCTCGATGCCGGTGGTCAGCTGATGATGACCACCGAAGTCGAGAACTTCCCCGGATTCCGCGACGGCATCATGGGGCCCGATCTGATGGCCGCGATGCGCGAGCAGGCGGCCCGGTTCGGCGCCGACCTCCGCCGCGGCAACGTGCAGTCCGTCGATTTGTCGACCCGGCCATTCACCATCCGCACCGACGATGCCGTCGTCCTGAGCCGCACCGCGATCATCGCGACCGGCGCCTCGGCCCGGCTACTGGGGCTGCCGTCAGAACGCGCGCTCATGGGGCATGGCGTCTCGACCTGTGCGACCTGCGACGGGTTCTTCTTCCGCGGCAAGCCGATTGCCGTGATCGGCGGCGGCGACTCGGCCATGGAAGAGGCGAACTTCCTCACGCGCTTCGCCTCGAAAGTGACCGTCGTCCATCGCCGCGACACCCTGCGCGCGTCGAAGATCATGCAGGACAAGGCGCTCGCCAACCCGAAGATCGCCTTCGAGTGGGACTCGGAAGTCGTCGCGGTTCACGACCCGGCCCGGGGCGTCGTGTCCGGGATCCGACTGCGCAACCTCAAGACCGGCGTCGAGAAGGACCTGGCCGTCGAGGGGATGTTCGTCGCGATCGGTCACAATCCGAACACGTCGCTGTTCGTCGGGCAGCTCGAGATGGACGAGGCGGGCTATCTGGTGACCAGGGGCGGCGCGAAGACGAACATCCCGGGCGTCTTCGCCTGCGGCGACGTACAGGATCGGATCTACCGTCAGGCGATCACAGCCGCGGGGTCAGGCTGCATGGCCGCGCTCGACGCCGAGCGGTTTCTCGAACACAGCACTCACGAAATCCACCCGCCGCCGATGACCTCGTCGCCGTCGTAGAAGACGACCGCCTGTCCCGGCGTGATCGCCGTCTGCGGCTCGTCGAAATCGAGCGACGCCGTTCGATCGCCGGTCGCCACGACCGTCGCCGGCGCGTCCTGGTGGCGATGCCGGATGCGCGCGGTGACGCGGCGGACGCCGTCGGGCGCGATACCCGCAATCCAGTTCACGCCGGTCGCGTCGAGGTGCGTCGAGCCGAGCTCGTCGCGCGTGCCCACGATCACGGTCGACGTCGCCGGCTCGAGCCGCAGCACGTAGAGCGGCGAGCCCGTCGACAAGCCCAGCCCCTTCCGCTGTCCGACGGTGAAGCGATGGATGCCGCGATGTTCGCCGATCGTGCGGCCGGTCGAGTCTTTGATCTCGCCGGCGCGCGCACCCTCCGGCAGGCGGCGCTCGACGAAGCGCGCGGCATCGCCGTCGGGGACGAAGCAGATCTCGTGGCTGTCGGGCTTGTCGGCAACGTTGAGGCCGAGCCGGGCCGCATGTGCCCGCACCTCCGGCTTGGTGAGATGGCCGACGGGGAACATCGCGCCGGCGAGCTGATCCTGCGTGAGGCCGAACAGGAAGTACGACTGGTCCTTGTTCGGGTCGACGCCGCGGAGGAGCTGATAGCGGCGCGTCGAGTCGTCGAAGCGCAGACGCGCGTAATGGCCGGTCGCCACGGTCGCCGCGCCGAGGCCGTGGGCGCGGTCGAGGAGAGTCGAGAACTTCAGGTCCGCGTTGCAGTGTACGCACGGAATCGGGGTGCGGCCGGCCGCGTACTCGTCGACGAAGTCGCGCACCACGGTGGCCTGGAACTCGCGCTCGAAATTGACGAGATAGTGCGGAAACCGGAGCGCCGCCGCGACCCGTCGCGCGTCGTGCAAATCGTCGAGGCTGCAGCACGATCCGAACGCCTCCGGCGACGCGCGCTGATCGTAGAGCTGCATCGACAGGCCGATGACCTCATGACCCGCCTCGGCGAGCAGCGCGGCGGCGACGGAGGAATCCACGCCGCCCGACATGGCGACAACGACACGCATGGCTATTTGAGAGCGGCCGCGGTCCGCGTCAGGCCGCGCAGCTTGGCGACCAGGCCCGGCAGGACGGACGCGACGAAGTCGACCTCGTCGACCGTCGAGGACGAGCCGAGGCTGAAGCGCAGCGAATTGCGCGTGCGCGGCGCGGGCAGGCCCATGCCGCGCAGCACGTGCGACGGCTCGAGGGTGCCCGACGAGCAGGCCGACCCGGTGGAGACGGCCACGCCGTCGAGATCGAGCGCGATGAGCAGCGACTCGGCCTCGATGCCGTCGAAGCTGATGTTGGTCGTGTTCGGCACTCGCGAGGCGCGATCGCCGTTGACGGTCGTGCCCGGCACCTCGCGCAGGATCGCGGTCTCGAGCCGATCGCGCAGCGCGGCGATCGCCGATCGCTTGTCGAGCGTCGCGAGCGCATGACCGGCAGCGACGCCGAGGCCGACGAGCGCGGGGACGTTCTCCGTGCCGGCGCGCCGGTTGCGCTCCTGCCGTCCGCCGGTGGCGAATGGCGCGAGCCTGACGCCGCGACGGATCCAGAGCGCGCCGGTCCCTTTCGGTCCGCCGAACTTGTGGCCGGAGACCGCGAGCAGATCCACGCCGAGATCCTTGACCGACACCGGTATCTTGCCGGCGCTCTGCACCGCGTCCGTGTGGAAGAGCGCGCCGCGCTCGTGCGCGATCCGCGCGAGCTCGGCGACCGGTTGGATCGTGCCGACTTCGTTGTTGGCGTGCATCACCGCGACGATCGCCGTGTCGTCGGTGATGGCCTGACGCAGGGCGTCGGGATCGACGACGCCCGACTCGCCAGGACGCAGCCGCGTCACGCGACAGCCGCGCCGCTCGAGGTCCGCGGCCGTCTGCAGCACCGCTTCGTGCTCGATCGCGCTGACGATGACGTGCCGGCGGCCGGTCGGCTCGAGTGCGGCGACGGCGCCGCGGATCGCGGCGTTGTCCGACTCGGTCCCGCCTGACGTGAACACGACTTCGCGGGGCTCCGCGCCAATGAGCGCCGCCACGGCGTAGCGCGCGTCGTCCAGCGCCGCCTTCGCCCGCTGCCCGAACGCGTGGACGGAGGAGGCGTTGCCAAAATTGTCATTCATCGCCGCCGCGACCGCCTCGACGACGCCTGGCGCGTGGGGTGCGGTGGCGTTGAAGTCGAAATAAATGCGCACCATTTCACATGGTAGCACTCCCTCGTCCATGAGCTAAGTTCAAGCGCCACAAAGGGTAGACAGTTTTCGTAAGCGGCCGATATACTCTGCGGAGCCTGACTCCCCGGCTGGCCCGCCGGCGCCTCGGCTGGCCAAATCCCAGGCGAATCGCGGCTTGGAGATCAACACATGTGGAAGCGTGACGAGGCCGTTCGGCCGCCTCAGCAGTCAACCCCAACCAGCACACCCAGTGTGACGGAGGCCCCTCGCCCCGACGTCGCACGGCACCAGGAGAGAGATGTCGTGAACATCGGGAAGAGCGTCGTCATCAAAGGTGAACTGAGCGGCAGCGAAGATCTGACCATCGAGGGACAGGTCGAAGGCAAGATCGAGCTGCGGCAGAACGTCCTGACGATCGGACCGAACGGACGCATCAAGGCCCAGGTGTTCGCCAAGTCGATCATCGTGCAGGGCGAAGTGACCGGCGACATCACCGCCACCGAGCGCGTCGACATCCGCGACAACGGCTCGGTCGACGGCGATCTCTCCGCTCCACGTGTGGCGATCGCCGACGGCGCGCACTTCCGCGGCAGCATCGACATGCAGCGACAGGGCGCCAAGCCGGAAACCAAGTCGGAGACCAAGCCGACCGAAGTGAAGCCGGCCGCGGTCTCCGGACCGACGCCAGTGGCGGGCAACACCGCCGTGGCGGCGGGCGCGGCGCGATAGTCGCGTCGACGCCCGTCGACGCGCAGGAGCCCTGCCGTGTCGGGCTTGTTCAAATGGACCGGACGGAAGGCCGAGGCGTCTGTGGAAGCAGCCGCCCCGGCCGAGCCGTCTCCCGACGTCGTCTCGACGTCGAAGGTCCTGCCTCGTTTGCTGTCCGCGTTGTCGCAGCGGCCCGACCCGATTCTGGTCGATCTCGGACCGGTCGTCGGCAGCAACGTCGCGTTCCTCGGCGAACGTCTGGCGTGCAAACTGTTCGTCGAGGATCTGTTCGCCGCCATCGAGTCTCACTCCCGGCGGCCCGATCGCGCCGAGGTGCCCCTCGCCCTGCACGAGCGTCTCCATCAGCCCGCCGGCTCGGTCGACGGCATCCTGTGCTGGGACGTCTTCGACTTCCTCGACAAGACCGCCGGACAGCCGCTGGCGGCGAAACTCGTCGAAATGCTGAAGCCGGGCGGCGTGCTCTACGGGTTCTTCGGCATGACGACGGTCGATCTGTCACACTACACACGATTCGTCGTCGAGGCCGAGGACGCGCTGCGGCTGCGAACGTATCCGGCCACGCCGGTGCGGCGGCAGGTACTCGCCCCACGGGATATCAATAAGATGTTCGACGGTCTCGTGGTGGCAGAGTCGCTCGTGCTCAAGCGGGGCACGCGCGAGACGTTGTTCCGCAAGCCATAGGCGGGCGCGGCCCCGATTGAGCCGTCGGCCCGGCCGGCGGCGCGAGAGAGGAGGCCGTTCGCTCCCCATGGCGAAGACGCTCATCGCGATGCTCAGCGACTTCGGCACCCGCGATCACTACGCGGGTGTGATGAAGGGCGTGATGCTGAGCATCAATCCCGACATCACGATTATCGACGTCTCGCACGATCTGCCGGCGCACGACGTCCCGTTCGCGGCGCTGGAGCTCGCCGCGACCTACAAGTACTATCCTGCCGGCACGCTGTTCCTCGTCGTCGTCGATCCGGGCGTCGGCACGAGCCGCCGCGGCCTCGCCGCCGAGGCCGGCGACTGGCGATTCGTCGCGCCGGACAACGGCGTCCTCACCGCCGTCTTCCACGAGACGCCGCCGAAGAAGGTCGTCGAGCTCACCGAGCGCCGCTACGCGCGTCCCACCGTGAGCCGCACGTTCGAAGGGCGCGATCGCTTCGCGCCGGCGGCGGCGTGGTGGGCGAAGGGCATTCAGCTGCCGGCATTCGGGCGGCCGGTGACCGACTACTACATGCTCGATCTGCCGGTGCCGGTGATCGAAGGCAATGTGGTGCGCGGCACCGTGGTCCGCATCGATCGCTTCGGCAACGTCGTCACCAATCTCGATCGCAAGACCTGCCAGAAGGTGACCGACGGATCGACTCACGTGCAGCTCACGGTCGGCGGCCACTCGATCGCGCACATCGTCTCGACCTACGCGGACATCGCGCCCGGCGAGATCGGCGCGCTCTTCGGCAGCACCGACCATCTCGAGTGCGCATCGCAGGCTGCGAGCGCGGCCGAGCAGCTTGGCGTCGCCGTCGGCGATCCGGTCGAGCTGCGCCGGATCTGACTGGGGAGGACCGCCGACATGGCTTTTGACCTCTCGCTGGAACTGCTGCGCGTCGTCGAGCGCGCCGCTATCGCCTGCGCGCAGACGATGGGCAAGGGCGACGGCCGCGCCTCGGACCAGGCGGCCGTCGAGGCGATGCGCAAGGTCATGGACGACGTGCCGATCGACGGGACGATCGTCATCGGCGAAGGGGAGCGCGACGAGGCGCCGATGCTGTTCATCGGCGAGCGCGTCGGCCAGGCGGTGCACGGCCAGGACGGGTTGCCGGAAGTCGACATCGCCGTCGATCCGCTGGAGGGCACGAACCTGTGCGCCACGGGCGCGCCGAACGCGATCGCCGTGCTCGCGGCGTCGACGCGCGGCGGCCTGCTGCACGCGCCCGACCTCTACATGGAGAAGCTGATCGTCGGCCCGCGCGCCCGACATGCGGTGAGCCTGGATCGGCCGGTGTCGCAGAATCTGCGCTCCATCGCCAAGGCGCTCGAGCGCAAGGTCGAGGATCTGGTCGTGATGGTGCTCGATCGGCCGCGGCACGAGAAACTGATCGGCGACATCCGCAAGGCCGGCGCGCGCATCCGGTTGATCGGCGACGGCGACCTGTCGGCGGGCATCGCCGCCGCGATCGAAGGATCCGGCGTGCACGCGGTGATGGGCACGGGCGGCGCGCCCGAGGGCGTGCTGACCGCCGCGGCGATGCGCTGTCTCGGCGGCGAGATTCTCGGCCGCCTGGTCGTGAAGACGCCGGAGGACGAAGCGCGCTGCCGGGCGATGGGCATCACCGACCTGAAGCGGATCTACTCGGCGTCGGATCTGGCCTCGGGCGCGTCGACGACGTTCGTCGCGACCGGAGTCACCGACGGCGCGCTGATGAAGGGTGTGCGCTTCTTCGGTCACGGCATCCGCACGAGCTCGATCGTCATGCAGAACGATCCGCACCAGATCCGCTTCATCGACACGATCCACGTGCACGGGACGGATGACGATCTGCGCATCCGGTTCTGAGATGGGGTCCGATCTTGAATCCTGGCGCCGCCGGGTGGGGCCAGACGCCGAACTTCACGGGGCTGACCCCGCCCTCCGGCGCCAGGATTCGAGATCGGACCCCGTAGACTGGCGCCGCAATCAGATCGCCGTGACCGCGGCGGCATTCATCGGCTTCACGGGCTTCACGCTCGTGATGCCGTTCCTGCCGCTCTACATCGACGAGCTCGGCGTGCACGACGCGGGAGCGATCGCGCTCTGGTCGGGCGTCAGCCTCGGCGTGACGCCGGCGGTGACGGCGATGATGGCGCCGATCTGGGCGCGCGTCGCCGAGCGCTACGGCAAGAAGCTGATGGTCGCGCGATCGCTCGGCAGCTTCGTCGTCATCATGACGGCGACGGCCTTCGTCACCGCACCCTGGCAGGTGTTCGCGCTGCGGACGCTGCAGGGCTTCTTCGCCGGCTACGGTCCGATCGCGATGACGATGGCGGCCGAGTCCGCGCCGCCCGACAAGGTCGTCACCGCCATCGGCTGGGTCCAGACGGCGCAGCGGCTCGGCCCGGCGCTTGGCCCCGTGATCGGCGGCGTCATCGCGCAGGCCGTCGGACTCCGCCGCTCGTTCTTCGTCGCCGCCGTGTTCTATCTGGCGGCATGTCTGCTCGTGATGTTCGGTTATCGCGAGCCGCGGCCGGCGGCGCAGGCGCAGGAGGCGCCGAAGCCCGCGCCCGCGACGTGGCGCACGCTGCGACGCGTGCGCTACTTCACGCTGTTCGTCGGCACCGTCCTGGGACTGCAGCTGGTCGACCGCAGCTTTGGCCCCGTGTTGCCGCTCTACCTGCTCGAGCTCGGGATGCCGGCGGCGCGCGTGCCGTTTCTGAGCGGATTGATCTTCACGGCCATGGCGGCGGCCGCCGCGGCCGGAAACCAGCTCACCGGTCGTCTGCTCGGCCGCTGGCGCGTCGCGAAGCTGGTGCCGGCCGGCGCGGCGGCGGCGGCGCTGGCCGCGTCGATTTTCGCGCTCGCGGCGCCGGTAGGGGCGCTGCTCGCGATGGCCGTCGTGTTCGGCCTCGGCCTCGGGGTGGCGACGACGGCGATCTATACCGCGGCGACGCGGGCGGTGACGGCAGCCGACCGCGGCATGGCCTTCAGCTATCTGACGACGGCGTACCTCGTCGGCCTGGCGCTGAGCCCGGTGATCGCCGGTCTGATCGGCGCGCTGAGCATGCGCGCCGTGTTCGTGGCCGATGCGATCGCCTTGGCAGGGGTCGCGTGGCTGGTCGCCAGCCGCATGCGCGGCGGCGCGGCGCGCGCGACCGGTATCGTCGGCGGAGAGGGGCAGAGCGCGTGAGCGGCGAACGGCGATTGCGAATCGGTCCGGCGGCGGCGTCGGCGGCGGCGCTCGACGCGCCGCTGGCGTGGCTGCGTCGCGGCGGCATCGTGATCGTGCCGACGGACACGCTCTACGGCCTCGCCGTCGATCCGCGATCGGCGGCCGCCGTGGCCGACGTCTTCGATCTCAAAGGCCGCGACGACCAGGCGGCGCTGCCGCTCCTGGCCGCGTCGGGGGCACAGGTGGAAGAAACGATCGGACGGCTCGGCCCGGTCGGCCGCGATCTGGCGGCGCGATTCTGGCCCGGCCCGCTGGCGTTGATTCTCGACGCGCCCGAGGAGGTCGCCCCGGCGGTGCACGCCGGCACCGGCGGCGTCGCGGTGCGCGTGCCCGCGCACGAGATCGCGCGGCGGCTCGCGCTCGAGTTCGGATGGCCGTTGACGGCGACGAGCGCGAACCGCAGCGGCAGTCCGGCAGTGCGGTCGGTCGCCGCGCTCGCCGCGCTCGCCGCCGACCGGCGCGTCTTCACGATCGACGCCGGCCTCGTGCCCGGCGGGGCCGCGTCGACGATCGTCGACGTCCGCCCGACGCCGCCGCGGCTCGTGCGCGAAGGCGCCGTGGCATGGAGCCGCGTGCTAGAATCGATGCACGCATGAAGTCTCGTCGGACGGAGTCACGCGAGCGCCCGCTCGAACGCGCGGCGCTCGTCGGACTGGTGACTCGCGCGGCGCGGCGCGCCGACCCCGACACGATCCTGGACGAGCTCGAAGGACTCGCGCGAGCCGACGGCGCCGAGGTTGTGCTGCGCGCCGTCCAGGATCGTCCGTCGCCGGATCCGGCGACGCTCATCGGTCAGGGCAAGGCCGACACGCTGGCGCTTGCCTGCGCCGAAACCGGCGCCGATCTCGTCATCTTCGACAACGAGCTCACCCCCGCGCAGGGCCGCAACCTCGAGAAGGTCTTCGGCCGCCGCGTCATCGATCGCACCGAGCTCATCCTCGATATCTTCGCGAAGCGCGCGCGGACGCGTGAAGGCCGGCTCCAGGTCGAGCTCGCGCAGCTCCAGTACCGGCTGCCACGCCTGGCCGGATCCAGCGACGCGCTGTCGCGCCTTGGCGGCGGCATCGGCACGCGCGGCCCGGGTGAAACGAAGCTCGAAACCGATCGCCGGCGCATCCGCGATCGCATCGCCAGCCTGAAGCGCGAGATCGCCGACGTCGGGCGGCGCCGCAGCTACCTGCGCGATCGCCGCCGCCGAGGCGACGTGCCGACGGTCGCGCTCGTCGGCTACACCAACGCCGGCAAGACGACGCTGTTCAACGCGCTGACCGGCGCGCAGGCGGTGGCCTCGCATGCGCTGTTCGTCACGCTCGATCCGCTGGTGCGCCGCCTGAAGCTCGGCGATGCCGGCCAGATTCTGCTCTCCGACACCGTCGGATTCATCGACCGCCTGCCGCATCAGCTGGTCGCGGCATTCCGTGCCACGCTCGAAGAGGTCGCCGCCGCCGACTTGCTCATTCATGTCGTCGACGCGGCGTCGCCGGATCGCGATCGCCACCTGACCGCGGTGCGCAACGTGCTCGCCGACGTCGGCGCCGCCGCGGTGCCGACGATCGAAGCCTGGAACAAGATCGATCTCGTCGATGCCGACGAGCGGGCGCGGCTCGAGACCTCGCCGCACGGCGAAGTGCTGATCTCGGCGCGGCGGCGGGACGGGCTCGATGCCCTCGCGCGCGCGATCGCGGCGCATCTGTCGATGGACACCGCCCGCGTCCGATTCGACCTCAACCTGCGCAGGGACGCCGACCGGAAGACCGTGGCCGAGCTCTACAAGATGGCGCGCGTCGTCGCCCACGTCGCCGACGGCGACCGCGTCGCGATCGACGCGGACGTGCCGCGCCGCTTGCTCGGACGATTCCCTCGTGCGAAGGTACCGGCATGAGGACACGGGGCCGCCGCGCGCTCGTCGGATTGCTGGCGCTGGCCATCGCCGCCTGCGGGCCGAAACCCGCGCCGCTGGCGCCAGCCGCGCCGAAGTATCCGGATCTGCCGGTGCCCGTGATTCCGGCCGCGCTGGTCGTCGCCGAGCCCCTCCGCGCCAGGCACAACGACGCGTGGCAGCTCGTGCAGGCGGGGGACCTGCGCGGCGCCTCGCGTGCGTTCAACGAGAACCTTCGCGCGATGCCCGAGTTCTATCCGTCGGAGACCGGGCTGGGCTACGTGCTGCTCGTGCAGAAGGACTTCGATCAGGCCGCCAGGCGTTTCGCGTCGGCGGCGGCGAAGAACGCGAACTACCTGCCCGCGTGGATCGGCGCGGCCGAGGCGAATATGGCCCGCGGCGCGGACGCCGAGGCGATCGTCGCGCTCGAGCGCGTGCTGGCGCTCGATCCACAGCGTCCGGAGACGAAGGGCCGGCTCGAGCTGCTGCGCTTCAAGCAGCTGCCGGCGATGATCGAGAGCGGCCAGCGCGCGCGCCGGGCGGAGCGCTGGGACGAGGCGAAGACCACGCTGGAAAAAGCGCTGGCGATGTCGCCCACGAGCCCGGTGATCCTCCGCGAGCTGGCGCTGGTCGAGCTCGGCGCCGGCGCGCTGCCGGCCGCCGAAACGCGGGCCCGGCGGGCGGTGGCCGTCGACGAGCGCGATGCCGAATCGCACGCGACGCTGGCGATGGTCCTCGAGGCGCGCGGCAACAACCGCGGCGCCGCGGATGAATACGACCGCGCCGTGGCGCTCGATCCCCGGCCTGAGTGGCGCGAGAAAGCCACCGGCCTGCGCAGCAGCGCCGAGCTGGCGGTGATTCCGCCGGAGTTCCGCACCGTGCCGACCGCGGCGACGGTGACCCGCGCGCAGGTGGCGGCCTACATCGGCATCCGCCTCGAGCGATTGATCGCACGGGCGCCGGCGCGCGTGACCGCGGTCGCGACCGACATCCGCAACCACTGGGCGTCATCCTGGATCCTGCCCGTGACGCGTGCGGGCATCATGGAGATCCAGCCGAACCACATGTTCGAGCCGGCGGCGCAGGTGCGGCGCGGCGATCTCGCGCGGATCGTCTCGCAGCTCCTGACGATCATCCCGCAGCGGCAGATGGACCTGGCGCGCTGGCGCCAGGCGAAGCCGCGGTTCGCCGACGTCCCGGCCAGCCACGTCTTCTACCCGGCCGCGGCGCTCGCCGTGTCGGCCGGGGCGATGAACCCGGACGCCGGGAGTCGATTCGATCCGACCCGTCCGGCGAGTGGACCGGACCTCGTCGCGGCCATCGGCCGCATCGAGGACATCGCCGGGCGGTAGCCGAATGACGTCGGTACTCACGGCCGCCAATCAGCTCACGATCCTGCGGCTGCTCCTCGTGCCGGTGTTTGCCCTCTTCATGCTCTACGGGCGCCCGGGTTGGGCGCTGGTGACGTTCGTGGTCGCGGGCGCGACCGATGCGCTCGACGGCCTGATCGCGCGCCGCACCGGCCAGCCGACGACGCTCGGCGCCTGGCTCGATCCGATGGCCGACAAGATCCTGCTGGTGACGATGTTCGTGATGCTGACGCTGCCCGGCTTCGGCTTCGCGAACCGGCTGCCGCTGTGGCTGACGGTGCTCGTGATCAGCCGCGACGTCGGCATCGTGCTGACGGTCGCGATCTTCAACCTCGCAGTCGCGAAGCGGACCTTCAAGCCGTCGATGCTCGGCAAGGTGGCGACCGTCGTCTTCGTCGGTACCGGCGTGGTGACCCTCTACTTCAACTACCTCGGCCGCGCCAGCGACGTCGTCACGACCTGCGTGTACCTGTCGCTCGTGATCACGCTGCTGTCGGGCTTCGAGTACGTGCTGCGGATGGCGCGGGGGTTGACGGAGTAAGGCGGTCCCGCCGGTAGGACGGTGCTTCGGGAACGCTGATCCAGAGGCTTGGAGGCTCGAGGCTTGAAGGCGTGGGTAGGAAAGGTGACGCCTTCAAGCCCCAAGCCTCACGCCGTCCCAATCTTCTTTCTGAAGTACTCGATCGTCGAGGTCAGTCCCTCTTCGAGCGGCACTTTCGGTTCCCAGTCGAGCAGCGTCCGTGCGCGCGTGATGTCGGGACGGCGCACCTTCGGGTCGTCGGTGGGCAGCGGCCTGTAGACCAGTGTGCTCTTCGATCCGGTCATCCGGATGATCGTCTTCGCGATCTCCTCGATCGACATCTCGTGCGGGTTGCCGATGTTCACCGGGTCGTTCTCCGACGAGTTCATCAGCCGGATGATGCCGTCGACCAGGTCGCTGACGTAGCAGAAGCTGCGGGTCTGGCTGCCGTCGCCGAAGATGGTGACGTCTTCGTTGCGCAGCGCCTGGCTCATGAACGCGGGCACCGCGCGGCCGTCGTTGATGCGCATGCGCGGCCCGTAGGTGTTGAAGATGCGGACGATCTTCGTGTCCAAGCCGTGGTACCGATGGTAGGCCATCGTCATCGCCTCGGCGAAGCGCTTGGCCTCGTCGTAGACGCCCCGCGGTCCGACCGGGTTGACGTTGCCCCAGTACGATTCTTTCTGCGGATGCTCGAGCGGATCGCCGTAGACCTCCGAGGTCGAGGCGATCACGAAGCGCGCGCCCTTCGCCTTGGCGAGGCCGAGCGCCTTGTGCGTGCCGAGCGCGCCCACTTTCAGCGTCGGGATCGGCAGCTCGAGGTAGTCGATCGGGCTCGCCGGGCTCGCCCAGTGCAGCACGCAGTCGACCGGGCCTTCGACGTAGATGAAGTTGGTGACGTCGTGCTTGACGAACAGGAAGTCGCGGCCCATCAGGTGCTCGATGTTGGCGAGATCGCCGGTGAGCAGGTTGTCGATGCCGACGATCGAGTGGCCCTGATTGAGGAGCGTCTCCGAGAGATGCGATCCGATGAACCCGGCCGCGCCGGTGATGACGATACGCATGGGTGTAGGTGTTGACGGCCACTAGGCGAGGCGATGGAAGCCGCGCAGGACGGTGAGCCACATGATCTTGAAGTCGAGCGACAGCGACCAGTTCTCGATGTAGTAGAGGTCGAATTCGATGCGCTTCTCGAGCGAGGTATTGCCGCGCCAGCCGTTGACCTGCGCCCAGCCGGTGATGCCGGCCTTCACCTTGTGGCGCAGCATGTACTGCGGAATCTTGTGCTTGAACTGCTCGACGAAGAACGGCCGCTCCGGCCGCGGGCCGACGATCGACATGTCGCCCTTGAGCACGTTCCAGAACTGCGGCAGCTCGTCGACGTCGTGGCGGCGCAGCCACCGGCCGATCGGCGTCGCCCGCGGGTCGTCGTCGCGCGCCCAGATCGGGCCGCTGGCTGCGGCGCTTCGACATGGACGAACTGCCGCAGTTCTGGAACGTCTTCCGCGGCGACATGTCGATCGTCGGACCGCGCCCCGAGCGCCCGTACTTCGTCGAGCAGTTCAAGCACCGCATCCCGCAGTACATGCTGCGTCACAAGGTGAAGGCGGGGCTCACCGGCTGGGCGCAGGTCAACGGCTGGCGCGGCAACACTCCGCTCGAGAAGCGGATCGAGTACGACCTGTACTACATCGAGAACTGGTCGGTGCGGCTCGATTTGAAGATCATGTGGCTGACCCTGCTCAGGGGGTTCTTCCACAAGCACGCGTACTAAACTAAACGACACGTGCCGTTCCTTCCGGTTCATGGGCCGTTCCATGAGCTTCGCGGGCCGTTCCTGGAGCTTCGCTTGCCGTTCTACGAGCCTCGCATTCCGTTCCTGGTGACTCACGTGCCGTTCGGCGCCGTTCCGTCTTGACGCCCTTCACGCCCCTTCTACGACCATGAAACAGCGAGTTGTCATCACTGGAGCGGCCGGCTTCATCGGCTCACATCTCTCCGAAGCGCTCCTCGATCGCGATTACGAGGTCATCGGGATCGACAACCTGCTGACCGGCGACACGGCCAACATCGCGCATCTGGTCAATCGGG
>DASTCC010000549.1:0-3211 GCA_035711465.1 Vicinamibacterales bacterium
TGCCAATCTGCGTGAGGTACTTCGCGATGTGCTGGTCCTCGATGATGGGGTACTGCTTGCGGACTTCCGACGCGGCTTCCTTTCCGAGCTGCACGTCCTGCTTCGGCGTGTACTTTTTCTTCGGAAGCTTGATCACCGTCTGCGGCCGACAGGCTCGCTGTAAGTTTTTGCAGGACGGGGGCAGAAATCTACCAATCGCCTCACTCGCACCGGAGCGCCACATTGGGATCGACCGCCGCGGCGCGGCGGGCGGGCAGGTAGCAGGCGAAAAACGCGGCCCCGACTAACGGAATTGGCGTCACGACCAGGATCCAGGGATCGACGATGGCGACGTCGAGCTCGAGGTACGCGCGCGCGATCGCCCGGCCGACGAGGCCGATCGACAAACCGAACAGGAGCCCGTCGAGCACGGGACGATACCCGTCCAGCAGCACCATGCGCTTGATCTGGCTGGAGGTGGCGCCGAACGACATCCGCACGCCGATCTCGCGCGTGCGATTGGCGATGACGTGCGACTGGATGCCGTAGAGGCCCGCCATCGCGAGAAGGAGCGTGATCGCGCCGAGGCCGATCGCCGTGAGGCCGAACCCGCGCATGACCTGGAACGGTCCGGCGAGCACCATGCGTCCCGTCCCGATCCTGTCGATCGCGACGTCCGGATCCGCGCGCCGGATCGCCTCGCGCATCGCGCCCACGGCGGTCGGCACCGATCCGGATGCGCGCGTGACGACCGTGACGAGCGGCTGATAGTACTGCTCGAACGGCGCGTAGGCGAGCGGCCGCGGATCCGCGAAGAGGCTGCCCACGTCCGTGTTGGCCGCGATGCCGACGATGGTGGCCGTCGCGCGCGCGGCCGGCTGGCCGGCGAGCGCGACCTGCCGTCCGACGGCGTCGGCGGTTCCAAAAATCTGCCGCGCGGTGAACTCGCTGACGATGAGGACGCGCGGCGCGCCCGGCCCATCGCGATCGTCGAAGCCGCGTCCGCGAAGGATCTCGACTCCGAGCGTCCGGAAGATCGACGGCGTCGCGGCGACCGCGGTGACCATGCGCGGCGGCGTGTCCGCCGCGCCGGCCTGTTCCGCCGGCGCCATCGAGAGACGCAGCGCGCTCGACACGCCGAAGGGCAGTCCGCCCGTGAGCGACGCCGATTCGATCGACGGATGGCCGCGCAATTCGCCGAGCAGACGATCGAGCGTCCGCCGCGCGCGCGCCTCGCTCCACTCAGGCCCGTCGAGATTGAGGACCGCGACCCCGATCCGATCCAGATCGACGCCGGAGTCGTGCCGCGCTTCCGCGATCGAGTACTTCACGAACATCGTCGCGATGATGAAGAACCCGGCCGCGATCGCGACCTGCCACCGCAGCAGGGCGCGCTGGCGCCGGCGGCGCGGCGGCCCGGGGGTCGATCCGGCGGCGAGCGCGCCGCGCACGTCGATCGTGCGCGTCAGCTGGATCGCCGGCTCGAGGCCGAAGACGACCAGCGCCACGAGGAGTGACGACACGGCGACGCCCAACGCCGTCACGTTCAGCACCGGATGAAACGACAGCGTCGTCCGTCCGCCGAACGGCATCGCGAGGCTGATTTCGGTGTCTATCGCGGC
Source organism: Vicinamibacterales bacterium (assembly GCA_035711465.1). Lineage (GTDB taxonomy): Bacteria > Acidobacteriota > Vicinamibacteria > Vicinamibacterales > SCN-69-37 > DASTCC01. Next base: position 1,602 of record DASTCC010000549.1, read on the forward strand.
GCGCAGCAGCTCGAACACGACGTAGGACGCGATCGCCCCGCCCGCCGCGAGAATCACGCTCTCGAGGCACTGCTCCCGCACCAGCCGCCACCTCGACGCGCCGAGCGCGCGGCGCACCGCGATCTCGCGCAGCCGTGTCGTCCCTCGAGCGAGCACGAGGTTGCCGAGGTTCGTGCAGGCGACCACCAGCACCAGCCCGACGAGCGCGACGAGCGTCATCCCGAACCGGCGCACGGCCGTGTCCTCGTCCGCGATCTCGGCCATCGTCTTTGCCCGCCATGGCCGATCCGTGGCGGTGGGGCTCTTCCCCGGGTACCGCGGTGGAAACGACTGGTCGAGGCGCGCGGCGATCGTCCGCACCTCCGACGACGCCGCGGCGATCGTCACTGTTGAAGCCAGGCGGCCGAAGATCGTGAGCCGCCGGCTCTCGCGCCCCCCGTCTGATTGGGTGCCGAGCGGAATCCAGAACTGCGTGCTGGCAAGCCATCCGCGCGGACCTGTGAACGTGGGCGGCGCGACGCCGATCACCTCGTATCGCTGGCTGGAGATCGTCACGACAGTGCCGACGACGCGGGGATCGGACGCGAAGGTTCGCCGCCAGAGCGCGTCGCCCAGCATCACCACGCGCGCGGCGCCGTCATCGTCGGCCGGCTGAATCGCGCGTCCGCGCGCGGCGCTCACGCCGAGCGTCGCGAAGTACGAGCCGCTGACGGCCTCGCCCATCAGCATCTGTGTCGCGGAAGGCAGAGCCACGCGCCGAATGAGCGTCGCCGACGCGGCCATGTGGGAGAACGATGTCTGCGCCGCTCGCAGATCGTGGAAGTCCGGCGCCGACACCGTGCCTGCGAGCAGCCGTCCGCTGTAGGGCGTTGCGACGATGGCGACCCGACCGGGCTCTCGGACGCCGAGGCCGCGCAGAAGGACCGAGTCGACGATGGAATACACCGCCGTCGTGATCGCGACGCCGATCGCGAGCGAGAGGATCGCGAAGACAGTGAAGAGCGGTGTGGCCCCGAGCCGCCTCAGGGCAAGCCTGATGTCGTTGACCACGCGGGGTAGCGTAGCATCACTCGTGGCGCAGGGCCATAAGTGGATCCATTCGGACGGCCCGGCGCGCGGGCACGAATGCGGCGGCGACGCCGACGACTGCCGTAACGGCCGCGATGGCCACAAGCGCCACGGGGTCGATGTTCGGGCGATACACGTCCATGCTGCCGATCCTGATGTCCGCCGATCCGGGCGTCGCGCGCAGCGCGAGCACGATCAGGACCGTGAGGACGAGACCGATGCTGGTCGCCACGCCGATCAGCCCCGCCACCCCTCGGTTGATGCTCCAGACCACCTGCTGACTCCGGGCGCCGAGCGCCATCCGAATGCCGATCTCGCGCGACCGCCTCGCGACCGCGAACGCGACGACCGCATAGAGACCGATGCTCGCCAGCACCAGAGCGAGGCCGCCGAGGACACCGAGACACGTGGCGACCACCTTCGGCGCCGCCTGCGATCGCTCCAGATCCTGCGCCATCGTCTGCGCCGTGATCACCGGCAGCGTGACGTCCACGGCGCGCAGCTCGCGTTGCATCGCCCCGAGAAGGGCGGCCGCATCACCC
>DASTCC010000550.1:0-11543 GCA_035711465.1 Vicinamibacterales bacterium
GTCCGACCGGAGTCAGCTCGAAGCAGCGCTTCGCTTTGCCGCCGCGCTCGGGCGTCGGGTCGCTGAAGGTCGAGACCAGATAGCCCTTGCGCTCGAGGCGGTCGAGCGTGACGTAGACGCTGCTGCGCCGCAGCGACACGCCGGTCGCCGCCTCGATCTCGTCGCGGATCGACACCGCGTAGGCATCGGTCTCGAGCCGGAGGATGGCGAGCATGACGAGCTGCTCGAGCTCGCCGAGGAGGCCCTTCTCTGAAAAAGATGACATTTAAATCATTATACGCGGACTGCGGACTGCGCGCGGCTTTCGGCGGGCTGCTGGCGACGGGCGTCGGGCGGCAGCTGGCTGCGGGCGGCGGGATGCGGGCGGCGGGCGGCGGGCTGCCAGCGGCAGGCTGCAGCCTGCAGGCCGCGGGCTGGGACGGCGGACGGAGGGTTGCGGATTCCGAGATGACGACGGTCGGCGCGGATCGTTGTTTCTGCGCTCGAGCCGTCGATCGGCGACCGAGTACTGTCGATTCATCGAAGTGGCTTATGGCTCGGCCCGCGAGGTGTCGTATCTGCTGCTCCTCGCAATTCGGCTCGGGTTCCTTACCGAGGCCACAGTCCAGCCGTTGGTCATGCGGTACGACAAATTGCAGGCGGGTCTCTATTGCCTCCTCGAGTCGCTCTGCCCAGAAAGCAGCCGCTAGTACCAGCACCCGAGAACCGCAGCCGCTGTCCGCAGTCGGCAGCCTGCCGCCCGCCTCCCGCAGCCCGTAAAGCCGCAGCCCGAACTATAGACAATCCGTCCTGAGTCGTGCGACGATGCCGTATGGCCGCGCGCGGGCCCGATCCCGCCGATCTCCTGCCGTTGAAGTCCGACGTGCTGCTGATTCTGCTGGCGCTCGCTGACGGGCCGCAGCACGGCTACGGGCTCATTCGCGACGTCGAGGCGCGATCCGAAGGCCAGGTGCGGCTCCAGACTGGCGCGCTCTATCGCACGCTCCGCCGCCTGCTCCAGGACGGCACCATCACCGAATGTCCGCGGCCGGCCAGCGAGTCATCCGACGACGAGCGGCGCCGCTACTACACGGTGACGCCATTCGGCCGGGCGGTGCTCGAGGCGGAGATCGCCCGGATGTCGCGGCTGGTGCGCGCCGCGAAGGTCAACGGCGGCCGCAAGGCGCGCGCGACCTGAGGCCATGATCGAACGGTTGTTTCGCCTGCTCCTCGCGCTGCTGCCGCGCGATTTCAGAACGCGCTTCGGCGGCGAGATGCTCGCCACCGCGCGCGCGATCGACGCCGAGCGACCGAGACGTCCGTCGCGCACGATTCGCGCGGTCTGCGACGCCCTGCTCATGCCCTTCTCCCTGCGCGCCGAGCTTCGTCACGAGGCGCGCTCGTCACCGGCCGAGCGAAGGACCATCCCGATGGAAGCATTCGTCCGCGATCTGCAGTTTGCCTGGCGCGGCCTGCGCCGGGAGCCGTCGTTCACCGCCTTCTGTGTCATCACGCTGGCGCTCGGCATCGGCGCCAACGCCGCGATGTTCGGCATCGCCGATCGGCTGCTGCTGAGCGGGCCCGATCACGTTCGCGATGCCGACCGCGTCGTCCGTCTGTTCTGGACGGTCAACATCCCCGGCCGCCCGCCGATCACGACCGACGGCTTCGGCTACGTCTCCTACGAACTGCTCAACCGCGGGACGCAGTCGTTCGCGGGCGTGGCCAGCTACGCGATCAACGACGAGACGTTTGGGACCGGCGGCGAGACGAGGCTGGTGAAGGTCGGTTACGCCACGGCTGACCTCTTCACGATTCTGGGCGTCCAGCCCGCGCGAGGACGTTTCTTCACCGCCGACGAGGATCGCCCCTCAGGCGCGATTAGTTTGGCGGTGCTCAGCGACGAAGCGGCGCGGACATGGTTTCCCGGCGCCGAGGCCATCGGGCAGTCGGTCACGCTCGGCGAGCGGCCATTCACGGTGATCGGCGTCGCCCCGCCGGGATTCACGGGACCGCAGCTCGGCCGCGTCGACGCGTGGGTGCCCGGCACCATCAACAGCTCCCGCGTCACCAGCGACTGGACCACGTCCTGGAACGCGCAGTGGCTTCGCATCGTCGGGCGTCTCGCGCCCGGCGTGACGCTCGAGCAGGCCGGGCAGGAAGCGACGGCGATCCATCGCCGCGGCTATGGGGGCACAGAGGAGATCGAGCGTCAGGCGCGGCTATCCGTCGCCGGACTCGGCGCCAGCGACTCCGGCACCGAGACCGCCGACGCTCGCATCGTCCGCTGGCTCATGGGCGTGTCGGCGCTGGTCGTGCTGATCGCGTGCGCGAACATCGCCAACCTGCTGCTCGCACGAGGCCTGCGCCGGGGCCGCGAGGTCGCGATTCGCGCCGCGCTCGGCGCCAGCCGCCTTCGTGTCGCCCGATTGCTCCTGATCGAAGCGGTGCTGCTCGCCGGCCTGGGTTCGATCGTCGGACTGGCGGTCGCCTATGAAGTCGGCGCGGCGGCGCGGGCGTTGCTCTTCGACTCGATCGCCTGGACGTCGTCGCCCGTGAACGTGCGCGTGCTCGGCATCTCGGCGGCGCTGGCGATCGTCACCGGCCTCGCGATCGGACTGATACCGGCGCTGCGATCGAGCCGGACCAATCTGACGGGCGCGCTCAAGACGGGCGCGCGCGAAGGCGGCAGCAGCCGCTCGCGGCTGCGCACCGCGCTCACCGTGACGCAGGCGGCGCTGTCGGTCGTGCTGCTGGTCGGCGCGGGTCTGTTCGTGCGCAGCCTCTGGAACGCGTACACGCTCGACCTCGGCTTCGATCCCGATCGCGTCACCGTCGTCAGCGCGAGCCGCGAGCCGCTGTCGCGATATCCGGCCGGACCGGCGCGCGTCGCGGAACAGACGCGGCGCCGCGGCTTCTATCGCGAGGTGCTTGCGCGCGTGCGCGCGATCCCGGGCGTCGAGCACGCCAGCATCGCCGTCGGCATGCCGTTCGGCAACCGGTTTACGCTGGCCGTCCGGGCCGAGGACGTCCCCGAATTGCCCAAGCTGCCCGGCGGCGGGCCGGGCCTGAGCGCCGTGAGCGAGGATTACTTCGAGACGATGGGCACCGCGATCAGACGAGGCCGCGCCTTCACGGCCGCGGATGGGCCGGGCAGCGAACCGGTCGCCATCGTCAGCGAGCTGATGGCCAGCACGATCTGGCCAGGGAGCGACGCGATCGGCAAGTGTCTGCTCGTCGGTCCCGCGCCGAAGACGTGCACGCGCATCGTCGGCGTGGCCGAGAACACGCATCGCAGCCGGCTCCGCGAGAACCCGGTGATGCACTATTACATTCCGGCGGGCCAGGAAGCTGCGCTCGGGTTCGGCGGCGCGGTGCTGCTGCTCCGCACCGACGATCGCAGCGAGACGACGACGGAGGTCAGGCGCCTGCTGGCCGGGGCCGATCGAACGATCACCTACATCGACGCGGAGACGGTTCGCGAGCAGATCGATCCGCAGATGCGGCCGTGGAAGCTCGGCGCGAGCGTGTTCGCGATCTCCGGGCTGCTGGCGCTGGTCGTCGCGTCGATCGGGCTGTACAGCGTGATGTCGTACCTCATCGCCGGCCGGCGCCACGAGATCGGCGTCCGCATGGCGCTCGGCGCGCGCGACGCCGACATCGTGCGGCTCGTCCTCGGCGGCAGCGTCGCGATGGCTTTGGCCGGCGTGATCCTCGGCGAGGCGATCGCGGCGGCTCTCGGGCCGCTGGTGGCGCCGCTGCTCTTCAACACCTCGGCTCGCGATCCGCTCGTCTACGGCGGCGTCGGCGTGCTGCTGTTGTCGGTCGCGCTGGTCGCGACCGCGGGACCGGCGATGCGGGCGCGGCGCGTGTCCGCGCTCGAAGCCCTGCGGACCGAATAGCCGCCGCTTGACAGCGTTCGCGCGGCTGTCCAAAACTAGGCATTGGTCAACTATGCCTAGAGACGACGGCCTTCCGCCGGGCACGCTGGTGATGCTGATCCTGCGCGTCCTTGCCAGCGGTCCGTTGCACGGCTACGCGATCGCGCAACGGATTCATCTGCTCTCGCGCGAGGAACTGAGCGTCGAAGAAGGCTCGCTCTATCCGGCGCTGCAGAAGCTGCTGCTCAAGGGCTGGGTGAAGGCGAGCCCGTCGGTCTCCGAAACCGGCCGGCAGGTGCGCGAGTATCGGCTCACGCCGGCGGGCCGCCGACAGCTCGATGCCGAGGTCAGCGAGTACCGGCGCGTCTCGAGCGCGATCGGGACGGTGATCGACGAGGCCTAGCGCACGATCTTCAGTCTGTCGATTTCATCGACGACGAGCTGATGAACATGCGCGGCCGAGTCGGAGGCGCGAAAGACGTGCTCCCAAAGCGCGGCGCCGCCGCGCGTCCACATCGCGATGGTCTCCAGCGTCTCTGCGTCGCGCTTGAAGATCCACCAGTACTGGCCACCCGGGCGGCCGGGCCAGAAGCACTCGCCGTAGCCGATCTCCAGCGCCGCTTCGATCGCGCGCCGCATCGATCGGGCGCCCGCCGCGGCCGGGCTCACCGAGACGCTGGTTTCTACGTCGCCCTCGCGCAGATACACGACCAGGACATCGGGATCCTCGAGCTCACACCGGAGGTTCATCGGCCTCGATCATAGCGGCCGGGCCATCCTTACGCGGTTTCCCGGTAGTTTCTTCATGATCCGGGCCGTTTCTGCGCTTTCGCACCCCGCCGATGGCCTCGTCGGGCTGGTACCCGCCTTGAATACTCATGCCGCGTTACACACAACAACTGGCTGGAGTGGTGGCTCTCAACGCACCAGCCCAGGGAGGTAACACGTTATGAAGCAACTAGCACTTGGCCTCGCCGCGAGTCTCGTCTCGGCAACCGCCCTCCTTGCCCAGACCGCTCCGCCGCCGCCTCCAACGCAGACGCAGCCGCCGGCACAGACGGCACAGACGAAGGCGCCGGACGTGACCGTTACGGGCTGCATCATTCAGGGATCGGGCCCGAATGTGTACATCCTCGAAAACGCCAAGATCAACAAGGATGACACGGCGGAGAAGGCCCGTTCGTTCGTGATCGTGAGCGCGGGCGAGGATCTTTCCTTCAAGCCGCATCTGAACCACGAAGTGCGCGTGACGGGCATGGCCGAAGCCAAGGTCCCGCCGACGCCGCCGGCTGGTCAGAAGGTGGCCGAGAAGGATCTGCCGAAGCTGACGGCGAAGAGCGTCACGATGGTCGCTGACCGCTGCTCGCCGGAGCCCCGGTAGCGCGTGATCGACGTCAGCGTCTCGAGCGAGTCGCTGGCGCGGTGTCGAGTTGCTCGTCGAGCAGCTGCCTGACGGCCTTGAGGAGGTTTTCCTTCCGCACGTCGATGAAGCGGATGACGCCTTCGCCGTCGAGCACGTAAGTCGTCGGCCAGCCAGACACCAACCAGGCCTCGGCGATGGGTCCGGGTGCGGATCCGCCGCCGGGGCCGTCCCACCATGCAGGGAAGGTCAGACCTTGAGCAGTTCGCGATTTCAACGCTTCGGACGCGTCGTCGCCGGAATCGACACCGAGCAGCGCAAACGGCCAGTTGCGATAGAGCTCGAGGAGCAGCCGTTCGTACGGATACTCGGTCCGGCAGATGCCGCACCACTCGCCGGAGAAGGCGACGACCACGACCTTGCCACGGTGTTCGGCGAGGCGCAGGGGGCGGCCTTCGAGGTCTTTGCCGACGATATTCGGCGCCGTCTTGCCGATCGTGAACTCGCGCACCACCCGCTGCGCAGTCCGGAAGGTCGACGCCGCCGCCGGCATCTTGCGGCCGAGCCGGCCGAGATGCGAGGCAATGCGCGTCTCCTGCGGTGGCGTCAGCCGTCCAGCCTGGATCCGGCGCGTGAAATCCACGACGACGCGTTCGAGATCCTTGATCGCGGGTGGCGCCGCATACTCCGCGACACGGGCATCGAGCACCTCGAGCAGATGCGCGACCTCGGCGTCCCCGAACAACGGCACCTCGATGGGGTAGCTCGGCGGGGGACGAAACGCCGGAATGTCCTGCCCATGCGCCGGACGGGACGCTAGGAGCAGAAGGAGAACGAGCGACGACGAGACACACACGCGCTTGGCGCGAGCTGGGGAGGAGCGAACCATAGTAGCGACGACCTCTCGCAACGTCCTGTAGGAAGGGGTGCGTCTATTTTATCGTCGCTCGCGCCGCAGGTCTGCAGAAGAATCTGCGTTTCTACACCTTTTTCCGGGCCCGCCGCGCCCGATCGGCCCGGCTCGCGGCCGGGCGCGTTTTTCGAACTCCCGGCTTTGCCGGATTCTCACACGCTTCCCGCGCCGCCCGCAGCCGTTCCGAGTCGCCCGGCTGCCCCGCTTCCTGACAATCCGGATCGTCCTGCTGTATCTCCGGCAGGTTCTCCGTGCGATACGGCGCGTCGGGTTTGAGACCGACTTCCATCTTGTCTTTGAAGCTCATACCCTCACGGAAACTGCAATTCGCCGGCCACGCCAGAACACCTCAGGATCGCGCCAGATTTGGGAGGATTCCCGTAACAGTGCGATCTGCCCTGCAACTCCTACAGGGTGCCCTCCGTCCACGCCGCTCACGTCCTTCGGCTTGACCCCGGGCTGGCAGGCGGGATAAATACCGCAGGCCTCGTATGAGACTCCTCCCGGCTTGCCTCGTACTCATTCTTGCGGTCGACATCTCGAGTTGCTCGCGCGCGCCGGTCAACAGCCTGTCGCCGACGACCGAGATGGGCGCCGGCGCCACGGAACGCCGCGTCGGCGACGTCGACGCCGTCGAAGGCCTGCCGTGCGATCCGACCGGACCGGAACCATGTCCCGACCCGGATCCGGCGGCCCTGTTCGAGGGGTTCCTGACCCTGGTCGCAGCGTCGACGTCCGTGTCGGGCCCAACGGCGGGACTTCGGCTCGGCACGGCGCGCGAGTTTCAGTCAGTCATCGCGCCGCCGCCGCCCGGCGCGCCGCCGCGTGAATGGACCGGCAAGTTCGCCGGCAGCCGCGCCTGGGTGGTGCTCAACGTCCAACCCGACACCGCCGAGTTGATCGTGAGCATCGAGACCGAGCCCGCGACCGGCGGCGGCGTCGCCGATCGCGCGACGGCGATCCCGTCGTTCGTCGTCACCGCCAACACGTCCTGCGCGTCCGGTTTCCAGCTCGAGACCCGCGGGGCGTTCACGATGGCGCACCTTGGCAAGACGACCGTGACGGAGACGCATTGTCAGTGACGGGGCCTTGGGCCTTGGGCCTTGCGCCTTGCGCCCTGGGCCTGGAGCACTCGTCACCGAATCTCGAGCAGGAACTGGGCCGCGCCGGGGCTGACGATCGGGCCGAGCGGGCGCTCCGGGGCAGCCGGCGTCACGGGCGTCGCGTGACGCGCGGTTGCGAATGCCGCCGTATAACCCGCCACCAGCACGAAGAGCAGCACGATCATCGCGGTTCTCATCTCGGACCTCCCAGGCACAGGTGTCATGGTGCCGGTTGGCCGGATGAATGTCCTGAGGCGGTGTTCAGGAGACGTGAAGAACGCTGAGGACAGAAATGTCAAGAAGGGCGTCGGTCCTCGGAGGCGAGCCCGCGCTACTCTTCTCTGAGCTTCACGTCAGTGCGCCCGCTTTCCAGATCGTCGACTTCCGAGTCGTCGTGTGACTCGATTGGCGTGCCGGTGCCTTCGCCGCGGACAGCGGCGTCGTAGCCGGCATTCTGTTCCGGTCGGTCCTGGAGCTCGTCCGGAAGCTCCTGGCCGCCGCGGCGGCGGGGCTTCGGGCGGGTCGTGGTCGTGTCGTGGCTTCGCTTCGGCATACGCGCTCCCGGCCGGGATCCGTTCAATTCGGATACCAGCCGTCGCGCGCGGGAACGCCCGAGCGCCCTTGCCGGCGCTACCCAAACTGGGTAACGGCCGATCAAGTTGTGGCCCGCGGATGCTCCGCGACGCTCAGCGGCCAGCGCCGACCGCAATCAACCGATCGTCACTGCGAAGGAACAGCCGGCCACGCGACGCGGCCGGCGAGGCGACCAGGTGCACATCGAGATCGTTCTCGGCGAGGACCTCCGGGGTGCGCGAGGCGCGCATCACCAGCGTGCGTCCCGATTCGCTGACGAAGTAGACGCGATCGCCCGTCGCGATCGGCGACGCCGAGAACACGCCGGGCACGCGATGCTGCCAGACGCGCTCGCCGGTCTTCGCATCGACGGCGGTCACGACGCCGGTGTCGTTGGCCATGAACAGCAGTCCGTTGGCGAAGACCAGCGACGACACGTACGGCGCGCCGGTCTCGACGCTCCAGATCACGTGGGACGCCGACACGTCGCCTCGGCCGCCCGGGCGCATCGCCAGATATGGTCCGCTGCGATAGCCGCGCGTGAGGTAGACCACGCCGTCGTGCACGATCGGCATCGGAATCGGAAACCGGTTGGCGCCGCCGAGATGCCAGAGTGGCTTGCCGGTCTCTGCGTCGTAGCCATCGACCCGCTCGCTCGAATTGACGATGACCTCGGCGCCGTTGGGCGTCGTCACGACGAACGGCGTGCTGTACGAGGCGCGGCCCTGGCCTCGATCGGCTTTCCAGCGATCGCGTCCGGTGGCCGTGTCGACCGCGAGCAGGTACGACGCCGGCGCGTGATCGCAGAGCAGATACAGCAGATCGCCATGTACCACCGGCGAGCTGCCGTGGCCCCATTGAATATCGAACGGCGCGATCTCGCGGCCGAGATGACGCTGCCACGCGACCCGGCCGTCGAGCTCGAGCGCGACGAGCTGACCGGTACCGAACCATGCATAGATCCGCCGGCCATCGCTCACCGGGCTCGGCGAGGCGAGGTTGTGCTTGTCGTGCACCGGCGTCAGCGTCCCCTCGGCTTCGATGCGGTGCTGCCACAACCGCTTGCCGTCCGCGTGGGCGAACGCTTCGATGACGAAGAAGGTCTTGTCGCCGCTGCCGGCTTCGAGCGCGCGTTCGCCCGCGGCCGCCGGATCGCCGCCCTGCATGAGCCGGGGGTGGTTGCCCGGACGCCGGACGCCGCCGCCGAGCTGGGACGTCACGATGACGCGATCGCCCACGACGATCGGTGACGACACGCCCTGACCGCCGAGCGCGACGTTCCAGGCGACGTTCTCCGTGGCGCTCCAGCGCACCGGCAGCGCCCCGTCGCCCGAAACCCCCGTCCCGCCAGGCCCGCGCCAATGCGGCCAATCCTGCTGCGCGCCCGCGGGGGCCGCTCCGGCGAACAGACACACCACTACGGCGATTGCTCGACGCATCCTGAAAACTCCGTGGATTGTGAACCCGTTCTCATTGTAACGGCGACCCGCGAACCCGCGAACCCGCAATGCAAGCCCCAAGCCCCAAGGCGCAAGCCTCCAGGCCTCCAAGCCTCCGTAATAATGTCTGCCCATGCGCCCGACCCTGATCGCGTCCATTCTCGTCGCCTGCGTCATGTCGGCCCCTCGCGCGCAAAGCGGCAGAAAGCCGCTCTCGCCCGCGGACATCACCGACATCGCGACGCTGCTGAAGCTGGAAGACATACGCCTGTTCGACGAAGTGACGCTGGCGGGAATTCTCAAGTCGTCGCATCCGGAAGTCCGGCGCCGCGCCGTGCAATCCATCGGGCGCATCGTCAACGAGGGTGGTCGCGCGCTGCTGGTATCGGCGCGTCAGGATGCCGACGTCGACGTCGTCGCGACCGTCGCATTCGCATCGGGACAGCTCAAGGATCCTGGCGCCGTGGCGTGGCTCGACGGGCTGCTGTCGTCGCCGGGCACGCCGGCGCCGGTCGCGAAGGAAGCGGCGATCGCGCTCGGCAAGATTCGCACCGCGGAGGCGCGCGCGGCGCTCGCAAAGTATCTCCTCGCGGCGCCGGCGACGGCCGCGGCCGTGCCGGTCGTTGGCGAAGCGCTCCTCGCGATCGGGCGATTCACCGGTCGCGAAGACCTCTCGCCGATGGTGAAGTGGTCCACCTCGTCCAACGCCGATCTGCGCTGGCGCGCCGCCTGGGCGCTCTACCGCCCTCGCGATCCCGCGGCCGTGCCGACGCTGTTGACGATGACGCGCGATGCGTCTGGCGACGTGCGCTTCTGGGCCGTCCGCGGCCTCGGCGTGCCGCAGGCGCCGGCCGCCGGTCGCCGCGGCGCGCCGCCGGCGACGCCGCCGCCCGCGCCGCTCACCGACGCCGAGCGCGAGCGCAACTCCGCGCGCCTGCGCGAGGCGGTGACGGATCCTGATCGCCGCGTCCGCACCGAAGCGCTGCGCACGCTCGCCGGTTACGACGACGACGCGTCGTTCGCGGTGGTGCTGGCGGCGCTCGAATCGCCGGACACGTGGCTGTCGGTGTCGGCCGCCGAAGCGCTCGGCGCGCAGGGCCGTTATGCGAGCCGCGCCGAGGCCTTCGTTCAAAAGCTCGTGGCCGCGGCGGCGCCGTCGAAGCCGCGAGCGCTGCGCATCACCGCGCTGACGCCGCTCGTCAGCCTGGCGCCGGCGCAGGCCGTCGAAATCGCCGACTCGCTCGCGCGCGATTCGAGCCTGGTGGCGCGGCTCGCGGGCGTGGCGGCGCTCAACCGCCTCGACGCCGCGGGCCGCGCGAAGCTCGACGCGCTTGCCGCCGATCCGGCGACCAAGGCGCTGATTCCGCCGTCGGGCCGCGGCCAGGGCGCAAGGCCGCCGGCGCCGGTCCGCACCGAGGCCGACTATCGCGCCATCGTCGAGCGCTGGATCGTGCCCGACTACAACGGCGCGCCGAAGCCGCGCGCGACCTGGACGACGCCGCGCGGCCCCATCGAGATCGAGCTCTATCCGGGCGACGCGCCGATGGGCGTCGCCTACTTCGTCTCGCTCGTCGAATCCGGCGGGATCGTCGGCACCGAGTTCGGCCGTCTGGTGCCGAACTTCGTCGCGCAGCAGCGGACGATCGACGGCGCGCTGACCTTGCGTGACGAGGTCAACCGGCGCGGACTGACGCGCGCGAACCTCAGCTGGGCGTCGGCGGGACTCGACACCGGCCGTCCCGGCTACACGCTCGGCAACACGCCGCAGCCGCACAACGAAGGCGACTTCACCGCGCTCGGCCATGTCGTCCGCGGCATGGACGTGGTCGATCGCCTCGAGCTCGGCGACGCGGTGACCGCGACCCGGATGATTCGCTGAACGCGCGCGTGCAGCGCGTCCGGGTCGCCGCTTGACATCTGTATCAGTGTACGATACTGATGTTGACATGATACGCATCGAGCTCGACAGCCCGAAGCCGCTCGAGGAGCAGATTCTGATCGGATTGCGGCAGGCGCTGGCCCAGGGCGACGTCGCCGCCGGCGAGGAGCTGCCCTCGGTCCGGCAGCTCGCCGGCGATCTCGGGGTGCATTGGAACACCGTCGCGCGCGCCTATCGCCGGCTCGCCGCCGACGGCCTGATCGTCGTCAGGCGCGGCCGCGGCGCCGTCGTCCGCGAACGGGTCCGGAGCGCGCCACGGATGACGAAGGCCTCGCTGCACGACCGTTTCGCGGAAACCGTCGCGGCCGGGCTCCTCGGCGGGCTTTCCCGCGAGGACATCGCTCGCATCTTCAAGG
>DASTCC010000551.1:0-4002 GCA_035711465.1 Vicinamibacterales bacterium
ACCGGTGCTGCTCGAGCGTGTTGCCTTCGCGATCCGTGACCTCGAGCAGCATCAGCGGCGTCATCCGCACGCCCTGATTCGGGAAGGTGGCGTAGGCCGAGGTCATCTCGAGCAGCGTGCCCTCCGCGGCGCCGATCGCGACCGAGAGGAACGGCGGAATCGGCGTCGTCACGCCGAGCTGACGGGCGTAGGGGATCACCTTCGCCGGCGTCAACGCTTCCATCATCTTCACCGCGGGGATGTTCCGCGAGCCTTCGAGCGCCTGGCGCAGCGTGATCGGGCCGTGGAACTCGTGATCGTAGTTCTTCGGCTCGTAGGGCGGCTGGTTCGGACCGGCCGGGAAGCTCGCCGGGCTGTCGTCGATGATCGACTGCGCGGTGTAGCCGAGATCGATCGCGGCGGTATAGACGAACGGCTTGAACAACGATCCGACCTGGCGCAGCGCCTGGGTGGCGCGGTTGAACTTGCTGCGCTCGAAGTCGGCCCCGCCGACCATCGCCAGAATCTGTCCGGTACGATTCTCGACCGCGACGACGGCGCCCTGGACGGCGGGCTCCTGATCCAGCTTGGCGATGAACGTCGACGCCTTGGGATCGACTTTCGTGATCAGCACGTCGACGAGATCGCCGGCCCGCACGACCTCACCGGGCTTGCGCCTCGTCCAGGCGTAGTCGGCCCTGGCGATGGTGCCCTGCCACGATCCGGCGCGGACGCGGATCGTGTCGCCGTCGTAGCCCATGACCAGCGCGGTGAGATAGCCGCCGACGGCCGGCTCGCGATTCCAGCGCGGGTGCCGGTACGACTCCAGCGTCGTCTTCGGTTTGTCGAGCACGTTGACGGCCGGACGCCGGTAGCCGCGCCGCTTGTCGATGACGCGCAGCCCGGCCTCGAGCGCGGCGGTCGACGCGCGCTGCAGCGCCGGATCCAGTCCGGTCTTCACGGCCAGGCCGTTCTCGTAGAGCGCCTTGGCGCCGTAGGTGGACTCGAGGTGCTGGCGGACGTTCTCGAGGAAGTAGGGCGCCATCGACGCTGGCGGCGACGGCTCGCCCATGGTGACGATCGGCTTGGCCTTCTCCTCGGTGGCCTGAGCCCCGGTGATGAAGCCTTCCTCGGCCATGCGATCGAGCGTGTAGTTGCGGCGCGCGATCGCGGCCTTCATGTTCACGTACGGGCTCTGACGATAGTTGCCCTGATGGATGCCGGCGATCATCGCCGCTTCGCCGAGCGTGACGTCCTTGACGTGCTTGGCGAAGAACAGCTGCGAGGCGGCCTCGACGCCGTAGGCGCCGTGGCCCCAGTACATCTTGTTGCAGTACATCGTCAGGATCTGGTCCTTCGTGTACCGCTTCTCGATCTGGATGGCGACGATCCATTCGCGGATCTTGCGCTCGTAGGTCTGCTCGTCGGTTAGGAAGAGCTTGCGGGCCAGCTGCTGCGTGATCGTGCTGGCGCCGCCCGATTGCTGCAGGCCCGTGGCGCGGCGGACAATCGTGATCGCGATCCGCATCGGATCGATGCCGCTGTGCCGCATGAAGTTGCCGTCTTCGGCGGCGATGAAGGCCTGCTTCATGACCTCCGGGATCTGATCGGAGGTCACGACCGTGCGGCGCTCGGTGGCGAAGTCGCCGACGAGCGTGCCGTCACGGCCGTAGACGCGGGTGATGGTGCTGAGCGAGTAGTCGTCGAGCGCGGAAATCTGCGGCGAGTCGCCGAGGAACGCGAAGATGACGCCGCTCGCGGTGCCGAGGAACGCCGCCGCCAGAAACAGCGCGATGATGCCGAAGCTGCGGACCAGTCGCGACGTCACTCGGGCTCCGTGAGCAATCTCAATTTCCTCCGCCGCCGCGGCCGCCGCGCGGGACGGCGCGGCCGGTTGAACCGCCGCCCGATCTCGCGCCGGATCCCTGCGCCGGCGCCTGGCGTCCCGGCGCCCGGCTGGCGCCGGCGGTGTTGTCGCCGCCGGGCCGCCCCGTCTGTCGCGGCGGGCTGACGCGTCCCGCCGAAGGCGGCGGGGTGCGCGGCGACGCGATCGATCGCGACGGCGCCTCGCCGCGGTTGGCCGGCGCGGCGCGATAGCCGCGCGACTCGGGCGCCTCGCTCGGGCGCGATGGCATGCCGCGATAGGCCGGCGGGTCAGGCCGCGCCGCTTCCCCCTGCGGCGCGCGGCTGGTGATCGTCTCGGGTGGCGTCCACGTGCGTTGCCCGCCCGCGTCCCCGCCGCCCTGACTGCGCGGCACGGCCCGCGAAGTCGACTCCGGCGGCGTCACGGCGCGGCGCCCGCCGACGATCGTCTCGGGCCGGTTCCACGGCGCGGTACGCGACGAGCTGGCCCGCGGGATCTCGGACGATTCCGGACGCGCCGTTTGCGGAGCGCCGGCGCGCGGCTGCGGCGACGCCGATCGCGAGATGTTGCTGTCGCGCGGCACCGCCGAACTGCGAGGCAGAGGATCGCGAACGGTGCCGGCGCCGAGGCGCGAACGACCAGCGGGGGCCGATGCGCCAGAACCGGGATCGGGACGCGATCCGCCGGCGGTCGCGCGCGGCACCGCGTAGCCGCGGCTGCCTGGCGAGCCGAGCGCGGGGGCGCGTGAGAAACCAGTGGCCGGACGATCCGGTTCCACCCGTCGTACGGCGAAGCGATTGACGACATCCGCGCTGAGCGATCGGCCCGGCACGGCGTGGCGCGCGACGGCGACGTTCGGTCTGAACGATCGTGTGGGCAGCACCGTCCAGCCGTGCCATCGGTCGTAGCCGTGACCGTAGCCGTAGCCGCCGGACACGTAGCTGAAGGAAAACACCGCGCGGTTGTCGTAGCCGAGCGGGCACCAGCCGACGTACCCCGGCGCGTACGCCCAGGACACCCAGGCCGGTCCCCAGTGCTTGCCGGGAATCCAATACCACCGCGAGCCGTGATACCCCCAGCGTCCGTAGTGGTGCGTCGGCCACGCCCAGCGATCGTGCCCGATCCAGAACCAGCCGAAGTGCGCCGCGAAGCCCCAGCGGCCAACGGAGTACGGCCGCTAGCCGACGGGCACGGTCGGATACCAGACGTACCCGTACGGCTGGTAGTACTCCCAGCTGCCCGAGGTGTCGAAGGCGCCGGAGTAGTAACTGATCTCCGTCGGCAGGTACTGCGCCGACTGATAGCCCATCCGCGCCTGCCGCTGATCCATCGTCCAGCGATCGAACGAGTCGTTGAGCGCGACGTTGAACACGAGCGCCGGCGACGGCGCCGCCGTCGCCACCGACACCGCGCGCGCGCCCGCGCGCACGGCGGTGCGGCCCAGATCGTTGACGAGATCGGCCGATCCCCGCAGCACGGCGAGCTCGAATTCCGGATTGGTTGCGCCGCGCGCGTCGGCGAGCGACAGGCGGTAATCGCCCGGCGTACGGATCAGCGCCGAGCCGCTGATCGAATCGACGCGATACTCGAGGTCGCCCGTGGCGCGCGCGATCTGCAGCCGCGTGCGGCCGACGACGAGGCGCATCAGCGAGGCGTCGAGCAGATCGATGGTGGTGTAGTCGTCGAGCGCGAGCGAGCTGCCGTCGGCGAACAGCACCTCCGCGCGGCTGCGCGCGGTGCGCAGCCGATCGCCGGCAAGAAGAATGATGTTGGCTTCGGCCGCCTCGGCGCGTCCCTCGCGCTCGAGCGTCACCGGTCCGTCGACGACCGAGAGATGCGCGGGGATTTCGCCGGTGAAGTCCTGAATCGTCTCGACATCCGCGCTGGTCGAATACGTGCGCGGCGGCGCGGTCTGACCCGCGGTCGCGGCACGATACGCCGGTCCTGCAAGCAGCAACGCGACGGTCGTGGCTGGAATCAGAAGGGGAGAACCCGCCGGACTCCGATGCCTGACTTTGAAGTTCCAGGTCATGTCGCCCTCAAGTCAGACAGGCTGGCTGGCTTGAGCATAGCAGGAATGCGGAGCGTGGAGCTTGGAAGGCCTGAAGGCTTGAAAAGCCCTAAGCCTCGAGGCCCAAGCCCCAAGTCCCAAGGCCAAA
>DASTCC010000552.1:0-23217 GCA_035711465.1 Vicinamibacterales bacterium
GCGCATCGCCGCCGGCCCGGCGCTCGGGCGCGCCACCAAGGTCGCGTGGACCGGCAACGGCACGCTGCACGTTCGCGCCGCGACCCCGGCCTGGCAGCAGGAAGCCCGCCGCGCCCGCCCGATCCTCCGCCAGCGGCTCGAACAGCTGCTCGGCCCGAACGTCGTCGGCAACATCGAGATCGAAGATTTCTGAGCACGAACGGAGCTCTCATTCATGCGTGAAACAGTCATCGTCAGTGCAGTGCGAACCCCGACCGGCAAGTTCCTCGGCGGGCTGAAGGATTTCAAGGCGACCGAGCTCGGCGCGATGGTCGTGCGCGAAGCGGTCGAGCGCGCCGGCATCGAGCCCGGCCGGGTCGACGAGTGCATCATGGGCAACGTCGTCGGCGCGGGTCTCGGTCAGGCGCCGGCCCGCCAGGCCGCGATCAACGGCGGCCTCGACAATCGCGTCGCTGCGCTGACGATCAACAAGGTCTGCGGGTCCGGTCTCAAGGCCGTGATGCTCGCCGCGCAGGGGATCGCCACCGGCGACTTCGACATCGCCGTGGTCGGCGGCATGGAGTCGATGAGCAACTGCCCCTATCTCCTGCCGAAGGTGCGCGACGGCCTGCGCATGGGCGACGGCAAGATCATCGACTCGATGATTCACGACGGCCTCTGGGATTCGTTCAACGATATCCACATGGGCCTGACCGGCGAGCACGTCTCCGAGAAGTACAAGGTCACGCGCGAGGAACAGGATCAGTACGCCGCCGACAGCCATCGCAAGGCCGCGCACGCGACGCGCGAGGGCTGGTTCAAGGACGAGATGCTGCCGATCTCGATTCCGCAGAAGAAAGGCGACCCGCTCGTCGTCGACAAGGACGAGTCGATTCGCGAGGACACGACCGCCGAGTCGCTCGCCCGCCTCAAGCCGGCGTTCAAGAAGGACGGCACGGTCACGGCCGGCAACGCGCCGGGCGTGAACGACGGGGCGGCCGCGCTCGTCGTGATGAGCGCGGATGTGGCCGCGAAGCTCAACGTCACGCCGATCGCCCGCGTCGTCGGCCAGGCCACCGCCGGCCTCGAGCCGAAGCTCGTGATGATGACGCCGGTCGAGGCGGTCCGGAAGCTCTGGCAGAAGACCGGCTGGAAGGCCGCCGACGCCGACCTCGTCGAGCTGAACGAAGCGTTCGCGGTCCAGGCCGTCGCCGTCACGCGCGAGCTCGGCCTCGATCCGGCACGCGTCAACGTGCAGGGCGGCGCCGTGGCGCTCGGCCATCCAATTGGCGCCTCCGGCGCGCGCGTGCTGACGACGTTGATCTACGCGCTGCGCCGCCGCGGCCAGAAGCGCGGCATCGCGACGCTCTGTTTGGGCGGCGGGAACGGTGTCGCGCTCGCGGTGGAGATCGTCTAGTGCGCCGCCGCCTCGAGCCTCGAGCCTCGGGCCTTGGGGCCTGGCAAGAGCGTGCCTGTCGAAGCGTGGTCTTTGCCGGCCGCGAGCCCCAAGCCTCAGGCCCCAAGCCTCACGCCAAACACCGACAGGAGCTCTCAACGTGATCAGATCCGTGGGCGTTATCGGCGCCGGCACCATGGGCAACGGCATCGCCCAGGTGTTCGCGCAGTCCGGATTCGAGGTGAAGCTGCACGACGCGTCGGCCGCCGCGATCGACAAGGCGCGCGCCACCATCGAGAAGAGCCTCGGCAGGTTCGTCGAGAAGGGCAAGCTCACGACCGAGGCGCGTGACGCGGCGCTGTCGCGGCTGGCGGCGGCGCCGTCGCTCGAGGACTTCGCCGGCGTCGACTATGTCGTCGAGGCCGTCTTCGAGAACCTCGACGTCAAGCGCGACCTCTTCCGCCGCCTCGACGCGATCACCCGCAACGACGTCATCCTGACGTCCAACACGTCGTCGATTTCAATCACGACGCTCGGTGCCGTCACCAAGCGGCCGCAGAACGTGCTCGGCATGCACTTCATGAACCCGGTGCCGCTGATGACGCTGGTCGAGCTGATCCGCGGCCAGGCGACGTCGCCGGAGGCGATGAAGGTCGCGACCGATCTGTGCACGACGCTCGGCAAGACGCCGGTGGAAGCCGCCGACTATCCCGGCTTCATCGCCAACCGGATTCTGATGCCGATGATCAACGAGGCGATCTTCGCCGTGATGGAAGGCGTCGGCACGCCGGAGGCGATCGATCAGGTGATGAAGCTCGGCATGAACCACCCGATGGGGCCGCTGACGCTCGCCGACTTCATCGGCCTCGACGTCTGCCTCGCAATCCTCGAGGTGCTGCACGACGGCCTCGGCGATCCGAAGTACCGTCCCTGCCCGCTGCTCCGCCGCATGGTCGCGGCCGGCCACCTCGGCCGCAAGAGCGGACGCGGCTTCTACACGTACTGACGCCGGCGCGCCGCGCCGACACGCATCCACCAGGCCGTAGCCGCCAGCGGGCCGAGAATGGCGATCTCGCGTGCCACGGCCATCAGGTTGTGCGGCACGAAATTCGGCAGCCAGTAGCGGCGCGAGATCGGCGCGAAGATCGACCAGCCGGTCTGGTAATGCGTCCACTCGAACGGCCAGAACAGCATCACCCCGAGCGGCGGCGAGGTGTCGAGCGCGATCGTGTCGAGCAGCGGGTGGCTGAGCCACGCGGCAAAGACCGCAACCCAGATGCGGAGCCGATCGCTCGCCACCGGCCACCGCCGCAGCGCGGCGACCGACGCGGCGATGACCGCAGCGCCGACGCTGTGCGTTTCCTGGCTGTGGCGATCGATCAAGAGATCGAGATCCGGCGCGACGCCGACCGCGGCCAGGACGACGGCCTGCCGGATCGCCGCGGATCGATCGGCCGGCGGCGCGACGATCCAGCCGATCGTCACCGCCGCCATCGTGTGTCCTAGAGGGCTCGGCACCGCGTCATTGTTTCATTGTCGCGTTCGTGCGATAACTCCGCCGTGATCGCCCGATCGTTTCCGGTCCGTTTGATCGCGCTCGTGCTCGCGCTGTCGCCGCTGGCGGCGCAGACGCTCACCGGGCCGCCGAAGGATCCGAAAGCGACGCGCAAAGCCGATCTGGTCGATCTCGTGAAGCTCGATCCGACGATCAAGCTCGACATCCGCTACGCCACGACCAACAACTTCCTCGGCAAGATCGTCTATCCCGAGGCCCGCGCGATCCTGCAACGCCCCGCCGCCGAGGCCGTCGTCGCCGCGCATCGGGAACTGGCCACCCACGGCTACGGTCTGCTCGTTCACGACGGCTACCGGCCATGGTCGATCACCAAGCTCTTCTGGGACATGACCAGCGGGCCGCAGCGCGACTTCGTCGCCAATCCGGCGCAGGGCTCGAAGCACAATCGCGGCTGCGCGGTGGATCTGACGATGTACGACCTGGCGAGCGGCGAGGCAGTACAGATGCCGGGCGCCTATGACGAGATGACGGAACGGTCGCATCCCAACTACGCCGGCGGCACGATCGCCGAACGCGCCCGACGCGATCTGCTCCGCCGCGCGATGGAACGCCACGGCTTCACCGTCGAGCCGAACGAGTGGTGGCACTTCAACTACAAGGACTGGGCGCTGTACCCGATTCTGGATGTTCCCTTTTCCGCCATCGGGGGCTAATCGCAGGGCCCGAGCTGGGTGCTGAGTGCTGGGTGCGAGGAACGAACTGACGCTCGTCGCCTTTCTTTTCGTTCTTAGCACCTGGCACTTAGCACCCAGCACCCGGCACCTTCCCTTAGCACCCAGCACCCTCCCTCTGTCCTCCCCTGTCAGACCCCGGTCTCAGAATCCTCAATGAAACGTGGTGAGCCGGGTCGCAGAATCTGCGATCCCGTGAGCGAGGGGCGAAAGTCGTCACATCCGTAAGCTGTTGCTTCACATGAGGATATTGAGACATGGATCGCCATTTTCGCTTGACTCAGTCCTGGCACGACCCTAGAATCGCGTTCAGTCCGGCCAGCGTCGCCCCCTTTGGCGGCGCATCGGCGAGGAGACCCATGGCAGCACCGGAACGTTCTGAAAAAATCGTCAGAGTGGAAGATCGTCTCGTGGACAAGGAACGCGCAAAAGCCGTCGAGCTGGCGGTCGGACAGATCGAGAAGCAGTTCGGCAAGGGCTCGATCATGCGCCTTGGCGGCAAGGACGCGATCGCGCCGATTCCGGCGATTTCGACCGGATCGATCAGCCTCGACTGGGCGCTCGGCGTCGGCGGCCTGCCGCGCGGACGCGTGATCGAGATCTTCGGACCGGAATCGTCGGGCAAGACCACGCTCGCGCTCCAGACCATCGCGCAGGCGCAGAAGCTCGGCGGCGTCGCCGCGTTCGTTGACGCCGAACACGCGCTCGACGCGCAGTACGCGCAGAAGCTCGGCGTCGACCTCGACAACCTCCTGGTCTCGCAGCCGGACAACGGCGAGCAGGCGCTCGAGATCACCGAGGTCCTGATCCGCTCCAACGGCGTCGACGTCGTCGTCGTCGACTCGGTCGCGGCGCTCGTGCCGCGCGCGGAAATCGAAGGTGAGATGGGCGAAGCGCAGATGGGCCTCCAGGCCCGGCTGATGTCGCAGGCGCTCCGCAAGCTCACCGGCGTCGTCGCCAAGTCGAAGACGTGCCTCATCTTCATCAACCAGCTCCGCGAGAAGATCGGCGTGATGTTCGGCAACCCCGAAACGACCACGGGCGGCCGCGCGCTGAAGTTCTACTCGTCGGTGCGCGTGGACATCCGCCGCATCGGCGCGATCAAGGACGGCGACACGATGGTCGGCGGCCGCACGCGCGTCAAAGTCGTGAAGAACAAGGTCGCGCCGCCGTTCCGCGAGGCCGAGTTCGACGTGATGTACGGCGAGGGCATCTCGCGCGAAGGCGACCTCATCGACAAGGGCGTCGAGAAGAACATCATCGAGAAGAGCGGCACCTGGTTCTCGTACGGCGGCGAACGGCTCGGCCAGGGCCGCGAGAACGCCAAGGCGTTCCTCAAGCAGAACACCGAGATCGCGCGTGCGATCGAGGGCAAGCTGCGTAAGGAACTGGGCCTGCCGGAGGCCAACGGCGCCGCAGCCGAATAGCGCTCCCGCTTTCACGACACGGACCGCTGCGAGCCACCTCGCAGCGGTCCGTCGCATCTTGGCCCGCTGCGGCGCTTGCGGCATGATGTTGCCGTGTCGGCCCCCATCACACCCGTTAATCCGAGGGAATTCGAAGCCATCGCGCGATCGCTGATGTCGCCTTCGGCGTACGACTACTACGCCGGCGGCGCCAATGACGAGATCACGCTCGCCGCCAACGAGCGCGGCTTCTCGAAGCTCGCATTCCGTCCGCGCGTCCTGACCGGCGTCGACGAGGTCGACACCTCGACCACGATGCTGGGGACGCGGCTGCCCTTTCCGGTGGCGCTGGCGCCGACGGCCTTCAACAGGCTCGGGCATCCGGACGGCGAAATCGCCGCCGCGCGAGCCGCGGCCGCCGCCGGCACGCTGATGTGCTGCAGCACGATCGCCTCGACGTCGCTCGAGGACATCGCCCTCGCCGCGCCGGACGGCGCCCGCTGGTTCCAGCTCTACGTCTATCGCGATCGCGAGGTGACACGCGACTTGATCCAGCGCGCCGAGGCGTCGGGCTATCGCGCGATCGTCCTCACCGTCGACACGCCGCGGCTCGGCCGGCGCGAGCGCGACGTCCGCGTCCCGTTCAACCTGCCCGACGGCGTCTCGATTCAGAATCTCGAGCGCTACGGCCGGAACGACGCGACCCGCTGGGGCGGCAGCTCGAGCTTCCAGGAGTACGTGCACCGCCTGCTCGACGCCTCGCTGACGTGGGAATCGGTCGACTGGCTTTGCGCGACGACGACGCTGCCGGTGGTGATCAAGGGCGTGATCGCGCCATCCGACGGCGAGCACGCGATCGAGCACGGCGCCGCCGCCGTCGTCGTCTCCAACCATGGCGGCCGTCAGCTCGACGGCACGATGGCGACGATCGACGCGCTGCCGGCGGTGGCGCACGCGATCTCGGGCCGGATTCCGATTCTGCTCGACGGCGGCGTCCGCCGCGGCACCGACGTGCTCAAAGCGATCGCGCTCGGCGCGAAGGCGGTGCTGATCGGCCGCCCGTACCTCTGGGCGCTGGCGGCGCAGGGCGAAGCCGGCGTCGCGCGCGTGCTCGAGATGTTCCGATCGGAGATCGATCTCGCGATGGCGCTGGCCGGCGTGCGCAGCGTCGGCGATATCGGGCCGGGACTGGTGGAGCGAATCTGACCCTCGCACCGCCGCGCCACCCGATCGTCCGAGTCGCAAGCTGCGCCCAATGTGCTACGATGTGCTACATGCCGGGTCGGCGATCGCGGATGTCCGTTGCGCGTGACCGCGTCGGCGTGCGGGAGCTTCGGCAGAACCTGAGCGTGTACCTCGCACGCGTGGCCAGGGGCGAGACGCTGGAGGTCACTGACCGTGGCTACGCGGTGGCGGTACTCGCCCCGCTGCCTCCGGAGACAACCGCGAGCGCGCGTCTGATCGCGAGCGGACGGGCGATCGCGCCCGCGCGGCGCCTGGACGAGCTCCGGGCGCTGCCGTCGGGCCTCCGGGCCGATCTCGGCCGCCGGGCGCAGCAGGCCCTGGCGGACGATCGCCGGAACGATCGGTGAACTTCCGCCCCGTCTATCTGGATTCTTCGGCTGTCTTGAAGCTGGTGCTGCCGGAGCGCGAGAGCGAGCCGTTGACGCGGGCGCTCCAAGGCTGGGAAGACCTGGTGTCGAGCGCGCTGGCGGCGATCGAATCCCGGCGCGCCTTGCGACGCGTCACGCGTTCGCCGGCGATTCGCCGGCGACTCGAGGCCGTCCTCAGCGCCCTCACGCTGGTGCGAATCGACGACGTCGTCGTTCGGACGGCGAGCGACGTCGGCGCGCCTGAACTGCGGACGCTCGACGCCATCCACCTGGCGACGGCGTTGTCGATCGGCGACTTGCCGGACGCCTTCATCACCTATGACGATCGACTCGCGGGCGCCGCGCGGGCCCTCGGTCTCGACGTGTTGCAACCGGGTCGCTGAGCCTGGCCGTTCGACGATCGGCACCAACTTCGTGTGCTATGCTTTTCCTTCTGTAATTGCTCTACCGCGCCCTTCAGTGCCGAGGTAGCTCAGTTGGTAGAGCACGTGACTGAAAATCACGGTGTCGGCAGTTCGATTCTGCCCCTCGGCACCAATCAAGATCTTCCCGATCACTCAGCGACGGTACCGACACCTCGATGGCGTAGGGGCTCTCCGTTTGTCGAGTACCAGCTCGATGGGCTCGTTGGCCTTGCAGCCTGCGGCCCGTAGCCTGCAGGCTGCAGCCCGTAGCCAGTCGTCAGCCGTCACCCACTCAGCGCTTACAACAGGCGTGCCGTCCCGGCGACGTCGTCGATTAGGATCTTCCCCATGCTCGACATGCTGCGCGACCTGGTCGCGCACAAGGGCTTCGCGAACGCCGCGTTGCTGCAGGCCATCCGGCAGAACGACGCGGCGAGATCGGATCCCGAGCTGCGAGACCTGCTGGACCACATTCTGCTCGCCAACCGCTTCTGGCTGCTCACGGTGCTCGGCATGCCGTTCGTTCACGAGGTCGAGGCTCTGCCGTCACCCTCGTTCGACGATCTGATCGAGCGGTACGGCCGCACTCAGACGGATGAGACGAAGTGGCTCGAGAACGCGGCGGAAAGCGATCTCGATCGAACGCTCGAGAACGCGCTCATCCCGAGTGGGCGATGTTCGGTTTCCCAGGCGCTCGTGCAGGTGTGCCTGCACTCGCACGGGCATCGGGCTCAGTGCGCGAAGCTGCTCCGGCGGCACGGCACGCAGCCGCCGCCCACGGACTTCATCCTCTGGCTCACCGATCGTCCAGCGGCCGCGTGGTCGGGCTAGCGGCGCGGATCAGCCGGGTCGCGGCAGGCGCTTGAGCAGCCACGCGACGAGCGCGTAACGCTTCGTGATGTACGCGTGCTTCTTCCGCTTTCGAATCGCTCGAAGGATCTGCCTCGCCGCCTTGTCAGGCGACGCGACCAGCAGCAACCTGACGACACCCGGGAGCGGACGCTCCGGTTGCATCATCGCGGTGTCGACGAAGCCCGGCTGGACCTCGGTGACGGCAATCGGCTGTCCGCTGTGCCGCGCCCGATCGCGCAGGCCGTCGAGCAACACGGACTGAAACGCTTTCGACGCCGCATAGGCCGACGCCCGATTCCCCCGCAGCGCGGCGACCGACGTGATCCCGACGAGGTGGCCGCGGCCGCGCCTGAGGAAATACCGCATCGCCGCCTCGGCCGTGGCCATGAAGCCGACGACGTTGACGGAGATGGTGTCGAAATCCAGCTCCCACCGCAGATCGGGATTGTTGTGGCCGGTGCCGGAGCTGATGACGATCAGATCGACGCCTCCGAGCTCGTCGATGACGGCCTCCAGGATCGCGGCGGCATCCCGCTGCGAGACGTCGGTGCGACGCACGACCGTGTGCGATCCGAACGTCTGACGCAGCCCTTCGAGGCGATCGAGCCTTCGCGCCAGCAGCGCCAGGCGCCAGCCTTCGCCATTGAGCTCGCGGGCGAGGGCTTCCCCGATCCCGGAGGATGCGCCGATGATGATCGCCGTGCGAGGAGGAGCGGTCGTGATTGGCTCTGGCAACGGCTGCGGCTCCTTGGCAAAGAGCACCGAGTATGTCCTGTCGGGCATACTCCGCGCTCGCCGGGTCAGCGATGGCCTCATGACCGACGATTCCGGGAGACAACCCGATCCTCGCCGGCGCCGTGCAGTCGTCATCCGTGACGGCACACCGGTCTCCGGCATGTCGGAAGCCGCGGCCCGCGCCGCGTCGATCCTGCCGGCGAAGTTCTGGGGGCCGCACACTTGTTGCGCTACGATTCCGCCACGGGTGAAACGGAGATCGTGCCCAGGAACGTCGGGCGCGTAGGCGACATCGCGCAGCTGCCGAGCGGCAAGCTGGTGATCGCCGTCGATGCGCGGAGCCCGACGCCCTGGCATCCGGGGCGGATCGTCGAGTTGTCGCCCCGCCAGCGCGATGCGATCGCGCGGGATCGCCGAACAGCTCGCCACTATTCTGTGAGCGCGCGTAGCGCAGGAGGACCGCATGCCAAGGATTCGGGCCATGCTCAGCGTCAACCACGGCGGCCAGGACATCGCAGGACCCGGTGCGGCGCCGTTGCGCTGCGTCTACGTTCGCCACGAGCCGTTCGGCCCGACCTACATCACCGACGTCAACGGCGTGATTAGAGACAAGGACGGCAACGAAGGCATCGATTCGCTCACGACCTCCGCGGACATCACCATCATCTGTCAGAACTCCGTCGCCCGCGTCCTCGACGGCACGGACGTGCTCCAGCGTTGTCCGGTGATCCCGACGTTCACGATCAGACGGCCGGCGGGCGGCGGCCGGGCCACCGCAACCGTTCGCGCCACGCAGCCCTTCATCAACCACTTCCGGCTGCTCAATCAGATCTTCGCGGCCTATCACCTGGTGTGGCGGCAATTCGAGCCGTTCCTGAGCGCCGGCGATTTTCCGCTCGGCCGCAGCAACGATCTGGAAACGACGCGCAACCAGGCCAAGCGGATCGAGTTCATGTTTCCGTCGCCCGTCAACGTGATGTCAGGGCTGCTCTCGGCATTCGGCATCACCTCGCCGCTGCCTCGCATCATGTCGATCACCGACCCGATTGGCACCGGCGACTGGCCGCGCGTCTACGTGGAGACCGACCCGCCGGAGTTCCGGCTCTTCGCCGGCAGCGGCGCCATGGCCAACGGCAACCGCCTTGGCCTCACGCTCGTGCCATCAGAGCTCGCGCACGCGCTTCACTTCTCGCTGCTCACGAGAGCACAGCGCGCCACCATCCGCAACGACTACCTCGGCTTCATCCTGACGCAACTGGCCAACGGTCTCCCAGCCACGCACGGCATCGCCGTCCCGACGACGCCGATGGTCGCCTTCATCGAAGCGCTCGATCATCTCTCGACGCGCCTGTCGGAGTCCGTGCGCTCCCGGCGCACGACGTTCCCGACGGCGCCGCCCGAGGCGGGACGCTACGTCATCGACGATCTGAGGAACCGGGTGCCCGGCGTGACGCGCGTCGGCAGGCTGACGATCGACGACTCCGGCCCGCAGCGGCGGATCGAAGCCAGGCCGGCTGCCGGCCTCACGCTGAACGGTTCGATCGACGAAGGCGCGATCTTCGGCGGACTGTTCCTCGGCATGCCGCTGCAAGCCGGCGGACTCAAACCGATCGTCGAAGCCGTGCTCGAGAGCCGGAAGATCAACTTCGGACAGTTCCGAACCTGGTTCAACAACAACCGGCCCAACCTGTCGGCCGAGCTCGACGACGTCGTGGCGACGTGGGGATTGTGATCGCGGCGGCAGGGTACTGATGCGCCGCGCGCTCGTTGCCGAGCTGGCGTCCCGCTCCCTTACGTGAAGATGCTGTTCGATCCCGAAGCCGTCGCCAGGCACTGGTGATCGCCCGTCGAGGCGATCATCGTCGGCTCTTCCGGCTCGAGCTGCGCCGACGGCCGCCTCGACCGCCCGTCCGCTTCGCGTCGCCCTGATCGCCGTAGCCGCTTCGCACTTTCTTCCTGGCCCGGCGAGGCTTGTCCGTCCTCTGCGATCGACCGACGTCGTCCATCTCCTTGAACCGCCCTGTGGACGAGCGTTTGGCGTACGAGCTCGCTTTCGGGCGACGGACCAGATCGCGCTTGCCCGCTTTGGAACGTGACCTCGTGCTTCTCTGCTGACGCTTCTTCGCAGCCATCGGCACTCCTTGAAAATGCCGGCGTCACCCGGCGCGTGACGATCTCTTCTGGTCTCCGACCCGCTGTTCGCGCTCGGCGACTTCCAGCCGCTCCCCCTTCACGTCCAGCCGCAGCCTGACGAACGCGGTCATGTACACGTTCGCGATCCACACGAGCGCCAGCCAGCCGATGAGCAGGCCGAGCCAGCCGGGATAGACGAGCCTGAATCCGGTGAGCAGCGCCGCCGGCAACGCCACCCAGTGGCTGAAGCAGTACTCGCAGGTCACGACATAGAACGCCTTGCGGCGCCACCATCCCTTCGCGCAGCGACTGCGGGCCTGACACCACTCCCGGACCTCGCGGAGGATCTCTTCGTGCGTCACGACCCAGGTGATCGCGGCTACCGGCATCGACAGCAACGCGAGCGCCAGCAGCTGCGCGACCAGCGTCGAGACGTCGGGGATCCCATTGCTGCTCATCTGGAACGCGCTAACGCTTCTTCCCGCCGCGCCGGGACTTGCGGCCGCCGGCAGACTTGCGCCGCGGCACCTTCGCGCCCTTCTCGCGCGCCTCGCTGAGGCCGATGGCGATCGCCTGCTTGCGGCTCGTCACGCGGCGTCCCGATCCGCTCTTGAGCGTGCCCTTCTTGCGCCGGCGCATCGCAGACTTCACATTCTTCGACGCCGATTTGCCGTACTTCGCCATGCGATCTCTCCTGTCTGACCAGGGGTGTGGCGTATCCATCGCCATGCCGATCGTTGCGACGCTTCGCGCCACATTGCCCACGCAGATGGATACCGCTCGCCGCCCGGCGGACGCGTCAGTCCGCCAGCGCCGCGATCGCGCTCGCAGCCACTCGGTCGAAGACATCACGTTGCAAACGCCGAGCCGGGAAGTGATCGAGAGCCGCGCAGGGTCGCCGTGCGAATCTCGCGCGCCCCGGTACGACGTTTTCGCTCGATTTCTCCAGGATGGCATCGCCTCGCCGACGACGACGTTGGCGAGCGCACTGGTACGCAACCTGCTCAGTCTTCAATCTCGATGCGGGCTCACGCACGCTGATCTTCGACGGCAGGCACCATGGCGAAATCTTCGAGGCCGACGCGATCGGCACGACCGGGCAAGTTGCGAAGCACCGAACGAAACAGCCGCGCTACCGTCAGCGGGCCGGCCGAGCCTGACACTCCGAGAGTCAAGGACGTCGCCGCCGAGAAGATGGCGGCGACCGAGGACGTCGCGTCGGCCTTCCGGTTCAATCCGAACAAGCCCGCCGAGTTCGATGCCGCGGCGCTGGCGCCGCCGCCGGGCGCTGCTTTCAAGCCCGCCGATCCGATCGCCGGCGCGAGCACCGCGAGCGAATCGAACAGCTCGGACAAGGTCGGCAGCGGTGGGCCGCCGATCGGCCACAACCCGACGGTCGGACCGCTCGACCGGGTACGTGTCGACTCGACGGCCCGGCCGATCACGACCAACCAGGGAGTGCTGGTCGCCGACAACCAGAACTCGCTCACGGAGGGTCTTCGCGGTCCGACGCTGCTCGAGGACTTCATCCTCCGCGAAAAGATCACGCACTTCGATCACGAGCGGATTCCCGAGCGCATCGTCCACGCCCGCGGATCGGCGGCGCACGGCTTCTTCGAATGCACGATGCCGCTGACCGATTACACCCGCGCCTCGGTCTTCGCCGAGGCGGGCAAGCAGACCCCGGTCTTCGTCCGCTTCTCGACGGTGCTCGGCGAACGCGGATCGACCGACACCGCCCGGGATGTGCGCGGGTTCGCGGTGAAGTTCTACACCGACGAGGGCAACTGGGATCTCGTCGGCAACAACATCCCGGTGTTCTTCATCCAGGACGCGATGAAGTTCCCCGATCTGGTTCACGCCGCCAAGCCCGAGCCGCACTTCGCGATGCCCCAGGCGGCCTCGGCGCACGACACCTTCTGGGACTTCGCGTCGCTGATGCCGGAGATCACGCACATGCTGATGTGGGTGATGTCGGACCGTGCGATTCCCCGGAGCTATCGCACGATGCAGGGCTTCGGCGTCCACACCTACCGGCTGGTGAACGACCGCGGCGAGTCGCACTTCGTCAAGTTCCACTGGAGCCCGAAGGCGGGGACCCACTCGCTGGTGTGGGACGAGGCCGTCAAGATCTCCGGCGCCGACCCGGACTTCCATCGCCGCGATTTGTGGGAAGCGATCGAGGCCGGGGCGTATCCCGAGTACGAGCTCGGTCTGCAGATCTTCACCGAGGAGCAGGCGGAAGCATTCACGTTCGACGTGCTCGACGCCACCAAGATCGTGCCCGAAGAGCTGGTACCGGTGATGCCGGTCGGACGGCTCGTGCTCAACCGCAACCCCGACAACTTCTTCGCCGAGACCGAGCAGGTCGCGTTCTGCGTCGCGCACGTCGTGCCCGGCATCGACTTCTCCAACGATCCGCTGCTCGCCGGCCGGATTCACTCTTACGTCGACACGCAGATCTCCCGGCTCGGCGGGCCGAACTTTCACGAGATTCCCATCAACGCGCCGGTCGCGCAGGTCCACAACAACCAGCGCGACGGCATGCACCGGCAGGCCATCCACCGCGGCCGGGTGTCGTACGAGCCCAACTCGCTCGGCGGCGGCTGCCCGTTCCAGGCTGGCGCGAAGGGCTTCGTCTCCGTTCGCGAGCCGCGCGAGGAAGGCGATCACAAGATCCGTGGCAAGGCAGCCCGGTTCGCCGACCACTACACCCAGGCGACGCTGTTCTGGAACAGCCAGAGCGACGTCGAGAAGCAGCACATCGTCAACGCCTTCCGGTTCGAGCTGTCGCGCGTCCAGACGCCGGCGGTTCGCGAGCGGATGGTGGCCGGCCTGATGAACGTCGACGCGACGCTGGCGCGGGCGGTCGCCGCCGGCCTCGGCATCCGCGAGATGCCGGCGCCCTTGCCGAAGGTGATGGACTGCGACGTCACGCCGGAGGTGTCCCACTCGCCGGCCTTGTCGCTCCTGTCACGGCCGGGCGACGGCAGCATTCGCTCGCGTCGTGTCGCCGTCCTCGTGGCCGACGGCTGTGACGGCGCACGGCTGGTGACGCTGTCCAAGCGATTGGCCAGAGAAGGCGCGGTCCCGCGGTTCGTCTCGACCGCATTCGGCGCCGTGCAACCGGCGTCGGGCGACGCCATCGAAGTCGACGTCAGCCTCGAGGCGATGCCGGCCGTGCTTTACGACGCGCTGGTCTTGCCGGACGGCGCCGACGCGGTGACCGCGCTGGCCCGGGATGGACGAACGCTCGAGTTCATCAAAGACCAGTACCGGCACTGCAAGCCGATTCTCGTGGGCGCCGCGAGCCAGGAACTGCTCCGGGCCTGCGGCATCCCGGCCGCGCTTTCCGACGGCGAGCCCGACGAAGGGCTGATCGTGACCGCCGACGTCGCCGGGGCGGCCGACGCGTTCATCGCCGCCATTGCCGCACACCGACACTTCGCGCGGGAGAGCGATCCGCCGCGGGTGTGAGCGTCACCAACTTTCCAATCGACGACCAGAGGAGGTCCCACCATGGCTGAAGCAAGCACGCTGCACGACGCATTCATCGACGAACTGCGCGACACCTATGACGCCGAGAAGCAACTGACCAAGGCGCTCGCGAAACTGGCGAAGGCGGCCACCAATCCCGAGCTCAAGGAAGCCTTCGAATCGCACCTCGAGGAAACCGAGGCGCAGATCGGACGGCTCGAGCAGGTCTTCGAGAGCCTCGACGAAAAGGTCCGCGGCAAGCACTGCGAGGGCATCGCCGGGATCATCGAAGAAGGCAAGGCGATCATGGAAGAGGACTTCGACGACGGCACGATGGACGCCTGCCTGATTGCCGCCGGCCAGCGCGCCGAGCACTACGAGATGGCCGCGTACGGCACATTGATCGCCTGGGCACAGGCGATGGGCCACACCGACGCCGTCAACCTGCTGCAGCAGACACTCGATGAGGAGAAGACGGCAGACGAGAAGCTGACGTCGCTCGCCGAAGGCGGCATCAACCAGGAAGCGGCCGATGCGGCCCACTCTGACGAGGGCGAAGGCGAAGAGGACGAGAACGAAGAGCCGGTCGGCGCGGCGATGGGCGCCAGACGGTCGAACGCCGGCAGGTCCGGCGGTGGCCGGTCAATCGCTGCGAAGAGCAAGGGCCGCCGCCGGTAGGCCCGTCACCCTGCTCGCCAGGGCCTGATTCCTCAGGAGGAGCTATGAGCAAGCCGTTTGCAATCGTGACCGGCGCCTCTTCGGGCATCGGCCTCGAGCTGGCGACGATCTGCGCCCAGGAAGGCTTCGATCTGCTGGTCGCCGCGGACCGGCCGGAGATTCATTCAGCGGCCGATCAGTTCCGGACGTTCGGCGCCGATGTGACCGTCGTCGAGGCCGACCTGGCGCGGACCTCCGGCGTCGACGAGCTCTGGGCGGCGGCCGGCGGGCGGCCGGTCGACGCGCTGCTCGCCAACGCCGGACACGGACTGGGTCGCGCCTTCCTCGATCAGGACTTCGAAGAGGTGCGTCACGTCATCGACACGAACGTCACCGGCACGGTCTATCTGGTGCAGCTCGTGGGCCGCGAGATGCGCAGTCGCGGCCAGGGGCGGATCCTGCTCACCGGGTCGATCGCCGGCTTCATGCCGGGCACCTACCAGGCGGTCTACAACGGCACGAAGGCGTTCATCGACTCGTTCTCGTTCGCGTTGCGCGCCGAGCTGAAAGGCAGCGGCGTCACCGTGACCTGCCTGATGCCCGGCGCCACCGAAACGGACTTCTTCGAGCGCGCGGACATGCTCGACACGAAGGTCGGCCAGCAGAAGAAGGACGACCCGGCTGACGTCGCCCGCGTCGGCTTCGACGCGATGATGCGCGGCGACGGCGACGTCGTCAGCGGCTGGAAGAACAAGCTGCAATCGGCGATCGCGAACGTGACGCCCGCCGGCCTGCTGGCCGAACAGCACCGCCGGATGGCGGAACCAGGGTCGGGCAGCAAAGACGACTGAGACGCCGCTGCGATGACGCGGTCGGCACCTCGAAATGCGCGGCGGTCGACGGCTCGCCAGGCGCCGGTGACGGTGCCGTCGGCCGGCACGGCGCTGCTGCTGATCGACGTCATCAACGACCTGGCCTTCGATGGGTCGGAGGCGCTGGTGGCGCAGGCCGAACCGATGGCGGCGCGCCTGGCGGCGCTCAAGCGCCGAGCGGCGGCGGCCGGAGTGCCCAGCGTGTACATCAACGACAACTTCGGCCGCTGGCGATCCGATTTCCGACGGACGGTGGCGCGCTGTACCGCCGGCGGCGCGCCCGGGCGCCGGGTCTCGCAACGGCTTCGCCCCACCTCGCGCGATTACTTCGTGCTCAAGCCCAAGCATTCCGGCTTCTATGGCACGACGCTGGACACGCTCCTCGCGACCTTGCGGATCCGGCGCGTGATCCTCACCGGCATCGCCGGCAACATCTGCGTGCTCTTCACCGCGAACGACGCCTACATGCGGGATCTGAAGATCTTCGCGCCCGCCGACTGCATCGTCTCGAACACGCCGGCGATCAACGACTACGCGCTGACACAGATCGAGCGGGTCCTCAAAGGCACCGTCGCCAGATCGAATCAGCTCCGCTTTCGCGAGCGCGGTGCGACGGACGCGACGCGCCGCTGATCGTCCGTGACAAATGAGCGCCGCGCTCGACACGGACGTCAACGCCGTCGTCGGCGGCTACCTTCGCGATCTCGCGTTCGCGCAGTCGTCGAAGCGGAAGCAATTCGGCTACAAGCGGGCGGCGGCGATATTTGCGCCCGACGCCCCGTTGACCGAGTTGCTGCAGCCGGACGGGTCGCTGCCGCGCATCAAGGGGATCGGACCGGGCTCGACCCGGGTGATTCTCGAGGTGCTGCACAGCGGGACATTGCCGACCGTGGAACAGGCCGTCGCTGGCAGCGAATCGCGCGGCGAGATCGACCGCCGCCGATCGTTGCGACGGCATTACCTCAGCCGCGCCGCGGTCCGCGCCATCCTTTCCGACGCCTCGTTGTCCGGTCCGACGCTCGAGCAATACCGGGGCGACTTGCAGATGCACTCCGAATGGAGCGACGGCTCCCCCACCGTGGGCGAGATCGCGAACGCGTGCATCGCTCGCGGCTATCTTTACGCGGCCGTCACCGATCACTCGTACGGCCTGCGGATCGCCGGCGGCATCTCGATGGCCGAGGCCGCCGATCACGTCATCGCCGCCCGTGCGCTGGCCGCGGGCTGCATCTTCGCGCTGGACAGCGACGCGCACACCATCGACCAGCTCTGGTACGCAGAGATCGCGATAGCCCACGCACGGCTGGCAGCGATCCCGCCGGACCGCATCGTCAACTGCTGGCCGCGGGAGCGGCTCGAGTCCTGGCTGCGCGATCCACCGTCCGTGCGCTAGGGACTGGGCAGACGCGTGCTCAACCGTGGCATCGCGCCTGCCCGCAGCTCACGCGTGCGGTATCTGCATCCGTCGAAGCCGCGACCCGATCGGTGGCACGGTATCGGCAACAGCGTGCGCATTCCATCCCAGGCTGGAAGCGCCCGATGACAGCGCGAACCGATCCCAGGAACATCCCACCGGATTCCGAGCCAAGCGATCCGCGGCATCCGGTCGGCAGCCCCCGGACGAATGGCCCTACGGAAACACCGCGCAACGACCGGCGCGGCGGTCCTGACGATCCCGATCAGATGGATGACAATAACAACCCAGCCAAGGACCGTGAGCCCGCAGAAGGTGCAGAGACGACCGAGGGCCGTGAGCACAGCGCCCGCCGGTCCACGACCCGCCCCTGATCGGCGGGACGTCCGCTGGGACGGCGCCGGAACGTTCTTCCGTCTCACGTCCGGAGTCGCGACGGCAGTCGACGTGTGCCTGTTCGACGGAGACAGGATGACGGCGGTCGGCCTCGAACGCACGCAACCTGACACGCGGACCGCGTATTGCCGGGGTGTCGGTCTCGGCCAGCGGTACGGCTTCAGGGTTCAGGGTCCGAATGCCCCGGAGCTCGGGCATCGCTGCGACCCGTCGATCGTGCTCCTCGATCCTTACGCGAGGCTGATTCACGGTTCGACGCTCGACGCCGCCGGGGCGCGTCCGATCTCCGTCGTCGTCGACGAAGCGTTCGACTGGGGAGACGACCAACGGCCGCGTCGATCGTGGCGCGACATCGTCATTTACGAAGCGCACGTGAAAGGCTTCAGCCAGCGGCTTGATGCGGTGCCGCCGGCCCTGCGCGGGACGTACGCCGGACTCGGCCACCCGGCCAGCATCGAGTACCTCCTCAGGCTTGGCGTCACCGCGATCGAGTTGCTCCCGGTGCACGCCTTCCTTCACGACGGACTGCTGATCGGCCGCGGTCTCCGGAACTACTGGGGCTACAACACGCTCGGCTTCTTCGCGCCGCACGCGGAGTACGCATCCACGTCTGAAGACGCCGTGAACGAATTCAAGACGATGGTGCGGGCGCTGCACCGGGCGGGCCTCGAGGTCATCCTCGACGTCGTTTACAACCACACCGCCGAGGGCAACCATCTCGGCCCGACCCTGCATCTCAAAGGCATCGACAACCGCGGCTACTACCGGCTGCTCGACACGGACCCTTCGCAGTACTTCGATTGCACGGGCACTGGCAACTCTCTCGACCTCACGCAGGCCCCGGCGCTCGCGCTGGTCATGGACTCGGCGCGTTACTGGGTCCTGGAGATGCACGTCGACGGCTTCCGCTTCGATCTGGCGACGACGGTGGCGCGCAGCCATCGAGACTTCGACGCGGCCGGGCCGTTCCTTGCTGCTGCCGGCCAGGATCCGGTGCTGCGGGACGTCAAGCTCATCGCCGAGCCGTGGGACGTCTGCGACGGCGGCTATCAGCTCGGCGCGTTTCCGCGGCGCTGGGCCGAGTGGAATGACAAGTATCGCGACGACGTGCGCGACTTCTGGCGATCGGTCAACGGCGGGCTTCCCCGTCTTGCCGCGCGCGTCGCCGGCAGCCATGACGTCTTCGGCGGATCCGCACGCGCGCCGGCCGGCAGCGTCAACATCGTCACCACCCACGACGGCTTCACGTTGCGTGATCTGGTCTCCTACAACGACAAGCACAACGAGGCCAATGGCGAGGAGAACAACGACGGCTCGTCGGACAATCGATCCTGGAACCTCGGCGTGGAGGGTCCGACCGACGACGCCGAGATCGGCGCGACGCGGGCGCGTCAGGTGCGCAACTTCCTCGTGACCCTGCTGCTGTCACAAGGCGTGCCGATGCTGCTCCACGGCGACGAGTCGGGGCGCACGCAGCAGGGCAACAACAACGCCTACTGTCAGGATGGCGATCTCAGCTACATCGACTGGGCACACGCGGATCAGACCCTGATCGCGTTCACGGCCATGCTGATTCGATTTCGGCGCGACCCCACACCCGTGCCTTCGGCGGTGAGCCGTGGGAGCCTGTGGCGATGCCGGAGCTTCGGTGGTTCCATCCGGACGGGCGGGCGATGACGCCCGAAGACTGGGATCAGGGCGCTGGCAACGCGGTGGTGCTGATTTTCGATGGTATCTGCGTGCTGTTCAACGCTCGACTCGACGCAACGTCGTTCGTGCTGCCGCCCGCGCGCGACGGCGCGTCGTGGTCGTCCGCCTTCGACAGCGCCGAGAGCTCGCCGGCGGACCGGCAGCACGCCGCCGGCGACGCGATCGAATGTCCGCCGCTCTTCAGCTGGGTGGCGACCTGCGGCAGATCGGACTGAGCGGTGCCTCCGCGTAACTCGATCATTCGCTGACGCAGAACGCGACGGGAAAATCCCGCAGTACATCCGCGAGCGGAACCTGACCATCGCCGGCTGCGGGGCCGATCGGCCGTCCCGTGAGGAGATCGAGGAAGCGGCGGCCGCGCAGGTTCGCGGGAAGCCGCAGCGCCGCGCCGTTCCAGAAGTCGCCGACCGGCCATGCATCGCCGCTCGCCGCGATCCCGCGATAGGGAGCGACGACGAGCACGCTCTTTCTGGCGTGCCGGCGCGCAAAGGCGAGGACCCGCGCCGGCCCGCTCGAGCTCACTGTTCGCGTCGGCAGATAACGGCCGTCGGCATAGAGCGCCGGGTGCTGACGCCGATGCCGCAACGCTTGCATGGTCACGTACATCTTGACGGCGCCATCCTCCCAGCGATCGAGCAGCGCTCGCGCGCTTGCCGGACTCGGCGCCTGCGCATCGAGAGCGTCGAGCATGTCCGCGGCGGCCGGGTAGTCCGGCAGCAGGCGGTTGTCCGGATCGACGAGCTGCAGCGCCCACCGCTCGGTGCCCTGGTAGAAGTCCGGCACTCCTGGCGCGGCCACCTTGAGGACGACCTGAGCCAGTGAGTTCACCACGCCCGCACGGGAAATCCGGCGCGCGAACGGCGCAAAGGCGCTGAGAAATTCCGCGCCGGTGTCGGGCATCAGTACCCGCCGGACGAACGTCGCGATCGCGGCTTCGTACTCCGCGTCCGTCGCAATCCAGCTCGTGCTGCGCGCCGCCTCGCGGGCGGACTTCACGAGATAGTCGACGACGCGATCGGCCAGCGGCGCGAGGCACGACGCGTCGAGCGGATCGCGATGACACGGCCACAGTGCCAGGACCGCCTGATAGAACCGGTACTCGTCCGCTCGCGCCGGCGCGGTTCGCGTCGTCAGGCGCACCCGGTGCCGCTCGTTGACCGCTCGCCACGAGCCGAGGAGCTGCCGCCACTCCGGCACGCAGGCGGCGATGGCGTTGAGCCGCGCGCGTGCGTCCTCGCTGAGCTTCGTGTCGTGCGTCGACGTCGCCGAGAGTCCGAATGGATCGGTGGCCTGACGACGACGAATGAAGGCGTGGAAGCGGCGCGCCGGGGTGTTCGGCTGCAGTCGGTTCGCGCCGACCTCGTTCATCGACACGAGCGTCGCGTCCCTATAGAACGCTCTGTCCTCGACCGCCTTGGCGAAGACCGCGGCCATCACCTGCTGTGCCCGCGTCACGAACGCACTCTGGCAACGTTGTCCGATCGGCGTCAGGAACATCGACCCGACGAACGCGAGCGCGTCGGCGTGGACGGGCCCCAGCCGCGTCGCCGCTCGATCGAGCGCCGCCTGCAAGCGAATGCGGTCGGCCGCGTCGACGCCGCGAGGCGTGACGTAGGTGCGATAGACGTCGAGGCTGGCGACGAGATGCACGAGCGCCTGCCGCAGGCTGCGCCGCGAGAAGTCACGCGTCTTCCGATCTCGCTGCGCCAGCTCGACGAGCATGAGCGCAAGACGATCGATGTCGCCGGCGAGCGACGTCTCCATCACCGCGAGTTTGGATCGATGGGCGACGTCGCGGAACCGCGTCGCCGTGCCGGTGAACCACGCCTGCACGCGCTCGAGCGCCCGCGGCTCGGCGCTGCCGAGGAAGAGGCCGTTGAGCGCGCGAAGGAAGTCGTAACCGGTGGTGCCGTGAATCGCCCACGTGTCGCGCGTCGGCTCGCCCGCGGTCAGAATCTTCTCGGCGACGACGTAGAGCGTCCCGCGCGACGTATCCTGCTGAAGCGACTGCAGCGAGGCGAAATAGTGCTCCGGATCGG
Source organism: Vicinamibacterales bacterium (assembly GCA_035711465.1). GTDB lineage: Bacteria > Acidobacteriota > Vicinamibacteria > Vicinamibacterales > SCN-69-37 > DASTCC01. The sequence goes on from DASTCC010000552.1 coordinate 21,331, forward strand.
CCAGGCCATCCGGATGATCGATGCGAAGACCGGTGACGTCGCCGCGCCGCACCAGCTTGCCGATCAGACGATGCACGTCGTCGAACACGAGGCGATCGTCCATCCGCAGCGCGACGAGGTCGTTGACCGCGAAGAAGCGCCGGTAGTTCACCTCGTCGTCGGCAATCCGCCACCAGGCGAGCCGATAGGCCTGGCGTTCGAGCACCTCGTGAACCGCGTCGGCGGACTGGTCGGCGACCCGCTCCTCACCCGCGACCGGGAACCGCCGATCCCCGTACGCCACCGAGACGCGGTGCTCGCCGTCCGTGAGTCGGAGCTTCCCGTCATCCAGTTCCCGTCCGTAAGGATGCTCGAGGACGGGGAGCACGAGGCGACCGCGGGCTTCGGCGGCCCAGTCGATATCGAAGTGCGACGCGAACCGCGAGTCACGTCCGTGCTCGAGCACGTCGCGCCACCACGGGTTCGCGCTCTCGTCGGCGGCCATGTGGTTCGGCACGATGTCGACGACCAGCCCCATGCCATGCGCGCGCAGCGTCGAGACGAACGTGTCGAAATCGGCGTCGGAGCCGAGCTCGGGATTGAGCCGTGTGTGGTCGCAGACGTCGTAGCCGTGTGTGCTTCCCGGGCGCGCCGCCGTGATCGGCGAGACGTAGCAATCGGTGATGCCGAGACGCGCGAGCAGCGGCACGACGCGCATGGCCTCGACGAAGCCGAAGCCAGGCTGAAGCTGCAGACGATATGTCGCGCCGGGCACGCGCGAGGGCCGCGGCGTCTTGGACGGAACGAGCAGGCTCACGGGGACCAGTCCAGAGCCCGAAATTGCACATCCAGGGCCAGATCGCCCGCGTCGAGCCTTCGAATCCACGGCCGTGTCCCCGCCGGGAAGTCCCGGATCCACCCTGGCAAATCGAGGCGGGCCGACTGGCGATACTCACCACCACCTGCCCCGCGGCGCCGTGGCAATGGCACTTCGGTTGCAGCCGAAGCCGTTTCATGACGAAGACGCTCCGAGCCGCGATCGAGGTCGGTGCGATCCCTCGAAAGGGCGGAGTCTCGGAGTTCGCCGTCTGGGCGCCGGACGCGTCGACCGTCGCCGTCGTCGTCGAGGAGCCCGGCGGCGGCCGCTCCACTGCGACTCGCCTGACTCGTTCGGACGACGGCTACTTCACCGGCGAAGCCGCGGCTGCGCCGCGTACTCGCTATCGCTATCTCGTTGACGACCGGGGGCCCTTTCCAGATCCGGCGTCACGCTGGCAGCCGGACGGGCCGTTCGGCCCTTCGGCCGTCGTCGATCCGCGCGCGTTCGGATGGACGGATCAGGCCTGGCGGGGACCGGCCGCTGACGCGCTCGTCGTGTACGAAATGCACGTCGGTACTTTCACGCGCGAGGGCACCTGGCGCGCAGCCTGCGCTCACCTGGCGCGGCTGCGGAACCTGGGCATCAGCGCCATCGAGATGATGCCGGTCGCAGACTTCCCGGGCCGCTTCGGCTGGGGCTACGACGGCGTGTCGCTCTACGCGCCGTCGCACCTCTATGGCGAGCCCGACGACCTCCGCGCGTTCGTCGACGCCGCGCATGCGGCCGGCATCGCCGTGATCCTCGACGTCGTCTACAACCACATCGGCGTCAGCGGCTCGTTTCTCGCCGAGTTCAGCAAGGCGTATCACGCCGCGTCGTCGAGCGACTGGGGGCCATCGTTCAACTTCGACGGACCAGATTCAACCCCGGTCCGCGAGTTCGTCAGCGCGAATGCGGCGTACTGGGTCCGTGAGTTTCACTTCGACGGACTGCGGCTCGATGCCGTGCACGCCATTCGCGATCGATCGCCCGTGCACATCGTCCGGGCGCTCGCCGCGCGGGCACGCGCGGCGGCAGGCGATCGGCGG
>DASTCC010000553.1:0-2060 GCA_035711465.1 Vicinamibacterales bacterium
GTCGGCAACCTCAACACCACGTTCAACGGCACCTATCTCTTCTCGGGCAGCCGCGTCGATCAGGCGGCCTACGCGCAGGTCGGCGGCGTCTGGACCTACCAGGGCGATGCCGCCGCCGTGCGCGTCGAGGTCGATCGCGGCCGGCAGATCGCGGTCTCGTTCGACGGCCAGGCGATCGCGCAGGGCGGCGACGCGACCGACGTCTTCACCGAGCTCGACGCGCTGATCACGGCGATCGAGAACGGCGACAACGACGCCATCGGCGCCGGCATGGCCGCGGTGCAGCGTGCTTTCGATCGCGCCCAGGTCGCGCTCGGCCGTCTCGGCGTCGACGAGCGCAGCCTCGACGATGCCTACGCGCGCCTTTCGGGGCTCAGAAGGGCCGCCGAGACGCGCCGCTCCAAGCTCGAGGATGCGAACATGGCGGAAGCGGCGACGCGCCTGCAACAGGCCGACACGTCGTATCGCGCCGCCCTCGCCGCGGTCAGCACGGCTGAACGGCTGACGCTCCTGGACTACCTGCGATGACGCGCGCCGCCATCGACGGCATCGTCACCTTCGCCGACGGCCTGCCCGGGTTCGAAGAAGCGCGCCAGTTCGTGATCCTCGGCTCCGAGGATCTGGCGCCCTTCACGCTCGTGCAGGGCATCGGCGATGGCGCGCCGGCGTTCGTCGCCATCGAACCGCGCTGGGTGGACAGCCAGTATGCCGAGTCGCTGGCGCCGTCCGACCTCGCCCGGCTCAACGCGCAGCCCGGCCAGCCGCTGCTGTGGCTGGCGCTGGTCGCCGCGCACGAGGACGGGCCGGCGACCGTCAACCTGCGCGCGCCGCTGGTCATCAATCCGGCGCCGATGATCGGCATCCAGCTCGTCAACGGCGATCGGCCGTATCCGCTCGACCATCCGCTGCCCGACGCCTGATCGTGCTCGTCTTCACCCGCAAACGGGATGAGGCCATCGTCATCGGCGATGGCATCGAGGTGCGCGTCCTGCGCGTCGGCCGCGACGGGGTGCGCCTCGGCGTCACCGCGGCGCCGCACGTGCCGGTGCACCGCCGGGAGATCTACGATCAGATCCGGGCGGCCAATACGGCGGCGGCCGCCGACTCCGCGGCGCTGACCGGCATCGTCCGCCGGCTGCGATCGCCGAAAGCGTCCGCCGGCGAGGATCAACCGTGAGCATCGTCTCTGTCGACTGGCGGCAGCGGCCGAGCCGCGAGGTCAAGGCGCTCATCGACGCCGAGGCGCTGCGCTGGCGCGAGACGCTGCACTGGGACGTGAGCGTGGCGTGGATGCCGATCGAGCCGGCGCGCGCCGCCGGTCATCTGCCCGGCTTCGTCGCCGTGGAGAATGGCCGCCGCCTCGCCGGGTGGACCTGCTACGTGGCCCAGGGGAGCACGCTGCAGATCGCGATGATCGTCGCCGACACCGTCGAGGCGACGCAGTCGCTCGTCAACGCGATCGCGCAGTCGCCGGAAGCGGCGGCCTGCGATCTGCACGCGGTCTCCGTGCGCGACGCCGCGCCCGGCCTGGCGCCGACGCTCTCGACCGACGGGTTCGCCGTCGAGACCTATCACTACATGTCCGCGCCGGTGCGCCGATTCGACGCCGCTGGCGCCGGCCAGCACCTCTGGCCGGACGACGACGATCCCGGGCCGGTGGCGCGGCTCTGCGGCCGCGCCTACGCGCGAGCGACGATGACGCGGGCGTTCGCGCCGCGCGGGACGTGGATCGAATGGCGCGACTACGTCGCCGGCCTGATCGCCGGGCCGGGCTGCGGCGTGTTCCAGCGCGACGCGAGCTTCGTCGTTCCTGGCGGCCGCGGCGAAGCGACCGCCGCGGTGCTCACCACGGAGCTCGCGCCGGGCGTCGATCACATCGCGCAGATCGTCGTCGATCCCGACGCCCGCCGGCGCGGGCTCGCTCGCATGCTGCTGCAGCGTGCGTTCAACGCCGCTGCCGACGCCGACGCGACGCAGATGACGCTGCTGGTCGCGGCGTCGAACGCGCCGGCGCACGCGCTCTACGAGTCGATGGGATTTGTCGAGACCGCGCGCTTCGT
>DASTCC010000554.1:0-5639 GCA_035711465.1 Vicinamibacterales bacterium
GGCGGCGCGCTGGGACTGATGCTCGCGAGCTGGCTCGTGCGCCTGCTCGCGGCCACGCCGGATCTGCTGCCGCTGCCGATCGGTGATACGGGTCCGGCGCTGGATCCGGCGGTGCTCGGCTTCACGATGCTGCTGTCGCTCATCACCGGCGTCGTCTTCGGGCTGGCGCCGGCGCTGCAGGCGTCGCGCACCGACGTGATCGGCGCCATCAAGCAGGAAGCGATGCCGGCGGGCGAAGGCCGGGGCTGGCTGCGCAAGTCGCTCGTCGCCGCGCAGGTCGCGCTCTCGATCGTGAGCCTGGTCGGCGCCGGGTGGTTCCTGCGCAGCCTCGGCGCGACCGTCGAGATCGCGCCCGGTTTCGCGACCGACACCGTCGCCATCGCCACCGTCAACATCGGCCGCGAAGGCTACGACCGCGATCGCGGCCTGACCTTCTATGACCAGGTGATCGAGCGCGCCCGCGCCATTCCCGGGGCCGTCTCGGCGGCGTTCGCCGAGAACGTGCCGCTCGCGGGCGTGCAGATCAACCGCAGCATGTTCCTCGAGACCGAAGACACGACCTCGCGCGATCTGCGCCTGGTGCCGGTCAACTACGTCTCGCCTGGCTACTTCGAGACCACCGCGATTCCGCTCGTCGCCGGACGCGACTTCGATCGCCGGGACTCGGTGAACGCGCCGCCCGTCGCGATCATCAACGAGACGATGGCGAAGCAGTTCTGGCCCGATCGCAGCCCGATCGGCCAGCGCTTCCGCTTCTTCGGCGAGGATACCGGCACCGAAGTGATCGGCGTCGCGCGGGACAGCAAGGTCACCGGCCTCGCCGAGGAGCCGGCACCGCTCATCTACGAGCCGCTCTATCAGGACTACCGATCGTTCGGATCCCTGATCGTCCGCTTCACGCAGCCGCCGACGTCGGCGAGCGCATCGCTGCGCAAGGTCATCGCCGATCTCGACTCCGGTCTCTCGGTGCTCGACGTGCGTACGCTCGATCAGCAGGTCGAGGCGTCGCTCACCGGGCAGCGGTCGCTGACCGGCCTGATTGGGATCTTCGGCACGATCGCCCTGCTGCTCGCCGCGTCCGGCATCTACGGCGTCGCCAGCTTCTGGGTCGGCCTGCGGACGCGCGAGATCGGCGTCCGTATGGCCCTCGGCGCGCGGCCGGCCGGCATGCTCGCGCTGGTGCTGCGGCAGTCGATGACGGTCGTGCTCGCCGGACTGCTGATCGGCCTGGCGCTCACCGGGTTCATCGCGATCTTCCTCGGCTCGCAAGTCTCGACCCTGCTCGTCGGCGTCAGACCGACGGATCCCGGCACGTTCGTCGCCACCGTGCTGGTGCTCTTCCTCGTGGCGCTACTGGCGTGCGCCTGGCCCGCCCGTCGCGCGTCCCGCATTGATCCGCTGATAGCTCTAAGACAGGACTAGATCATGCCCACTCTGGATGCCGTAATGCCCGAACACACGACGCAGTCCCGCACTCAGGATGCGCCGTTCCGCGTGCTGGTCGCCGACGACCAGCGCGACGTCGTCGATGCCATCCGTCTGCTCCTGACGGCCAACGACTTTCAAGTCACCGGTGCGGCCACACCGGCAGAGGCGCTGTCGCTCGCCCGCGACACCGCGTTCGACCTCGCGCTGATCGATCTGAACTACGAGAAAGGCCGCACCAGCGGCGAACAGGGTCTCGAGCTGATCGCCTCGCTGCTCAAGCACACGCCGTCGATGTCGGTGGTGGTGATGACGGCGTGGGGATCGATCGAGGTCGCCCTCGAAGCGATGCGCCGCGGCGCCCGCGACTTCGTCGAGAAGCCGTGGGACGACACGCGGATGATCGCCCTGATGCGCGTGCAGGCCGAGCTCGGCCGTTCGCTCCGCCGCATCGCCGAGCTCGAAGCCGAGAATCGCCGCCTCAAGGCTCGTGAAACCGGCGGCGTCGGCGGCGCGCTCGGCACGATGAAAGTGCTCGAAGCGGAAGGCCTGCTGGTCCGTCAGGCGATGGAACAGCACGGCGGCAACGTCAGCCGCGCGGCGCGCACGCTCGGCCTCAGCCGGTCGGCGCTCTACCGTCGTCTCGAACGCCACAAGATCTGACGCACGACGCGGCCGCCGGGCGATGGCGGCCTGACAGCTGAGAGGGCGAAGGCCGCCATCCCCAGGCGGTCTTCGTCCTCTCACTTGACGAGCGCGGTCTCCGGGAACTGCGCGTACCAGCCGAACCAGAACGCCCGCACCGCCGGCACGCGCGGAAGCTTGTCCACGCCTCCCGCTTTCACCAGCGCCGCTTCGGTCACGAGCCAGGTCTGCCCTGTTGCATCGACGACCGCGTCCGCACCCTGCCAACGAGCGATCCGGATCGCGCCGCTCTCGTACACGCGGTTCGCGCCTCCCGTCGTCGTCAGCACGACCAGCGCTCGCCCTTCGTAGGTCCCGTGGTGGATCCGATGGGACTGCAGATAGGCGGCCGCGAACGCGATCGCCTGGCGCCCGCCCCCGATCGCCGGCAGCAGGACGCCGAGGATCTCGTCCTTGTTCTTCAGCCGCGTATCGACGCGCGGCACGCGGAACATGAGCCGATCGGTGGCGAAGTACTCGCGATACGCGACCCCGTCACCGTAGTCGCGGTCGAAGCCGGTTGCGAGCGACAGCACGGTCGTCGACGGATGGCGCCGGCGCCACTCGCCCCAGGTGGTCGTCACCACCGGCTCCATCTCCAGTGTGAGGCCCGAGCCGACCAGCGGTCCGACCACGGGCTTGCCCTCGAGCGTGGACCAGAGACTTCCGGACTCCTCATCGAACATCAGCTTGTTCGATCGATACAGCAGCCCGCTGGTGCCGAACGTGCGCGCGACTCCGCCGACGTCGCTGCGGTACGGAATCACCGTGCCGCAGAGGGTGCAGTAGACGACGGCGAGCTTGACGCCGCCGAGGGTGTCGAGGGCCATCTCATGCCAGGCCAGGATGCGGCGCGGGTAGGCGCGCGCCTCGCCCCCGGCCACCACCCCGTAGACCAGGTGCCCGTCGTCGAGATAGCCGGCCTCGCTCGCCGACACGACGCGCGGCGACACCAGCGGCGGGATGCCGTTGACCTTGACGCCGCCCCAGTCGATCTCGTCGAGCCGAATCGCTGCCTGGCCGCGAAGGAAATCGCCGGTGCGAGGCTCGACGGCACCGCGGTAGACCGCGGCCTTGAACTCCATGTAGCGGGGATGCGGGTCGTACGGCAGCTTCCACATCCATTCGCGCCAGGCACCGAGATCGTCGCCGAAGCGCTGCCCGGTGCGCGCCTCGAGAAACGCGATCAGGCGGGCGCGCGGCGTGCCCGGACCGCTCTTGAGGAAGCGGGCCATGTCGACGATCATCGCCGTGTAGCCGTTTCGCCAGACTGGCGCGAGGGCCGCCAGCGCTCGATCGGCGGCGGCGGAATCCGACGCGCTGGCCTGAAAGAACAGATCGAGGCTCGGGGACTCGGAGCCGCGCTGTGTCCTCGCCGCGGCGCTCGCGGCGGCCGCAGCGATCGCGAGGGCAATCCCCAGCAGCAGCACGCGTCGCATCGCCTCAATACGTCGGGGCGGCCCCGGCGGTTACCGTGCCGCCCCTCGACTGCTGAAGGATCTTGACTCCGGCGCTGGCGCCGACGCGCGAGGCGCCGGCCGCGACCATGGCCTTGAGCCCCTCGAGATCGCGGACGCCGCCGGCGGCCTTCACGCCCATGTCTTCGCCGACGACGCGGCGCATCAGCGCGACGTCGGCGACCGTCGCGCCCCCGGGCCCGAATCCCGTGGATGTCTTCACGAAATCGGCGCCGGCGGCCTTGGCGAGCGTGCACGCGGTGACCTTCTCTTCGTCGCTGAGCAACGCCGCTTCGATGATGACCTTGCTGATCGCGCCGGCTTCCCGGCACGGACCCGTCACCGCTTCGATGTCGCGCTCGACGACGCGCAGGTCGCCGGACTTGAGCGCGCCGACGTTGATCACCATGTCGACCTCGCGGGCGCCGTCGAAGAGCACGCGGCGGGTCTCGAAGTGCTTGACGTCTGCCGGCGTCGCGCCGAGCGGAAACCCGACGACCGAGCACACCCCGATCCGGGTGGATCGCAGCCGTGACGCGCAGATCGCCACCCAGGTCGGATTCACGCAGACGGTCGCAAACCCGGCCGCCGCGGCCTCGTCGCACAGCTGCTCGATGTCCTTGCGCGTGGCGTCCGGCTTCAGCAGCGTGTGGTCGATGAGCGAGGCGACGTCGCCGGAGACGCTCTTCGCGCCGTGCATGCCGAGCCGCGCGGCGCCGGCGTCGATGACCGCGCGCAGGCGGTCCGGGCAGCAATCGGCGGCGACGCTGTGACAGGCGCATCGCGACGTCGCCCGCCGGTCGAGCGCGATGACCTCCTCGGCGATGATTGCCACCAGCCGCGCGAGATCGATCGACGTCGTCTCCATCAGAAGCGATCCTCGAGCCGGCGCACTTTCAACAGGCGGCGCAGGTATCTGGGCTCGGTCGTCGGGGTGGTGAGAAAGGTGTCGGCGATCTCGACGGCGTCGCGCTCGGAGAGGAGCGTCGCGCCGAGCGCCAGGACGTTGGCGCCGTTGTGCTCGCGCGCGTAGCGCGCCAGCGTCACCGACGTGCACATCGCGGCGCGCGCGCCGCGGACCTTGTTCGCGGCCATCGCCGAGCCGAGACCGGCGCCGTCGATCGCAATCCCGGCGTCGCACTCGCGCCGCACGACCGCGAGGGCCACCGCCGCGGCGACGTCCGGGTAGTCGGCCGGCCGATCGTCGGTCGGGCCGTGCTCGACGACGGCGAGTCCGCGCTGACGCAAGTGTCCGACCAGCACTTTCCGCAGGCTGAGCCCGGTGTGATCGGCGCCGACCGCGACGCGTGCAGCGGGACTCACCGGCGCCAGGTCGGCCGGAATCGACGCATCGACCCCGCCTGCCGGCACCACGGTGATCCGGCGCGACCGCAGCGTGTCCCAGGCGAGCGGCGTCACGTGGCCTCCGGCCTCGAGCTCGACGACCGAGCCCGGTTCGATCTGCCGGGCTTCGGCTTCGGCGATCAGACGGAACCGCAGCGTCGCCACTCAGACCTCCCCGACCACGCCGATGAACGGCAGGTTTCGATACTTCTCGTCGACGTCGAGGCCGTAGCCGACCACGAACTTGTCCTCGATGGTGAAGCCGACGTAGTCGACCTTCACGTTGATCTTGCGCCGCGAGGGCTTGCTCAGGAGACACGCCGTGCGAATCGATCGTGGTCCGCGGGCACGCAGGATCTCCTGCAGGTACGACAGCGTCAGGCCGGTGTCGACGATGTCTTCGACGACGACGACGTGGCGGCCCTCGAGGCTGCGATCGACGTCTTTGGTCAGCCGCACCTCGCCCGACGAGCTCGTCCCGGATCCGTAGCTCGAGACGGCGATGAAGTCGCAGGTCACGCCGCCGTCGAACGCGCGCACCAGATCGGCGAGAAACACGAAGGCCCCTGTGAGAACGCCGACGAGGTGCACGTCGTCGGCGCCGTAGTCGGATCGCATTTCGGCGGCGAGGCTGCGCACGCGATCGCGAATCGTCTGCTCGTCGAGCAGCACCTGAAGGCCCACGCTCACTTCCCTCCTGCCGCCTTGGCGGCGGCCTGGGCCGGCGCG
>DASTCC010000555.1:0-5915 GCA_035711465.1 Vicinamibacterales bacterium
CGCTGGCGCAGACCAACGACTGGGGCCACGCCGCCAAGCGCTTCCAGGAGATGCAGACCGAGTGGCAGGCCACCGGCCCGGTGCCGCGTGAGGCCGGCCGCGAACTCGGTCAGCGCTTCCGGACCGCGTGCAACACGTTCTTCGCCCGCCGCCGCGAGGATCTCTCCGATCGCAAGAAGATCTGGACCGAAAATCTGACCCGCAAGGAGCAGCTCTGCGAGCGCGCCGAGGCGTTGGCCGAGTCGACCGATTGGGACAGCGCTGCCGCGGAGATGAAGCGGCTGCAGGCCGATTGGAAGACGATCGGCCCGGTGCGGCGCAACAAGTCGGAGATCGTCTGGGCCCGCTTCCGCGCCGCCGCCGATCGATTCTTCGAGCGCTATCACAACCGTCACGTGATCGCGATGCAGAGCAAGCTGGCCGAACGCGAGGTTCTCGTCGTCGAGCTCGAAGCGCTGGCCGCGTTGGACGACGCGCCGGCGGATCTCGGCGATCGCCTGCAGGGGCTGCGCTCGGCGTGGACGAAGGGCGTGCCGATTCCCGCCGCCGAAATGCGCACGCTCGCCGATCGGTGGCAGGCCGCCTTCGCACAGCTCGGCGCCAAGTGGCCGGCGGCGTTCAAGGGCACCGAGTTCGACCCGGGCGTGGTTCGCCAGAAGCTCGAGAAGATCGTGGCTCGCGTCGAGAGCCTGCTCGAGCAGATTCCCGAGGCCGCGGCCAAGGGCGGGAAGGGATCCACCGGCACGTCACAAACGGAACTGCTCGCGGCGCGCCTGCGCTCGGCCTTCGCGTCCAACGCGATGGGCGGCCGCTCCAGTGACGAATCGAAATGGCGCGCGGCGTCCGAAGCCGTTCGCGACGCCCAGATTGCGTGGCAGCGCCTGGCCCCGATGGCCGGCGACGCCGCAGAGATGCTCGAAGCACGCTTCCGTGAAGCGTGCCGCAAGGTCAGTGAACACGCACGGCGTCACGCCGGCCCGCCACCGCGCAGGTCCCCTCGGACCAACGCGGCCGCGGCCGTCTGAACGTCGGGGTCGGGAGGAGCGGGCCGGTTCAGGGCTAAGATTCGTCGGGTGTGTTACCCGGCGGATGAGTTGGCTAATGTCCTAAACAAGACGGAACCGGACGATGCCACAGGGGTCGGCTTTGGTCGGCTCGCTCCTCACGACTCTCTGACGTTCGTCGGTACCGACGACCTCATTGCTGCTTGTAGAGCACTTTTCCGCCGACGATGGTGTACGCGACCTTGGCGTCCCGAATCTGATCGTCGGGAACGGTCATGATGTCCCGCGTCAGCACCGTCACGTCGGCCAGCTTGCCGGGACTGAGCGATCCCTTGATGTCTTCCTCGAAGGCGGCGAACGCGTTGCTCATCGTGTAGGAACGGAGCGCCTCGATGCGTGTCATGCGCTGATCGGGATAGAAGACCTGGCCGTTCGCGCTCTTGCGGGTGACGGTCGCGTAAAAGCTCGCGATCGGATCGACGTCCTCCACCGGCGCATCGGTGCCGTTGGTCACGACCGCGCCAGACGTCATCAGCTTCTGCCACACGTAGGCGCCTTCGGCGGCGCGCGCGGCGCCGAGCCGCGGCTCGACCCAGGGCGCGTCGGAGGTGCAGTGCACGCCCTGCATCGACGCGATCACGCCGAGTTGGCCGAAGCGCGGGATGTCGGCGCCGTTGATGTGCTGGGCGTGCTCGATCCGCCACCGTAGGTCCTTGCCGTTGCGGTTGTTCTGCTTGAACGTGTTCTCGTAGACGTTCAGCACCTCACGGTTGGCGCGATCGCCGATCGCGTGTACGCACACCTGATAGCCCGCCTCGATCGCCGCTTGCGCCTGTCGTTGGATCTCGGTCACCGGCGTCGTCGCCAGACCGGTGCTGTCGGGTTTGTCCGAATACGGCTCGAGCAGCCAGGCGCCGCGCGATCCCAGTGCGCCGTCCGCGGTGATCTTGATCGCGCGCACCGTCAATTTGTTGTTGCCGTAGCCGACGACGCGGTTCGCGGCGAGACTCTGCGGGTTGCCGCCGCGGATCATCACCCAGAGCCGCACGCCCATGCGTCCCCGATCGATCAGGCGCTTGATGCGATCGACGACGGCGAAGCTGGAGCCGGCGTCCTGGAAGCTGGTGATCCCCTTCGAGAGCACTTCGCGATCCGCGAGCTCGAGGACGCGCTCGTTGCGCGCTTCGGTTTCGGCCGCGGTCGGCGTCGGCGCGCCGGCGCCGCGGCGGATCAGGCCGGACGCGGTCTCGCGCAGGAGTCCGGTCGGATTCCCGTCCTTGTCTTTCAGCACCTCGCCGCCGTTGGGATTGCGCGTGTCTTTCGTCAGGCCCGACAGCTCCATCGCCTTGGCGTTGGCGAACGAGGCGTGGCCACTGGCGTGCGTGAGCACGACCGGATTGTTCGGCGACACGCGATCGAGCGACGCATGGGTGGGAAAGCCCTCGACGTTGGGATTCGGCGTCGACGTCCACTTTTCCTGATGCCAGCCGCGGCCGTAGATCCACTCGCCGGGTTTCGCCTTCTCCACCGCCTGCGCGACCAGGGCGACGATCTCGTCCCAGCTCTTCGTGTTCATCAGGTCGAGGTTGAGCTTGCCCTCGCCGATGCCGGTGAAGTGCCCATGCCCTTCGATGAAGCCGGGAATCGCGAGCTGACCGGCGAGGTCGATCACTTCGGTCGACGGTCCGATGAAGGGCGCGATCTCCTGCGCCGATCCGATTGCCACGATCGCGCCGCCGCGCGCGGCGAGCGCCTGGACTTCCGGCTTGGCCGGATCGAGCGTGACGATTTTGCCGCCGCGGAGGACGAGATCGGCCGCCGCGACCTGCGTCGTCTGGCTGGCGAGCCTGATGCCGGCGAGCACGGTGAAGACGAGGGCGAGATTCAGAGTGACGAAGAGCAGGCGGCTTCTGGTCTGCATTGACATCCCCTTGGGGTCAGATCTTGAATTGCAGCATTTGGTGCCAGGTCTTGAATCTGGGCGCGTGGATCAGGCCCAAAAAGGCTACACTGCCATTCACTGCGTTTGGATCAGGGCCTGGAACCGGCCACGAAGCCATTCAAGACCTGGCACCAAATGCTGCAATTCAAGATCTGACCCCAAAGATTCGCGCAAAGTTACCACCAAAGATGCGGGCCTGGGCGTCGCTGTCTAGGCCCAGGCGGTCCAGCACGCTGCGCTGCTCCAGCCAGACGACGGCCTGCCAGCCGCGCGGGAAGAACGACGAGTCGGTGCCGAAGATCAGCCGATCCGGACCGGCCACGTCGAGCGCGCGCGCGAACACGTCGCGCAGCGTCAGACCCGGATGGTAGCGAATCCAGCCATTCGAGCTCGAGGTGTCGAGCACCAGATTCGGCGCCGCGTCGAGCGCCATCAGCGCCTCGCGGAACATGCCGGCGCCGAAGTGCGGCACGATCACGGGCACGTCGGGATGCCGGACCGCGATCGCGGCCACCGCTAACGGATCGCCCAGCCGCTGATCGAACGGGCTGGGAAGGCCGAGACGCTTTCGCACCCCGACCGACAGCACACCGCAGTGGACGAAGACAGCGGCCTTCGCCTTCGCCGCCGCCGCGAACACTGTCTCCACCGTCGCGTCGTCCGGCCGCGTGCGGTGCATCGCGGGGAAGAGACACGGCACGCGAAGACCCGCGTCGAACGCGTGCTCGAGGCGAGACGCGGCATCGGGCGCGGCCGGGTTCAGCATGAACGCGCCGACGAAGCGATCGGGATGGCGCCGGACCGCCGCCGCGACCGACATCTCGTCGCCCGGAACGCTGGCGATCAACATCGCCCGGCGGACGCCGTGGCGATCGAACTCGGCGACCCAGCGATCGGCCAGCGACTCGTTGTCGACCGGATCGTCGAAGCCGAGACGCGCGATGACGTCGCTGCCGTCTCCGCCCGATGCCGCGACCTCACGCGACAGCGCCGCGAAGAAACTCGGCGAGAAGAAGTGACAGTGCGCGTCGGCAAGCATCGTCATCGGGGCGGTCATGGGCGACTCACTTTGTACCCCAGCCGCCGCTCGGCGACGATGAAGTACGGCAGCGACAGGAGCGCGATCAGTCCGGCGATCGCGAAGGCGGCGCGGAACCCGAAGCGATGGATCAGCCAGCCCATCGACGTCGAGCCGGTGCCGATGCCCGTGTCGAACGCCGCGATCATCGCGCCGTAGGCGGCGCCGCGACGCAGCGCCGGCACGTGGTTGAGCAGATACGCGGCGAAGGCCGGAAACATCAGACCGAAGCCGGCGCCGAACACGACGGCGGAGATGGCGAACGTGATCGTGCCTTGCGTGAGCGCCAGCGACATCACCCCGGACGACGCGACGACCAGCGACGGCAGCAGCGCCGTGCGATGGCCGATCGTGTCGAGCCGCTTGCCGATGCTGAGCCGGACGACGACGATCGCACAGGCCATCATCGTCAGGAACAGGCTGCGGGGCGTGACGCCGAGGTCGTCGGCGAACATCGCGGAGAAGCTAGTCAGCGCGCCGTAGGCAAAGGACACGAGACCGAGCGAGATCGCAAGCAGGACCACGCGCAACTCGACGATCGATCGTTTCTCGCCGGCCGGCTGGGCGGCGCGCTCCTCGGCGTGATCGTGCCGATCGTCGGGCAGGCGCCACGCGATCGCCGCCATCGCCAGGTTGAGCGCTGCGATCTCGATGCAGAGCGCCTGCCAGCCGAATCGGTAGATCCAGAAACCAAACGGCGGCGCCACCGCGATCGAGAACACCGACGCCAGTCCCCAGTAGCCAAGCCCCTCCGCGCGCCGCGTCGGCGGCAGCGTCGACGCCATGTAGGCGCCCGACGCGGTCAGCAGCGCGGACCACACCGCGCCATGGACGACGACGATCGCGAGCATCACCCGATAGTCGGTGATGAACGCGTAGATCGACGTGAACGCGGCCAGCGTCAGGCTGACGATGAGCAGCACGCGGCGCTGGCCGATCCGATCGCCGATCGTCCCGGTGAACGGCGCCGAGAGCGCCGAGGCGTAGGTCAGCAGGCCGAGAAACAGCCCGGCCGCCGCGGTCGAGCCGCCGAGCGCGATCACCTGATACGGCGCGGTGGGCAGGAGCTGGAACAACGACAGGAACACCGTGAAGGTGAACGAACACATCACGAGGAACCGGGGCGTCAATAATCGATCGGACATGAATCGTCGAGTATACGAGCCGCGAAAGGCCGGACCGGCGGCTTCCGGGACGGACTAAGATGAACATCGTATGCCGGACCGTCCCTCGAAGATCTGGAAGGAGATGCCGATCGAGACGCGCGTACAGGCGGCCGACGCGTTCTGGCGCGACGGCGAATCACCCGAGATCCAGGTGCAGCACGTCGAAGCGATCGTCGCGCTGGCCAGGCGTCTGAACTTCCGCGCCAAGAGCGTGCAGGCGCTGTCCGTCGAGCGCCGCGCCAAGGCGCTCGCGCAGATGGCCGATGTCTCGGACGCGATCGCGACGCGGGCGCTCATCGCCTATCACTTTCGCGACCGCCGCCCGCTCATGGGCGCCTTCCTCGATGCGCTCGGCGTCGCCCATGACAACGGGATGATCACCGAGGAAGACCTTGCACCGCCTGCCAGAGATCGGATCCAGAAGGCCATCGAGTCGGTCCGTGAAACGCATCCAGCCGGCGACGTCGAGCTCTATCTGAGGACGCTCGTCGCCCTGGATGGTGACACCTGGGCGAATCTCGACGACGCGATGACGACATCCGGTTGACGCTGGATTTGCGGCCCGTGGTACCCGACTTGCTTCCAAGTCTGAGTGAGGCGCGCGCACGTCTGAAGCTGTGATGACAGTCCGAATTTTCGTTCGCGCGGTGACGGCCATCGCCGCCGTTGCTCTCCTGAGCGAACCGCTGTTCGCCGGGGGCGGAGCGGTGCCCTTCGGGCCGGAG
>DASTCC010000556.1:0-8308 GCA_035711465.1 Vicinamibacterales bacterium
ACCAATTGAGGACTTTTCCGCACCGCGCCCCTTCTGTGGAAAAGTCCCTCTGTGAAAAACCGCAGCGAAAACGCCCCTCTGCGGAGACGCCCCGCCGGGGAGACATTCAAGACCTGGCACCTAACGCCAAGATTCAAGATCTGACCCCCTTTCAGAGGCGGGGTTTGTCGATCCCCGCCGATTCGCAGAGCACGTCGACCATCGCCGAGAAATCCTTGGCGCCGTAGCCGCGGCCGCGCGCCAGGCTGAACTGCTCCCGGGCCGCGGCCGCCACCGGCACCGGCACGTTCGACGCGTTCGCGGCCTCGACGATCAGCGTCAGGTCCTTGTGCGCGAGATCGATCGTGAAGCCCGGCGCCGTATCGCCTTTGAGCACCTTGGCCGGCCACGCGATCTTGAGCTGGCCGTTGGTCGCCGTCGTGCCGTGAATCACGTCGAGCGTCGTCGGCAGCGACAGGCCGAAGCGTTGCGCGAGCGCAATCGCCTCGGCGTTCAGCTGGCACGAGATGATCGCGAGGTAGTTGTTGACCAGCTTCGTCCGCATCCCGGCGCCGACGTCGCCGCAGTGATGAATCGTCGTGCCCATCGCTTCGAGCAGCGGCGTGATGCGCGCGAACGTGTCGGCGTCGGCGCCGACCATGAACAGCGACTCGCCGCGCTCGGCATGGCTGGCGAGCCGCCCGACCGGGGCGTCGGCGAAGGCGATGCCGCGCGCCGCGGCCGCGTCGGCCAGCCGATCGGTGACGAGCGGATCGATCGTGCTCATGTCGACGATCACGCTGCCAGCCGCCATGTGATGGAGCAGGCCGCCGACACCGGCGACGACGTCGTCGACGACCGACGACGTCGGCAGCATCATGAAGACGACGTCGCTCGCCGCGCCGACGTCGGCGATGCCTTCCGCGACGCCCGCGCCGAGCGCCCGCAGGGCCTCGACGGCCTCGGGTCTGACGTCGTGAACGATCAGCGTCGAGCCTTTGCGCACGAGGTTCGAAGCCATGGGCCGGCCCATGTTGCCGAGCCCGACGAAGCCGATGCGATCCATGTGCAGTCCGCCCCGATCTCACGCGAACTTCACGCAGACGTTCTTGACCTGCGTGTAGCTGGCGAGCGACTCGAGTCCCTTCTCGCGGCCGTAGCCGCTCTTCTTGTAGCCGCCGAACGGCAGCTCGACGCCGCCGCCGGCGCCGTAGGTGTTCACGTAGACCTGGCCGGCCTTGATCCTTGACGCCAGCGCCATCGCCTTGTTGATGTCGCGCGTCCAGACGCCGGCGACGAGGCCGTACTGACTACGATTGGCCACCGCCGCTGCTTCCTCGACGTCGTCGAACGTGATCATCGCCAGCACCGGACCGAAGATCTCTTCCTGCGCGACGCGCATGTCGGGCTTCACCCGATCGAGGAGCGTCGGCTGGAAGTAGAAGCCGCGCCCGAGCGCCGGATCCGCCGGCCGCGCGCCGCCTGCCGCGATCGCCGCGCCTTCCTCGCGACCGATGGTCACGTACCGCTCGATGGTCTCGAGCTGACGCTTCGAGATGATCGGCCCGAGATCGGGATCGCTGACGCCGGGACCGATCCGCATCGACGCCGCACGCTTCGCCAGCCGATCGACGAGCGCGTCGTGCGCGTTGCGCTCGACCAGCAGGCGCGATCCGGCCGAGCAGGTCTGGCCGGCGTTCTGGAAGATCGCGTTGGCGACGCCGGCCGCGGCGAGATCGAGGTCGGCATCGGCGAAGACGATGTTCGGCGACTTGCCGCCGAGCTCCATGACGACCGGGACGACGTTCTCGGCCGCCATCTTCGCGACCTGGACGCCGACGTCCACCGATCCGGTGAAGGTCAGCTGGTGGATGCCGCGATGACTCGCGAGCGCGGTGCCGGCGACCGATCCGGTCCCCGGAACGACGTTGAGCGCCCCCGGAGGCAGGCCGCAGGCGAGTCCGATCTCGCCGAGCTTGAGCGCCGTCATCGGTGCCTCGCTCGACGGCTTCAGCACCACCGCGCACCCGGCAGCGAGCGCCGGCGCCACCCCGCGGGCACCGATCTGGATCGGATAGTTCCACGGCACGATCTGCGCCGAGACGCCGATCGGCTCGCGGACGGTGTAGTCGAGGAAGCCGGGGCCGAGCGGGATCGTGTTGCCCATGATCTTGTCGGCGATCCCGGCGAAGAACTCGAAGTAGCGCGCCGCGACCTGCACGTCGGTGCGCGCCTGACGCAGCGGCTTGCCGTTGTCGCGGCTCTCGAGCATCGCCAGCTCCTCGGCGCGTTCGCGAATCGCGTGTGCGATGCGGATCATGATCCGGCCGCGCTCGGCCGGCATCGCGCCGCCCCACTCCTTCGAGTCGAGCGCCGACTGCGCGGATGCCACCGCAGCGTCGATGTCCGTCGCGGTCGCCGCCGCCACCGCCGCGAACGGCTCTCCGGTGGATGGATCGAGCGACTCGATCGTGCCGCGGTCCGCGGCCTGCCGTCGTTCACCATGAATGAGGAGTAGTTCCGGAGCTTCGAGCATCAGGATCCCCGCAAATCAGCCGCGCACGGCCTGCAGCGTGCGCAGATAGTTCGACCGATCGACGACGGCCTCGATCAAGCTCGGCCCGGAGACGTGAGCCGCAGCCTCGATCGCCGACGCGAGCGACGCCTCGTCGCGGGCATTGAAGGCCGCGACGCCAAATGACTGGGCGAGCTGGGTCCAGTCTACTGGACCGACCCCGACGCCGCTTCGCGCGTAGCGTTTCGCCTGCTGCTTGATCTCGATCAGGCTGAGCGACGAGTCGTTGAAGACGATGGTCATGACGCGGAGCCGCTGGCGCGCCGCAGTCGCCAGCTCGCCCGCGCACATCAGCAGGCCGCCGTCGCCGGTGAGCGCGACGACGGGCCGTGAAGGATCGGCGACGGCGGCGCCGATTGCCGCCGGCAAGGCGAATCCCATCGTCGAGAGCCCGTTCGAGATCAGCAGCTGGTTCACGGCGCGCACTGGCCACAGCATCGTCGCCGGAAACATATGGGCGCCGGCGTCGACGGTCACGCGATGCGTCGCGCTCAGCCGCTCGGCCGCGACGCGCACGACCTGCTGCGCGGTGAGACCGGCGGTCGGGATGTCGATCAGCGACCGCCAACGCTCGCGTTCGCGCGCGAGATCGGCGAGGTTCCAGTCCGAGCCCGTGAGTTGGTCGCTCAGCTCGCGAACGCCGTGCGCCGGATTCGTGACGTGCTGCGCGGCAAACGGCACCTGACCATCGGGCACTGGCCAGGCGCCGACATAGATGGCCGGCGCCTCGTAGGGCCACGGACGCGGCAGCAATTCCACCGGATCGAGGCCGACGCCGACGATCAGATCGCTCTGACTGACGAGCGGCTGTTCGATCGCGCCGTTGGTGAAGAGGCCGGCAAAGCAGGGGTGATCGTCGGCGATGACGCCTTTGGCCTTGTAGGTGACCATCGCCGGCAGCGAGCGCCGCTCGCACATCGCACGAATCGCCGCGGCGGCATCTGCCGATCGAGCGCCGAGTCCGGCGATCACGAGCGGCCGCCTGCTCGCGCCGGTGAGCAGCCGCCCGTACCCGCTTCCGCCCGCACCTGTCGGATCTGGAGCAGCCGTCGTCCCCGTCTTTGCTAGTCCTCCGAAATCGCAATCCAGATGGACGGGCCCGGGTGGCGGTCCGAGGCACTGACGAACAGCGGTATCGACGATGACGTCACAGTCGTCGCCCGACAGCGTCGCGCTCCACTTCGAGATCGACGCGAACAGCGAGCGGTGATCGATGTGCTGATGGGTGTATCGATCGCCTCCGGAGAGCGGATGGCGATCGGTGAAGGCAAGCACGGGCGCACGATCGAGAAAGGCGCAGGCGATGCCGTTCACGAGCGACGCGGCGCCCGGTCCGAGCGTCGAGAGACACGCGCCTGGCCGCCCGGTGACTTCCGCGGCGGCCAGCGCTGCGATCGCGCCTGCAGTTTCCGTTGACGTCAAGACGAACGGCATCCCGGCCCGGCCCGCCGATTCGATCAAATCGAGATTGCCGCCGCCGCCGGGCACCCCAAAGATGGCGCCCGTGCCGGCCCGTTGCAGGCGAGTGACGATGTCGTCCGTCATGGGGTCAGATCTTGAATTGCAGCATGTGGTGCCAGACCTTGAATCCGATTTTCAAACAGTCCCAGCGTTTTGGTGCCCGGCTTCGAGGCTTCCTGTGGGAAACCCTCAATATGGCGCCAATTGCTTGAAAGGAGATTCAAGGTCTGGCACCAAATGCTGCAATTCAAGATCTGACCCCACAACGATATGATGCCCGCGCCTTGAGTAGCGATCTCCATCGCGATCTGCGCGCGGCCGTGCGGGAGTTGTGCCGGGCGTTTCCCGATGCCTACTGGCGGGATCTCGACGCGCGGCGCGCCTATCCCGACGCGTTCGTCAAGGCGCTCACCGACGCCGGCTATCTCGCCGCCCTGATCCCCGAGGAGTATGGCGGCTCGGGGCTCGGCGTCGGCGAGGCCTCGATCATCCTCGAGGAGATCAACCACTGCGGCGCGAACTCGGGCGCCTGCCACGCGCAGATGTACACGATGGGCACGCTGCTGCGGCACGGCTCCGACGCGCAGAAGCGCGAGTATCTGCCGCGGATCGCCAGCGGCGAGCTGCGCCTGCAGGCGTTCGGCGTCAGCGAGCCGACCACCGGCTCGGACACGACGCAGCTGAAGACGACGGCGACGCGGCACGGCGACGTCTACGTCGTCCGCGGCCAGAAAGTCTGGATCTCGCGCGCCGAGCATTCCGACCTGCTGCTGCTCGTCGTCCGCACCACGCCGGCCGACCAGGTGAAGAAGCGCACCGACGGCCTGTCGATGCTGCTCGTCGACATGCGCAGGGCGATCGGCAACGGCCTCACGATCCGGCCGATTCGCACCATGATGAATCACGCGACGACCGAGCTCTTTTTCGACGATCTCGAGGTGCCGGCCGACGCGCTGATCGGCGAAGAGGGCAAAGGCTTCAGGTATCTGCTCGACGGTCTCAATGCCGAGCGCATTCTCATCGCCGCCGAGTGCGTCGGCGACGGCCGCTGGTTCATCGAGCGCGCCGCCGCGTACGCAAAGGAACGTGTCGTCTTCGGCCGGCCGATCGGGCAGAACCAGGGCATTCAGTTTCCAATTGCGCGCGCGCACGTGAACGTCGAGGCGGCCGATCTGATGCGCATCCGTGCCGCCGAGCTCTTCGATCGCGGCGCGGCCTGCGGCGCCGAGGCCAACATGGCGAAGCTGCTCGCCGCCGACGCGTCCTGGGAAGCGGCCAACGTCGCGGTGCAGACGCACGGCGGCTTCGGCTTCGCCGAGGACTACGACATCGAGCGCAAGTTCCGCGAGACCAAGCTCTACCAGGTGGCGCCGATCTCGACCAACCTGATCCTCGCGTATCTCGGCGAGCACGTCCTGGGCCTGCCGCGCTCTTACTGAGGCCCGCCGCATGCCGCCGCCGCTCGCCGGACTGACCGTCGTCGCCATCGAACAGGCGGTGGCCGCGCCGTTCGCGACGCGGCAGCTCGCCGATCTCGGCGCCCGCGTGATCAAGATCGAGCGCCCCGACGGCGGCGACTTCGCGCGCAGCTACGACACGACGGTCAAAGGGCTGTCGAGCTACTTCGTGTGGCTGAATCGCGGCAAGTTGTCGTTGACGCTCGATCTCAAACGTCCCGACGCGCGCCGCATCGTCGAACGACTGCTTGCCCGCGCGGATGTCTTCGTCGAGAACCTGGCGCCGGGTGCCGCCGATCGGCTGGGTCTCGCGCCCGCCGATCTCACCGCGCGATACGCGCGGCTGATCGCCTGCCGCATCACCGGCTATGGGTCACGCGGACCGTTCGCCGCAAAGAAGGCCTATGACCTTCTCGTGCAGAGCGAAACCGGCGTGATCGACGTGACCGGCGCCGGTCACGAAGCGGCGAAAGTCGGCATCTCGGTCGCGGACATCGCCGCCGGCATGTACGCGTATTCGGGCATCCTGACCGCACTGATTGCGCGCCAGTCGAGCGGGCGTGGGACCGCGCTCGAGGTGTCGCTGTTCGACGCGTTGTCCGAGTGGATGAGCGCGCCCGACTACTTCACGCATTACGGCGGTGTGCCGCCGCCGCGAAGCGGCGCGCACCATGCGACGATCGCGCCGTACGGTCCGCACGCCACGCGCGACGGCACGGTCTACCTGGGTATTCAGAACGCGCGCGAGTGGACGCGTTTCTGTCGCGAGGTGCTCGAGCAACCCGCGCTCGAAGACGACGATCGCTTCCGCACCAATCCGAGCCGCGTCGCGCACCGTGACCAGCTCACGACCGTCATCGACTCGGTGTTCAGCCGGCTCGGCACCGACGACGTCATCGCACGGCTCGAGCGCGCCGGCATCGCCAACGCGTGGCTGCGATCGATCGGCGAGTTTCGCGATCATCCGCAGCGCACGTCGCGGTGGCGCGAGATCGACTCGCCGGCCGGGCCACTGCGCGCTCTGGTACCGCCCCTCGACATCGCCGGCGTTGAGCCGGTCATGGGCGCGATTCCCGGGCTCGGCGAGCACACCGACGCGATCCTCGAGGATCTCGGCTTTGACGCGGAGCGCGTCGCGGCGTGGCGACGGGAAGGGGTGATTTGAGATGGCCGTGAAAACCGGATGGACGGGACGCGTGTTCGAGGATTTCGAGGTCGGCGACATCTACGAGCACCCGCTCGGCCGTACCGTCACCCAGGCCGACAACATCTGGTTCACCTGCCTGACGATGAACACCAATCCGATCCACTTCGACGCCGAGTACTCGAGCCACACCGAGTTCAAGCGGCCGCTCGTCAACTCCTGCTTCACGCTCGCGCTGGTCACCGGCCAGTCGGTGATCGATCTCACCGTCAACGCGGTCGCCAACCTCGGCTGGGACGAGGTCAAGCTGCCGCATCCGCTGTTCGAGGGCGATACGGTCTACGCGAAGAGCGAGGTGCTCGAGACGCGCGAGTCGAAGTCGCGGCCGACCGCCGGGCTCGTGAAGGTCCGCACCTCAGGCATGAACCAGCACGGCGACGTCGTCATCACCTTCACGCGGACGTTCATGATCTGGAAGCGAGGGCACGTGCCAGCGAGCGGGCGTCGCTGAGCCCTTCGAGATCGCGGACCAGTCCCAGCGCCGTCGCGGCCTCCGCGTTGGTCAGCGCGCGCGTCGCGCAGGTCATGAACTTCGTGTCCAGCTCGGTATCCGAGGCCGGCCGCTCGGGATAGCCGCGCGCGCCGTGCGCCGCCTGCGTCAGCACGCGGCCGTCACGCAGCTGGACCCGGACCGTCGCCTCGGTCAGCGGCGGCGCCGCCGCGTCGAGCGTGCCCTCGACCTGCATGCGGACCCGCGGCATCAGCCGGACGATGCGATCGTCGCGCATCTTCGCGTCGTCGAACGTGTCGATGCCGACGCGGCCGTCGACGATGGCGGCGGCGGCGCAGAACGGCATGCTGAACTTCGCCTCCAGGCCGCTGGCCGGGCGATCGTAGAGCAGCACCGTCGGCGTGATCGCGTCGACGCCGACGTCGATGCGCTCGATCGCGTCAGGCGTCAGGCCCTCGCGCGATCGCAGATCGAGAATCGCGTCGAGCGCCGGATGCGTGCCCGCGCACGACGGGTAGAGCTTGATCGTGATGCCGGTGTCGAGAATCTCCCAGCGCGATCCGAGATCGGCGAGCGCGGCGGCGACGTCTTTGCCATCGCCGTTCATTGCCCGCAGGAATCCCTGCGGGCCGTCGAGCGCCGCCGCACTGGCGGTGAGCCCGCGCTCGGCCAGGCGCGCCGCGCGCACGCCAGCCTCGGCGGCCAGGCCCGCGTGCAGCGGCTTCGTCATCGTCCCGAAGTTCTCTTTGAGACCGGAGGCCGACGACATCGCGATCGCGAGCGCGTGCGACGCGCGCGCCGCATCGAGCCCGAGCACGCGGCCGACGCCGGCGGCGGCGCCGACCGAGCCCAGCGTCGAGGTGCAGTGCCAGCCGCGCTCGTAATGGCGGGGATTCATCGTGCGGCCGAGCCGGGCTTCGATTTCGAATCCGACGACGTAGGCGTCGAGCAGGGAAGAACCGGCCGCGCCGGCCAGCTCGCCGGCGGCGAAAATCGCCGCGACCAGCGGCGCGCTCGGATGCGCCAGCGACACGAAGCACATGTCGTCGTAGTCGAGCGCGTGCGCCGCGGTGCCGTTGGCGAGCGCGGCGCCGCCGGCGCTGGCACGCAGCGGTGTGCCGACGACGGTGCAGGCATTGCCGCCGTCGGCGGCGACGATGTCCTGCACGATGCGGCCAGCG
>DASTCC010000557.1:0-10948 GCA_035711465.1 Vicinamibacterales bacterium
AAAAGCCCTAAGCCTCGAGGCTCAAGCCCCAAGTCCCAAGGCCAAGGCGCAGCTGCTATTGACACAAACACGCTCAGATAAGTAGAATGAACGAGACTAAAGTTTAAGCCCCTTCTGGGGCCGAGGGAGCGTACGTGATGAGCAAGATCATTGGAATCGACCTGGGCACCACGAACTCGGTGGTGGCGGTCATGGAGGGCGGCGAGCCGGTGGTGATCACCAACTCCGAGGGCGGGCGTCTGACGCCGTCGGTGGTCGGGTTCGCCAAGTCCGGCGAGCGGCTGGTCGGGCAGGTCGCCAAGCGGCAGGCGGTCACGAATCCCGAGAACACGGTGTTCTCGATCAAGCGCTTCATGGGCCGTCGCTTCGACGAGGTGTCCGAGGAAATGAAGATGGTGCCCTATCGCGTGGTGGGCGATGGGGATCGCGTGGCGGTGCAGCTGTCCGGCGAAGACAAGAAGTACTCGCCGCCGGAGATCTCGGCGATGGTGCTGCAGAAGGTCAAGCAGGCCGCCGAGGACTATCTCGGTCAGCCCGTCAGCAAGGCCGTCATCACGGTGCCGGCCTACTTCAACGACGCGCAGCGCCAGGCGACCAAGGACGCCGGCAAGATCGCCGGTCTCGAAGTGCTGCGCATCGTCAACGAGCCGACGGCCGCGGCGCTGGCGTATGGCCTCGACAAGAAGAAGGACGAGACCATTGCCGTCTACGACTTCGGCGGCGGCACCTTCGACATCTCGATCCTCGAGGTCGGTGAGGGCGTCGTCGAAGTGAAGTCGACCAACGGCGACACGCACCTCGGCGGCGACAACCTCGACCAGCGCGTCATCGACTGGATCGTGGCGGAGTTCCGCAAGCAGGAGGGCATCGATCTCTCCAAGGATCGGATGGCGCTCCAGCGTCTGAAGGAAGCCGCGGAGAAGGCGAAGATGGAGCTGTCGACGGTCATGGAGACGGAGATCAACCTGCCGTTCATCTCCGCCGATGCCAGCGGGCCGAAGCACCTGGCGATGAAGCTGACGCGGGCGAAGTTCGAGTCGCTCGTCGAAGACCTGCTCCAGAAGACGATGGGACCGTGCCGTCAGGCGCTGAGCGATGCCGGTCTGGCGGCGAAGGACATCGACGAGGTCGTGCTCGTCGGCGGCTCGACGCGCATTCCGCGCGTGCAGACGCTCGTCAAGGAGATGTTCGGCAAGGACCCGCACAAGGGCGTGAACCCTGACGAAGTCGTCGCCATCGGCGCGGCGGTGCAGGCGGGCGTGCTCTCGGGCGAGGTCAAGGATCTGCTCCTGCTCGACGTGACGCCGCTCTCGCTCGGCATCGAGACGCTCGGCGGCGTGATGACGACGCTGATTCCGCGCAACACGACGATCCCGTCGAAGAAGAGCGAAGTGTTCTCGACGGCGGCCGATGGGCAGACCAGCGTCGAAGTGCACGTCCTCCAGGGCGAGCGCCCGATGGCGCGCGACAACCGGACGCTCGGCAAGTTCCATCTCGATGGGCTGCCGCCGGCGCCGCGCGGCGTGCCGCAGATCGAGGTGACGTTCGACATCGACGCCAACGGCATCGTCAACGTCCAGGCCAAGGACAAGGGCACGGGCAAGGAGCAGAAGATCACGATCACCGCGTCGAGCGGCCTCAGCAAGGAGGAGGTCGACCGGATGATGAAGGACGCCGAATCGCACGCGAGCGAGGACAAGGCGCGCCGGGAAGAAGTCGAAGCGCGCAACCGCGGCGACCAGGCCGTCTACGCCGCCGAGAAGTTCCTCAAGGAGTCGGGCGAGAAGCTCGATCCGGCGGATCGCATGGCGATCGAGTCGGCCGTCAACGACGTCAAGAAGTCGCTCGAGTCGAACGATGCGAAGGCGATCGACCGCACGCTGGATGCGCTGATGCAGGCGCAGCAGAAGGCGGGCGAGAAGCTCTACGCGAGCGCCGGCGCCAGCGCCGGCCCGTCGGCCGGCGGCCCGACCGCGAGCGGCCCGCGCGCCGGCAACGGCGCCGCGCCCGGCGGCGACGACGTCATCGACGCGGAAGTCGTGGAAGACAAGAAGTAAGCGCTCGGCGCGAGCGGTGAGTTGGTCATGAATCTGTACGCGCTGTTGGGTGTCACCCGGAACGCGAGTCCGGATGAAGTGGAGCGAGCCTACCGCCGGCTCGCGCGCCGCTACCATCCGGGGATCAACCCCGGTGATCGCGACGCCGAGCAGATGTACGAGCAGATTCAACGGGCCTACAGCGTCCTGGGGCATCCGGAACGGCGCCGCGAGTACGACCGCGGCGCCGCGCCGGCGGCCGCGACGATCGAGACGACGGTGTCGTTCGCGGGCTTCGATTTCTCGACGCCGGCGCAGGGTCCGATGGCGGCGACGTTCTCCGAGCTGTTCTCGGACGTGTTCCAGGACGCCGCGCGCGAGGCGATCGCGCCGTCGCGCGGCGCCGATCTCGAGGCGCGCGTCGAGCTGTCCTTCGCGGACGCGATCCGCGGCGCGCAGGTGCCGATCTCGATCGTCCGGCGCGAACGCTGCGCGGCGTGCGCGGGCAGCGGTCTGTTGCCGCGGCCGGCGGTGACCTGCACCGCCTGCGGCGGGAGCGGATCGCGGCGTTGGGCTCGCGGCCACATGGTGTTCACGAAGAACTGCGAGCGCTGCGGGGGTGAAGGGCGCGTCTCGGTGCAGCCGTGCGGCGGCTGCGGCGCGTCCGGCCTGCAGGCGCGCAGCGAGGTCGTCACGCTCACCACACCGCCGGGCCTCGAAGCCGGGTCGCGGCTGGCGATTCCCGGCCGCGGCCATGCGGGCGCCCGGGGCGGGCCGGCCGGCGACCTCTATGTGGCCGTCGACGTCGGGGAGCATCCGTACTTCCGTCGCGCCGGCCGCGACTTGCTGATCACGATGCCGATCGCCATTCAGGAAGCGGCCTTCGGCGCCCGCATCGACGTGCCGACGCTCGACGGCCGGGTGCGGCTGCGGATTCCGCCCGGCACCACGTCGGGGCAGCGGATCCGCGTGAACGGCTACGGCGTCCCGGCGACTGGCGGCGCCGAGGCCGGAGATTTGATCGCGGAGGTGCAGATCGTGCTGCCGCCGCTCCAGGACGACCGGTCGCGCGACCTGCTGCGCGAGTTCGCGCGGCTGAACCCGGCCGACGTTCGCGGACATCTGTTCGAGTAAGGAGAGTTCATGGCTGCCAAACGCGCCGTCACCGGAAAGGGCTACTACATGATCAGCGCCGTCGCGTCGCGGTACAACATCCATCCGCAGACGCTGCGCCTCTACGAGCGCGAAGGGCTGCTGAAGCCGTCGCGCACGGAAGGCAACACGCGGCTCTACAGCGACGAGGACCTGCAGGAGCTCGAGACGATCCTGGCGCTGACGCGCGACCTGGGCGTGAACCTGGCCGGCGTCGAGATCATCCTCAACATGCGCCGCAAGATGGAGCGGATGCAGCGCGAGGTCAACGAGTTCATGCACTACGTCAAGGGCGAGCTCGCGCGCGGCCTCGGCGACTGGGAGCAGCGGCTCAACACCGCGCTCGTGCCGACCACGCCGGCGGATCTCGCCCCGCACAAGCCCGAGGCGCCGAAAGAAGATGTGATCGACGCCGAGCCGGTGGGGAAGAGCTAGTGCTGGGTGCTCGGTGCTAGGTGCTTGGTGCAAGGTTCCGGGGTGATGCCCTAGAAAAAAATAAGCGCGCGTCAGTTCGTTCCTGTGCACCGAGCACTTAGCACCGAGCACCCAGCACCGTCGTGCGTTACACTCTCCGACGTGACGTGCCCGAAGTGCGATGGGACGAGATGGCGGCCGGTCGAGCGTGATGGCGTGCGGCGTGTCGAACGCTGCGACTGCTGGCGCGAGACCGTCACCGCCGCGCTCCTCGAAGAGGCGCGCATCCCGCCGCGCTACGCGCGCTGCGATCTCGATCACTTCGTCGTCTATCCGAACGAACGCTTGATCGCCGCGCTCACGCAGGCCAAGAAGTTTGCCGAGAGCTTTCCGGCCGTCCGCAAGGGCCTCTGCCTGATCGGCCCTCCCGGCATCGGCAAGACGCACATCGCCGTCAGCCTGCTGCGGCGCGTGATCGTCGAGAAGAACGCCCGCGGGCTGTTCTACGACGTCCGCGATCTCCTCCGCGTCATTCGATCCACCTACAACCCCGTCGTCCGGACCGCGGAGATGGACATCCTGCGGCCGGTGATGGAAGCGGAGCTGCTCGTGCTCGACGATCTCGGCGCCGAGAAGCCCTCCGAGTGGGTCGAGGAGACGATGAACCTCATCGTCAACACCCGCTACAACGAGCGGCGACCGACGATTTTCACGACCAATTACGAGGATCTCCCCGACGAGACCGAGCTCGATTCGCTGAAGGTCCGGGTCGGGTTCCGCCTGCATTCACGGCTCCACGAGATGTGCGAGTTCCTCGAGTACGACGGCGGCGACTACCGCATGCTGCCGTCCAATGGCGGCGCCGACGATCTGATGACGCTCTGGAAGCGCGGCCGGGGACGCCGGACGCTCCCGGCGCGGACCCAGGGCCAGGCGCGCGCGCAGATCCGCGAGCCGCGCGAACCGAAAGAGCTGCAATGGCCGGGCGGCAAGGCCGAGCGCAAGTAGCCCCCGCGCCCGGCGGCGACGACACGATCGGGCTCTACCTGCACATCCCGTTCTGCCAGGCGATCTGCGGCTACTGCAACTTCAACCGCGGGCTGTTCGACGCCGATCTCAAGACGCAGTACGTGGCCGCGCTGGCGCGCGAGATCGCCGACGCCGATCTCGACGACGGCGCGCTGCCGCGACGCGCGGACACGGTGTTCTTCGGCGGCGGCACGCCGTCGCTCTTGACGCCGGCCGAAGTCGAGCGTCTGCTGGCGGCCTGCCGCGATCGCTACGACGTCGCCGACACCGCGGAGATCACGCTCGAGACCAATCCCGAAACGGCAACCTTCGATCGCCTGCGCGGCTTCCGCGACGCCGGCGTCAACCGTCTCAGCTTCGGCGTGCAGTCGTTCGATCCTGCCGAGCTGGCGCGGCTCGATCGCGTCCACACCGCAGATCGCGCCGTCGCCGCCGTGCACCTCGCACGCGAGGCCGGCTTCGACAACGTCAGCCTCGATCTGATGCTCTGGCTGCCCGGCCAGTCGCGCGCATCGGCCGTGCGTTCCGCGTCCATCGCCGCGGAGCTCGCGCCCGAACACCTCTCGATCTATCTCCTCGAGATCTATCCGAACTCGCCGCTGCGCGACGCGATGGCGCGGGCGCTGGCGGCGCCGGCCGGCGCGAGTGTCAGCGAGTGGGCGCAGCTCGCCGACGACGAGGCCGCGGACATGTACCTGGAGGTGTTCGCGACGCTCGATCGCGCCGGCTACGAGCAGTACGAGATCTCCAACACCGCGCGGCCCGGCTTTTGGAGCCGGCACAACGTCAAGTACTGGCAGGGGGGACACTGGCGCGGATTCGGATGCGGCGCGCACTCGACCGTTCGGGGCCGGCGCTGGCGCAACGTCGCGGCGACGGTCGAGTACATCGCGAACATCCGGGACGGAGTGGATGTCCGTAGGGATCAGCAGGTCCTGGACGAGGACGCACGAATCGCCGAAGCGCTGTTCATGGGGCTGCGGCTCGCCGCCGGCATCGATCGCCGGAACTTTTCGTCACGGTACGGTGTCGATCCGTGGTCGCGCCACGGGGAGGTGTTCGACGGCTGCGTTTCCGACGGCCTGATCTGGCAGCACGAATCGCGATTCGGGTTGACCCGTCAGGGGATGCTCGTCGCCAACGAGATTCTCGCCTCGGTCGTTTAGGGGACTTTGGGGTGCGGGGTCGTCATCCGGTACGGTAAAGTAGAACTTCTTTTTAGGACAGGTGCCCTGCGTCAGGGCGGGAGGCTTTTCATGGAGTTGTCGGTTTCCCTGTCGGCAGTGCGCCGGCGGGCGGTTCTTGCGGCAGGGTTGGCCGGTCTACTGTGCGCCGCCTCGGGTGTTCGGGCGAGCCAGCCGCTCGTGGACGTTTCGAGCCTTGGTGAAATCGAATTGGCCGCGCAGGATCCGGCGCCTCAACAGCCGGCCGCGCAGCAGGCCGACCCGCTCAAGTTCACGCACGACGGCAACATGCTGCTCATCTGGCAGATCAAGCCGGATCGGGCCGCCGACTTCGAGCTCGGCTGGAAGACCATCAAGGAAGCGCTCGCGGCCAATGCCAATCCGGACATCAAGGCGTTTGGCGACTCGTTCACCGTCTCCAAGGTGAATCTCCCCGCCGGCGCGCCCACCGTCATGTATGTGTTCCAGCTGATGCCGGTGTCGAAGACGTACAGCTACAACCCGGTGACGCTGCTGTTCACCACGCTGAAGGCTCCGGCCGCCGATCCGGCCGCGACGACGCCTCCCCCGCCGCCGCCCGGCACCTTCACCGACGCGCAGGCTCGCGAAGTGTTCGACAAGATCAACGGCAGCTGGATCGATCCCAACGGCATCTCGCCGTGGCCGCTCGCGAAGATGCCCTGGTAGGCGATTGGCGGGCCCCCGATCGGGCCCAACCGAGCAGATACACAACGGGACGCCGTGCGCATGCCGGCGTCCCGTTTCTTTTTCCCGAGGAGTTTCGACATGCGCGTGCTCGTCGCGGCGCTCGTCGTCGCCGGACTCGTCAGTAGCGCGGCCAGCTGGCACCTGCGGGCGCAGGGCGCGTCATCACAGCCGGCGCCGCAGAGCTACACCTTCCCGAGCGGCGCCGGGCTGCTGTTTTTCTACGTAAAACCGGACCACACCGCCGACTTCGAGGCCGTCATCAAGCGGCTCGGCGACGTCCTGACGGCCTCGCAGGACCCGGTGCGCCAACAGCAGGCGGCGTCGTGGCGCATGTTCCGATCGGTCGAGACGCACAGCGATCGGATCTACGTCTTCATGTTCGACCCGGCGGTCGCCGGCGCCGACTACGATCCGGTGAAGATCCTGAACGACGGCCTGCCGGCCGAGGTGCAGGACCTCTATGCCAAGCTCAAGGGCGCGATCGTCAAGGTCGAGCGCATGGGGCTGGACAGGCTTCGGTGAATTCGGGTGCCGTCGGGTGTGCACGGGTGCGACGGGTGCGGGGCGGGAACCGATTCTAAAAGGCAATATTCAACCCCGCATAAACCCGCTTCGGATGCGGATACAAGGCGTCCCCGCGCAGGTTGAAAACGCGGAAGTCGAATCGCGCGCGCACCGGGCCGGCGAGTCGCACCTTCACGCCGCCGCCGATGTTGGTGCCGAAGTTGGTTTCCTGCACGTCGCGCCAGCGTTCGCGGTACACGCCGCCGCCCACCGTGAAATAGAGCTGCATGCCCGACGTCGGCGTCTGCAGCAGCCCGTTGAACATGCCGGTGCGCAGACTCGGCGCGCCGTCGATCTCCTTCTCCTGCGTGCTCGAGTACTCGAATTCGAAACCCGCAATCACGAGCGACATGCCGACGCCGAAGCCGGCCGTCGTGCGGTTGACCGGCGACGTGGTGAAACCGAGGAAGCCGGTGATGTCGGCCCAGGCGGCGGTCGGCGCCGCGGCCAGGAGCGCCACGGCGAACACGGTCGTGCGAATTGGATGCATGCCCGCTCCTATCGGCAACAAGAGTGAGGCGCGCCAGTCGTGCGCGGCGGGAGGGCGGGGACGGCGGCTCGGGGCGCCATGATATTTTTGCCCGGATGGATCTGCGGCAGACCGAGCAAGAGCGCCTTCTCCGCCGCACCGTGCGCGAGTTCGCGGAAGCGGAGATCCGCCCGCACGTCATGGATTGGGACGAAGCCCAGGGCTTTCCGGCCGCCCTCGTTCCCAAACTGGCCTCGCTCGGCCTGCTCGGCATCCAGGTGCCCGATCAGTACGGCGGGTCGGGACTCTCGGCGGTCGAGTACTGCATCTGCCTCGAGGAGCTGGCGCGCGTCGACCCGTCGGTCTCGCTGTCGGTCGCGGCGCACAACGGCCTGTGTGCCGCGCACCTCTACATGTTCGGCAGCGAAGCGCAGAAGCAGACCTATCTCATTCCGCTCGCCAAAGGCGAGACGCTGGGCGCCTGGGGACTGACCGAAGCCAGCGCCGGCAGCGATGCGGCGGCGATGCGCACCATCGCCACCCGCACCGACACCGGCTGGGCGATCAACGGATCGAAGCAGTTCATCACCCACGGCCGGATCGGCGGGACGATGGTGGTGATGGCGGTCACCGATCGCGCGAAGGGCCGGAAGGGCATCTCGGCGTTCGTGCTCCCGCGCGGCACCGCCGGCATGACCGCCGGGAAGAAAGAGAACAAGCTCGGCATGCGCGCCAGCGACACGAGCGAAGTGATCTTCCAGGATTGCCGTCTGCCGCTCGACGCGCTCGTCGGCGTCGAGGGCGAGGGCTTCGTGAACACGATGCAGGTGCTCGACGCCGGGCGCATCGGCATCGCCGCCGTCGCCGTCGGTCTGGCCCAGGGCGCGTATGAAGCGGCCAGGGCCTACGCGCGCGAACGGCGTCAGTTCGGCCAGCCGATCTCGTACTTCCAGGCGATTCGCTGGAAGCTCGCCGACATGGCGACGCGGATCGAGGCCGCGCGGCTGATGACGCTGCGTGCGGCGTGGTTGCGCGATTCGCGCTCCGCCGATCGCACCAGCCTGGCCTCGTCGATGGCCAAGCTCTATTCGAGCGAGATCGCCGTGCGCGCCGCCGAGGAGTGCGTGCAGATCCACGGCGGCTACGGCTTCGTCAAGGACTACCCGGCCGAGAAGTTCTTCCGCGACGTCAAGCTGTGCACCATCGGCGAGGGCACCAGCGAGATTCAGCGGCTGGTCATCGCCCGCGAGCTGCTGGGGCGGTGACGGCGTGAGCACGACCGCGCCGCCGCCGCTCGCCGATCGGCTGCTCGCCCGCGATCCGCGCGCCATCGCCCGGGCGATCTCGCTGATCGAGAACGAGTCGCCACAGGGCGCCGCGCTCGTCGGCCGGATCTACGGCCACACCGGGCGCGCGTACGTGATCGGCGTCACCGGCCCGCCTGGCGCCGGCAAGAGCACGCTCGTCGAGCGGCTCACCGCCGAGCTTCGTAGAGGCGGGGCCACCGTCGGCATCCTCGCCGTCGATCCCACGAGCCCGTACAGCGGCGGCGCGATTCTCGGCGATCGGGTCAGGATGCAGTCGCACGCCGAGGACGACGGCGTCTTCATCCGCAGCATGGCGACGCGCGGCCATCTCGGCGGCCTGGCGCGGACGACCACCGAGGCCGCGCTCGTGCTCGACGCCGCCGGCTTCGACTACGTCGTCATCGAGACCGTTGGCGTCGGCCAGGACGAGATCGACATCGTCCGCACCGCCGACGTGTCGATCGTCACGGTGGTGCCGGGGACGGGCGACGAGGTGCAGGCGCTCAAGGCCGGGATCATGGAGATCGCCGACATCTTCGTCGTCAACAAGGCCGACCGCGAGGGCGCCGATCGGACGGCGTCGTCGATCGACACGATGCTATCGCTGGAGCCGTGGCCGGCCGGGACGTGGCGGCCCCCGGTGATGCGGACCGTGGCGACGACCGGTGCGGGGCTGCCGGAGCTGGTGGCGATGATCGGCACGTTCCGCGAGCAGTCGGCCGACAAGGTCGGCGCCAGGCGGCGGGCTCGCGCCGAGTGGCGGCTGCGAGAAATCCTCGCGCACGACTTCATGGAGCACCTCGATCGCCACGTGCTCGCGGCGGGCGAGTTCGATCGCCTCCTGGAACGCATCGCCGATCGGGAAGTCGATCCGTATCGCGCGGCTTCGGAGGTGATCGCGCGAGCGGTCGGCACGAACCCGGAGGTGCTGCCGCTCGATCACGTCGGCATCGCCGTCGAGGACGCGCAGCGTTTCGTGACGCTGTTCCAGGACGTGTTCGGCCTGTCGACTGACACTCCCGAGGACGTCGGCGAGCATCGTCTGCGCTTCGTCGGCACCGGCGGCGCGACGATCGAGCTGATCGAGCCGCTGAGCGACGCGGCGCCAATCGCAAGATTCCTGGCGAAGAAGGGCAGCGGCCTGCACCACATCTGCGTCCGCGTGCCCGACATCGACGCCGCGCTCGATCGGCTGCGCGCGAAGGGCGTGCGGCTGATCGACGATCGCCCGCGCCAGGGCGCGCACGGATCGCGAATCGCCTTCATCCACCCCTCGAGCGCGGCGGGCCTGCTGATCGAGCTGAAGCAGTCGTCATGACGCTGGGAGACTTCGAGCTGACGCCGCTCTCCGACGGCTCGTTCCGCCTCGACGGCGGCGCGATGTTCGGGGTGGTGCCGAAGCCGCTGTGGGAACGCCGGGCGCCCGCCGACGATCGCAACCGGATCTCGCTCGGTCTACGGCCGCTCCTCGTCCGCGGCCGCGGCCGGACGGTGATCATCGACGCCGGCATCGGGGACAAGATGACCGCGAAGGACCTCGAGATCTACGGTGTCGATCGAACGCGCCACCTCGACCACGCGCTCGCCGACGCCGGCGTCTCGGCCGACGACATCACCGACGTGATCGCGTCACATCTCCACTTCGATCACGCCGGCGGCTTCACCGCGCTCGTCGACGACAAGCTGGTGCCCCGATTCGCCAATGCCCGGTACCACATCCGCAAGGCCGAATGGGACGACGCGATTCACCCGCACGAACGCAATCGCGCGAGCTACCTGGCGGAGAACTTCGTGCCGCTCGTCGAGGCCGACGTCGTCGATTTCATCGAAGAGGACGGCGAGGTGCTGCCCGGCATCAGCGTCTGGCGCACCGGCGGCCACACCATGTATCACCAGCTGGTCCGCATCGACGCCGACGGTCGCACGGCGGTGTTCGCCGCGGATCTGATGCCGACGACGGCCCACGTCGATGCCCCCTGGATCATGGGCTACGACCTCTACCCGATGGACACGCTGTTCTACAAGAAGCAGTTCCTCGCCCATGCCATTGCGGGCGAGTACGTTATCTTCTTCGAGCACGACCCG
>DASTCC010000558.1:0-5231 GCA_035711465.1 Vicinamibacterales bacterium
CGGCGGTCAGCCGGTAGTAGCGCCGGCGCTCGTCGTCTTCGGGCGGCGCGTCGATCTCTTCGATCAGCTTCTCTTCGAGCAGGCGGCTGAGCGCGCGATAGAGCGTGCCGGTGCGAAGCGGCAGCAGACCCTTCAGGCGCGCCTCGACCGCCTGCAGAATCGCGTAGCCGTGAAGATCGCGGTCGACGAGCGCGAGCAGGATTTCGAACGCCAGCGGCGTCAGCGGCAGCGGGGAGTTGCTGGATCGGAAGGCCATAAGTTCATCAAGAATGTATTCACTAAGACGTCTGCGGCCAGGAAAAGTTTGGCGCCAGGGCGTTGACGCCGTCGGATGCGATGTGTATCCTTAAATCCGGATTTACGGATTAATGTCGAGCGCCGCGGTTCCCATCATCGACTCGCTCTCGGCGCTCGCCGACGCCACGCGTTGCCGGATGCTGTGGCTGCTCGAGCGTCAGGAACTGACGGTGTCGGAGCTCTGCGCGGTGATGCAGCTGCCGCAGTCCACGGTCAGCCGACAGCTGAAGACCCTCGCCGACGCCGGGTGGGTGACGTCGCGTCGCGACGGCACGAGCCGTTACTACGCGCTGGCGACGAGCTCCGACGAGTCGCGGCGGCTCTGGCAGCTCACGCGCGATCAGCTCGGCGGACGCGCCGGCCTCGAGCAGGACGCCCGTCGTCTCGCGGGCGTGCTGGCGCGACGGAGCGAGGTGTCGCAGCAGTTCTTCGCATCGGCGGCGGGGCAGTGGGATCGCCTCCGCGACGATCTGTTCGGCGCGGACGTCGCGCTGCGGTCGCTCGTCGGTTTGTTGCCGTCCGAGTGGGTGGTGGGCGACCTCGGCTGCGGCACCGGCGCCGTCGTCGCCGCGCTCGCGCCGTACGTCGCCACCGTGATCGGCGTCGACGCCTCGGACGACATGCTCGCGGCCGCGCGCGAACGCACGCGCGGCCTCGCGCACGTCGATTTGCGCAAGGGCTCGCTCGAAGCGTTGCCGATCGAATCGGGCAAGCTCGACGCCGCCACGATGGTGCTGGTGCTCCATCACCTGCCGTCGCCGGCCGCGGCCCTCGAGGAGGCCGCGCGGGTCCTGAAGCCTGGCGGCCGCCTGCTGATCGTCGACATGGCGCCGCACGACCGCGAGGAGTATCGTGCCCAGATGGGGCACGTGTGGCTCGGCTTCGCCGACGAGCAGATGCGCCGGCTGCTCGCTCAGGCCGGCTTCGACGGCATCCACGTGCACCATCTCGCGCCGGTTCCCGAAGCGAAGGGGCCATCGCTCATCAGTGCGAGTGGAGTGGTGCGACGGATGTGAAAAGCGTAGGGAGAGAACTCAGAACTCAAAAACTCAAAACTCAAAACTCAAAACTCAGGTAGCGCCTTCGGCGCATCTATTGGTTGAAGGCTCTAAGTCCGGTCCGGGTTTGAGGTCTTGAGTTTTAGGTTTTGAGTTTGAAGTCTTAAGTTTCAAGTTTCAAATTGTCTTGTCTCTTAGAGGATCACCAATGTCTACCGCCGTTTCGACTGAACACGCGTTCGATCTCGCCCGCAAGGCCGGGCGTCTGCCGTACAAGGTCGCCGATCTCGGGCTCGCCGAGTGGGGCCGGAAGGAAATTCGTCTGGCCGAGCAGGAGATGCCCGGTCTCATGGCGCTCCGCGAGCGCTACGCCGGCAAGAAGCCGCTCGGCGGCGCGCGCGTCATGGGCTCGCTGCACATGACCATCCAGACCGCCGTCCTGATCGAGACCCTCGCCGATCTCGGCGCCGACGTCCGCTGGGTGTCGTGCAACATCTTCTCGACTCAGGATCACGCCGCCGCCGCGGTCGTCGTCGGCCGCGACGAGACCGGCGGCACCGCTGCCGCGCCGCGCGGCATTCCCGTATTCGCGTGGAAGGGCGAGACGCTCGACGAGTACTGGTGGTGCACGAAGGAAGCGCTGGTGTGGCCGGATGGTTCCGGGCCGACGCTGATCGTCGACGACGGCGGCGACGCGACGCTGTTCGTGCACAAGGCCTACGAGTTCGAGAAGGCCGGCAGGGTCCCCGAGTTCGACGACGCCAACGATCCGGAAGAGTGGGGCGTGATCCTGCAGACGCTCCGCGACGAGCTCAAGGGCCGTCCGGGTCTGTGGTCGAAGGTCGCGACCGGCATCCGCGGCGTCTCCGAGGAGACGACGACGGGCGTGCATCGTCTCTACGACATGATGAAGGCGGGCACGCTGCTGTTCCCGGCGATCAACGTCAACGACTCGGTCACCAAGAGCAAGTTCGACAACATCTACGGCTGCCGGCACTCGCTGCCCGACGGTCTCGCCCGCGCCACCGACGTCATGCTCGGCGGCAAGATGGCGGTGGTCTTCGGCTACGGCGAAGTCGGCAAGGGCTGCGCGCAGGCGCTGCGCGGCCAGGGCTGCCGCGTCGTGATCACCGAGATCGATCCGATCTGCGCGCTGCAGGCGGCGATGGAAGGCTACGAGGTCGTCACCATCGACGACGTCGTCGAGAAGGCCGACATCTTCATCACCGCGACCGGCAACTACAACATCATCACCGTCGAGCACATGGCGCGGATGAAGGACAAGGCGATCGTCGGCAACATCGGCCACTTCGACAACGAAATCGACATGGCCGGGCTGAAGAAGCTGCCGGGCATCAAGAAGGTGAACATCAAGCCGCAGTACGACGAGTGGCAGTTCCCGGACGGCCACAGCGTGCTGGTGCTGGCCGAAGGACGTCTCCTGAACCTCGGCTGCGCGACCGGCCATCCGAGCTTCGTGATGTCGGCGTCGTTCACCAACCAGGTGCTGGCGCAGCTCGAGCTGCACGAGAACGCCGAGAAGATCGGCAAGCGGGTGCTGATGCTGCCGAAGAAGCTCGACGAGGAAGTGGCGCGGCTGCACCTCGAGAAGCTCGGCGTGCGGCTGACGAAGCTCTCGCCGGAGCAGGCCAAGTACATCGGCGTCGACGTCGAGGGGCCTTACAAGCCGGAGCATTACCGGTACTGACGCTGGTCAACTTGGAACTCAGAACTCAGAACTGGGTTCTCGGACACGACGGGCGGGGTGGCGACAGTCGCTCCGCCCGTTTCTCGTTACAGGTAGAACAGCGTCCCCGACACCGGCTTGTCCGAGGCCTGGCGGACTGCCTCGATGTAGTGCGCGAGCTGACGCCGATGCGCGTCGGTTGGCGACGAGTCGTTGGTCTTGAAATCGACGACCGTCCAGCTGCCGCTCTCTTCGAAAGCGAGATCGATCGCGCCTTCCAGCAGCGTGCCGTCGTCGGCGCGATAGATGACGGGGACTTCGCGGCGGCAGCGTCCCTCGGCCTGGGCGGCGCGTGCACGACTGAATAGCTCGTGCTCCAGGGCCGACAGGACGCACTCGACCGCGGCGGCGATCTCTTCGTCGGAGGCGCCCGTCAGCCGGCCTTCTATCCGGGCCAGCGCGTCGACCGCCGTGCGATCCGCGTCGAGCGGCGTCAGCGCGAGCACGCTGTGCACGAGCGTGCCGAAACGGCGGCCGCCCGGCCGTGTCGCCGGCGCGCTGATACGGGCGACGCCGATGTGAGGAAGCGATTGCGGCGAGCGGACACGTACTCGCTGCGTGACCTGCTGCACCGCGAGGGTCGGCGTCGAGCCGAGATCGATCGCACGTAGCCGGCTGGCGTGCCACTCGCGGTAATTCGACAAGCCTTCTTCGATGACTTCGGCCGGCACATCCTTCCGGATCAGATCGCCGTGCCGCAGTCCGCCGTGCATGACGGCGCCGAGCTGCAGGGTGCGTGGGTCCCACCACACGACTTCATGTCCGTTCAGTCGATGTACTCCGGGACTGACGGTCTCGGCCGTCGCCGGGTCACCATGCGGGCGCCGCAACACGGAGTCTCGCGATGTGAAAGCCGGATACCGCGAGGCCGCATCCAGCATCGTCGAGTCGGCCGGAGTCCGGCGCTGCGGGAGCGGCGGAAAGATCGCCGGATTCAAGGTCTCGAGCCATCCGTCGCGCGCGTCGTCGCCGACGGCGGGGACGACGAGCAGATCCTGGGCGCGCGTCGCCGCGACGTACGCGACCCGGACGCCTTCGGCGGCATCGCGCTCCAGCTCGATCGGTCCCTGCCGGATCAGATCGTCAGGGGAGCAGCCGGCCAGCCGGACGGCACAGAGCCGGCGATCCGGATCGAGATATCGCGAGGCGACGGCAGGCCGCAGCTTCGCCGTCATGTCGGCCAGAATCACGACCGGGAACTCGAGGCCCTTCGCTTTGTGCACCGTCATCAGACGGACGCCGTCGCTGGCATCTTCGAGAATCGGCGCTTCCTCGGCGCGGCCGGTCTCGGCCTGCGCTTCCAGCTCCTCGAGGAACCCGCGGAACGACACGCCGCCGTCGGCTTCGAATTGACGTCCGAGATCCGCGACGCGGAGCACGTTGGCGAGCACCTGTTCGCCGCCATGCTCGAGGGCGAAGCGGACGTGAGCCCGGGTGGCGTCGAGAAGTGCGGTGATCGTCGATGCGACGGGCACGCGGTTGCGGGGTCCATGAAGCGATCGCAGGAGCGTCAGCGCCTCGCCGATCGGCCGCAGGGCCAGCGTCACGTCGTCGCCCGGTCCGCCTGCGCCGAGATCGATCGGCACGTGAAACGGATGGAATCGGCCGTATCGATGGCGGTAGGTGGCGAGTGCCTCGTCGTCGATGCCGAAGAACGGGCCGCGCAGCGTCGCGAAGACCGAGAGCTCGTCGTCGGGCCGCTCGATGGCGCAGAGCGCGGCC
The DNA here is from genome assembly GCA_035711465.1 of Vicinamibacterales bacterium. GTDB lineage: Bacteria > Acidobacteriota > Vicinamibacteria > Vicinamibacterales > SCN-69-37 > DASTCC01. The sequence goes on from DASTCC010000558.1 coordinate 4,765, forward strand.
CGGAGCGCCTCGACTTCGGCGCGGTCGTGGAACGAGCGGCCGCCGACCAGCAGATGCGGAAGGCTCCGCGCCTCCAGCGCGTCGACGTAGGGACGCGTCACGTCGACGTCATAGCTGATGAATCGTCGGAACAGGATGCAGATGTGTCCGGCGCCGATCTTGACGCGCCGACCACCGACCTCGACGTGCCAGCCGCTCTTGCGCACCAGCCACTCGACGAACGCTCCGACCGCATCCGGCAGCGCCTTGTCGATCGCCGTCGCCGCGATGCGCTGCGTCGCGTACGGCTCGGGCACGGGCAGGACGACGACGGACGGCTGGCGGGGATCGTCCGGGCGCGTGGGTTCGAGCGGCACGTAATGCGCCTGCTGCGTGATCGCGTCGCCGGTCATCGCCGGCGCGAACGCGACGTTGATCGCGCGCTGGATGTTGGGCCGCGCCCGGAAGCTGCTGCTGAGCGTCACCCG
>DASTCC010000559.1:0-17034 GCA_035711465.1 Vicinamibacterales bacterium
AGGAACAGCAGCCGGGGTGCAGGAAGCAGCGCCGCGGCAAGCGAAAGCTTCTTGCGCATGCCGTGTGAGAAATCGGTGACCAGGGTGCCGGCCGCCTCCTTGAGATCCATCAGCTGCAGCAGATCGCCGGCGCTCTTGGTCAGATCCATCAGCGCCAGCAGCTCCGCCGATCGCGCCTCGAGACTGCGCCGATCGAGCCCGTGCACCTGGCCGACGAACGCGAGCGTCTCGGCTCCGGTCAGCCGATCGAACAGCGCGAGGTCTTCGGGGACGACGCCGGTCTTCTGCTTGACCTCGACGGGATTGGCGAGCGGATCGACGTCGAGAATCCGCATCTGGCCGGACGTCGGCCGCAGCAGGCCGGTCAGGCACTTGATCGTCGTCGACTTGCCGGCGCCGTTCGGCCCGAGAAAGCCGTAGAAGCTGCCGCGCGGCACGACGAGGTCGATGCCGTCGACCGCGGCGACGTCGCCGAAGGTCTTGCGAAGGGCGGTGGTGGTGATGGCGGACATAGACAGTGACGATTCAGTGATGGCGCTGCTTCGAACTGAGCACCCGCCGCTTCACGGTGCGCCGATCTCTGCACCAGATCCCTGGCGGCGCTCGGCCAAAGGGGAAAGCTAAACGAGAAGCCGGTCTGAAGCAATCTCATTGGCACGAGGAGGACGATCGTCATCGCCCCTCACTGAAGAAGAACGGCCTGAGCTCGGCGTCGGCGATGTAGCGGAGCGCCTGGCGGTAGATCGCGTGCAGGGTTCCCGGCGCCAGCGATCGATGGAGCGGCACCGTCACAATCTGTTCGCTGCCGGCAGCGCTTCGCGCCAGTTTGGCGTGACTGCCGCGGGTGGCGACGACGACAGATCCGAAGCGGCCGAGAATCGCCACGACGTCGGGCCCCGACAGGGTCCTAAGCCGTGGCGACATGAAGATCGGTTTCGAAGGTCACCAGCAGTCGTGGACGCGCGGTGAGGCCAAGGCGTCGCGCATCGCCATCTTCCAGATGAAGGGTGATCGCGTCGCGAAGGTTGGCGACGGTCTCGTCCAGTGTGTGCCCCTGCGTCACGACCGCGACCTCGAGGCATTCGGCGACGAGCCTACCGGCCGACGTCGACACCAGCACGTGGATCACGTCGCGCAGCGGCGCTTGGGCAGCCGGTCTGGTGTCGTGCTTCGTCGCCGGGCGGCTACGGTACGGAGGCAGAACCACGTAGCGGCCGCGCCCGACGCGCCTGAAGTAGCGCCATCGGTGAGGATGATTGGCTGGCGCGTTCACGCAGCACCGGCTGGTCACATGCGTCCGGATCGTCCTGGCGTTCAGGTGCGGCAGCGCCCGGACGATCTGGTCGGGCGTGAAGCTCCAGTCAGCGTTCCGGGCAATTCGAATCGCCGCAGCCAGGACTTCGTCATGGACGGCCATGCCGTCGATTATCAAGTTGTAATTATGAATGGTCAAGTTGGCCAGGGGCGAGTATAACGATGGTCGTGCGTGCAAACGTCATCTTCGCGATCGCCTTCGCCGCCGCGGCCTGCCGCGGCGCCGCGCCGGAAACCGTCCCCGCCCCCGACATGAATCAGATTGCGGAACGCTACGTGAAGCTCGTCCTCGCCGTCGGCCAGCACGACGCCGACTACGTCGACGCCTACTACGGCGATCCGTCGTGGAAGCCGTCGGGGACGCCGGCCTCGCTGATCGATCTCGCCGCCACCGCCGGCGAACTGCGGCGTCAGATCGGCGCCGTTGTGCTGGCTGCCAACGCCGACGGGCTCGTCCGGCTGCGCAAGGACTACCTCGATCGCCAGGTGTCGTCCGTCATGTCGCGCATCGCGATGCTGAGCGGCACGAAGTACTCGTTCGACGAGGAGTCGAAGCGGCTCTACGACGCCGAGCCTCCGCATCACACCGAACAGCAACTGCAAGCCACGCTCGACGAGATTGCCAGGCTCCTGCCCGGCAGCGGCGCGTTGGTCGATCGCTATACGGCGTTCCGTCAGGCGTACGTGATTCCGCCGGACCGGCTCGACCGAGTGTTTCGCGCCGCCGTGGACGGCTGCCGCAGCCGCACGCTCGAGCACCTCGCGCTGCCGGCCGGCGAGGCGTTCACGATCGAGTACGTGAAGGGCAAGAGCTGGAGCGCCTACAACTGGTACAAGGGGAACTTTACCAGCGTGATCCAGGTCAACACCGACCTCCCGATCACGATCGATCGCGCCATCGATCTCGCGTGCCACGAGGGTTATCCCGGCCACCACGTCTACAACGCGCTGCTCGAGAAGACGCTGGTGCGCGATCGCGGCTGGGTCGAGTTCTCGGTGTATCCGTTGTTCTCGCCGCAGTCGCTCATCGCCGAGGGCACCGCCAACTTCGGCATCGACGTCGCGTTTCCCGGCGACGCGCGGACGGCCTTCGAACGCGACACGCTCTACCCGCTCGCCGGCCTCGACGCGAAGACCGCGCCGCGCTACGCCGCCGTGCAAGCGCTGATCGACAAGCTCAGCTACGCCGGCAACGAAGCGGCGCGCCGCTACCTCAACGGCGAGACCGACCGCGCCACGGCCGCGGCCTGGCTCCAGCGCTTCGCGATGATGCCGAAGGATCGCGCCGAACAGCGGACGCGCTTCTTCGACCAGTACCGCAGCTACGTCATCAACTACAACCTCGGCAAGGATCTGGTACGCGCGTACGTCGAACGCCGCGGCGGCACCGCCGATCGCCCGGCCGTGCGGTGGCGCGAGTTCGGCGCGCTGTTGGCGTCTCCCCGGCTCCCGTCGGGCTTGTACTGATGCTTGCTCGCGCGTCGCGCTCGCGGCTCGGGCTCGGCTCACCGAGACCCATGTTTTTGCCGGGCCCCAAGCCCCACGGCCCGAGGCCCACGCCGGACACTTGCGGGATCATTGAACACCATATATTGTTTCTCCATATATGGATTCCGTCACCAAGGAGCTCAAGAAAGGCAGCGCAGACCTGCTGATCCTGGCGCTCGTCGAGGACCGGCCCAGGCACGGATACGACATCGCCCGCCTCATCGGCGAGCGCTCCCAGGGCGCGTTGAGCTATCACGTCGCCTCCCTCTACCCGACGCTCTACCGCCTCGAGGATCGCGGCCTCGTCGAGGGTCGCTGGGTCGAGAAAGCGGGCCAGCGCAAGCGGCGTTACTACCGCATCACGCGCGAAGGCCGCAAGATTCTGGCCCGCGAGCGATCGACCTGGCAGAACTTCTTCTCGGCCCTCGACCGGGTCGCCGGCATCAAACCCCTCTGACATCCGGGAGTCCTCGATGGACTGGTCGACACGCATCCGCACCGAGCTCGCCCGACACCAGACGACGCCCGACGACGAGGTCGTGCTCGAGCTCTCGCAGCATGCCAGCGCCGCGTTCGAAGCCGCGCGCGCCGAGGGCCTGAGCGACGCCGACGCGACCGCGCGCGTGCACGAACTCATCGCCGCATGGTCGGCCGACGCGACGCTCGCACGACGCCGCCCGAAGCGCCCGGCCCTCGCCGTGCCGCCGCCACCGGCCGCCAGCCACGGGGCTCGCGGGCTCGGATCCGACATCGTCTACGCATTCAGGATCGCGAGACGCCAACCCGCGGCGGCGCTGATCTCGATTCTCACGATCGCGCTCGCCGTCGGCGCGACGACGACGTTGGCGAGCGTGGCCTACGGCGTACTCGCGCGTCCGCTGCCGTGGCCGGACGCCGACCGCATCATCCGCGTCGACGAATCGCGCGAAGGCAGCGGCAGGCCGCCGGTGCACTTCACCAACGTCGCGTACCTCACGTGGAAGGACGCGGCCAGGACCATCGACGCCATCGGCGCCTACTCGCACACGACGGTCACCGTTGATGCCGGATCCGGCCCCGAACGGATCGAGGCGGCGCCGGTCACGGCCAGTCTCTTCGACGTGATGGGCGTGCGCCCGGCGCGCGGCCGCGCGATCACCGCCGACGACGAACTGGCCGACGACGTCGTCGTCATTTCACATGGCTTCTGGACGCGCCGTTTCGGCGCAGAGGCCGGTGCGATCGGGCGGTCGCTCGTCGTTGCCGGCAAGCCGCGGACGATTGTCGGCGTCATGCCGCCGCGCTTCGACTTCCCCTCCGACGACATCGAGCTGTGGCTCCCGTTCCGGGTCCAGCCGCTGCAGATCAGCGCCAACGGCCAGCAGCTGTCGCTGCAGATGTTCGCGTGCCTCGCGCGGCTCTCGCGCGACGTGACGCCGGACACGGCAGCGGGCGAGGCGACCGCCGCGGCGCGCGGCGGGCCGTCGCTCGGCATGGTCGCCACCGCCGTGTTCGGCGGCAACGGCCCGGCGGTGGTGCGGGTCCGCCGGCTGCAGGACGTCATGACCTCCGAAGTGCGGTCCGGCGTGCTGCTGCTGCTCGGTGGCGTGGCGTTGCTGTTCGTCACGGCGACCGCCGGCGTCGCGACGCTTCAGGTTGCCAGAGCCGTGGCCCGCCGTCGCGAGGTGGCCATCCGCGCCGCGATCGGCGCGGGCAGCGGCCGGCTGGCACGTCAGCTCGTGATCGAGCATCTGCTCGTCGGCGCCATCGGCGGCCTTGCGGGCCTGATCCTCGCCGCCGCACTGCATCGCGCGCTGCCGGCCATCGTGCCGCCCGACTTCCCTCGTCTCGACGACGTCGTCCTCGACTGGCGCCTGGCGCTCGTCGGCTCCGGACTCGCGGTGATGGCGAGTCTGGCTGCGGCGCTGTTTCCGGCGCTTCAGGCCGGCCGCCTGCGACTGGTTCCTGCGCTCGCAGAACACACGCTCGCGTCGGCGGGCGCCCGGCTGCGTTCACCTGCGCTGCGGCTCAGAGCGGGCATGATCGTCGGACAGATCGCTCTTACGGTGATGCTGCTGGTCGGGGCCGGCCTGCTCATCCGCAGCTTCGTCGCGATGATGAACGTCGATCGCGGATACAACCCGCGGAACGTGCTCACGGCCCGGCTGCCGCTCGACAGCACGACGCTGCCGGCCGAGGCGCGCCTGGATGTGCTCGAGCGAATCATCGCGCGCCTCGAAGGGACAGCAGGTGTGGCATCGGCGGCCTACGGAGTCTCGGCGCCGTTCATGCCGGGCTATTCGACGCTCGCCTTCCGCCTCCGCGCGACGGAGAGCCGCACCGGACAGCCTCGATCCATCCAGGCCGATCAGATCGTCGTCAGCCCAGGTTACGTGAAGGCGCTCGGTCTGCGCATCGACGAAGGACGCGACTTCACCCGCGACGACGTGTCGGCAGCCGAGCCCGTGGCGATCGTCAATCGGGAATTCGTCCGCCAGTACCTCCGCGAGCCGGCGGTCGGACTCGTCCTGCCACTCGGCGCCAGACGTCCCGGCGGCGGCTCGACCATCGTCGGCGTCATCGACGACATCGCCTCGACCGAACCCGACAGCGCGGCGCGTCCGGCAATTCTTCGCCTGGCCCGTCAGGCTGGTGACTCGCTCGACGACGTCAAGCTCATCGTCCGGACGTCCGGCGACCCGACGATCGTGATTCCGGCGCTGCGATCGATTGCGAAGGCCGAGGCGCCGGATCTGCCGATCGAGTCGGTGGTGACGATGTCCGATCGGCTGTCCACGAGCCTGGCGCGGCCGCGTCTCTATGCGATGCTGCTGGCGGCGTTCGCCGGGTTCGCGCTGCTCGTGGCCGGCATCGGGTTGTTCGGCGTGCTCGCGCACGGGGTCGCGGCCCGGAGGAGGGAACTGGGCGTTCGTCTCGCGCTCGGCGCGACGCCGGGCGGACTGATTCGGCTCGTTCTCCGCCAGAGCCTGGTGCTCGCCGTCCCTGGGCTGCTGATCGGGGCCGCCGCCGCGCGGATCGCGTCCTCGTACGCCGGTTCGCTCATGTTCGGCGTGACCGCGCGGGACGCCGCGACCTACGCGATCGTCGCGACGATCGTCTTCACGACGGTCGCCATCGCCGGCTACGTACCCGCGCGACGGGCGGCGAGTACGGATCCGACTGAAGCACTACGACACTGACGGGTTACGACGGGTTACGACAGGTTACGGCGGGTTACGGCGGGTTACGGCGGGTCACGACAGGTGACGACGGGTGACACGGGTGACGATGCCGGGCGTTGATCATATTGGCGACAATGTCGTCTATAATCGACCGATGGGACAGATCAGCATCCTCGGCGAGCTCGAGCAGATGGTGTTGCTCGCGGTGCTGCGGCTCGACGAGCCCTATCCGGTCAGCGTGCGCGACGAGATTCGGGACCGGACCAACGTCAGCCTGTCGCGGGGCACGATCTACGTCACCCTGCATCGGCTCGAACGGCGCGGGCTGGTGAAGTCCTCGCTCGGGGAACCGACCGGCGTTCGCGGCGGCAAAGCGAAGCGTGTGTTTGAGGTCACCGCGAACGGGCGCCGGGCCCTGCGCGCTTCACGGGCGGCGCTTCGCAAGCTCGGCGACGGACTCGAGTCGATCCTGGACGGCCGATCGTGATCGGACTCGCCCGGCGTGTCGTCGAGCGCTGGCTGCGCGCCGTTGCACCGGACGACTGGGCCGAGAACGTGCTCGGCGACGTCATCGAAGACCATCACGTCCGCGGCGACACGCGGCCGCGCTGGCGCGATGTCGCCGACACCGCGGGCGTCGCCGCGCGCTTCACCGTCGATCTCGTGCGCACGCGCTGGCAGGACCGGCGCTCCGGAGGCAGGACGATGACGCTGGGACAGGATCTGAAACAGACTTGGCGATCGCTCCGGCGCAGCGCCGGGTTCACGGTCACGACCATCGCCATCCTGGCGCTCGGCATCGGCGCCAACACCGCGATCTACACAGCGCTCTCGCAGCTCGTGCTCCGGCCGCTGCCCTTCCGCGACGGCGGTCGCCTCGTCTTCCTCTGGCAGACCGATCCGTCGCTCGGCCAGGCCGTCCTGATGACGCCGTCGTCGGACGCGATCGCGCGCTTGCGGACCGCCACCCACGTCTTCGACGGCATCGAGACGCATGCCGGCCGCGACGTCGTGCTCACCGAATCGGGCGAGCCGCAGGAAGTGCTGGTGAGCCTCGTCCGGCCGTCGCTGCTGGCGCTGCTCGGCGTGCAGCCGATCGCCGGCCGATCGATCGGCGACGCCGATCTGGATCCGAACGCGCCGCCAGTGATCCTGATCAGCCATGCGATCTGGCAGTCGCGTTTTGGCGGCGACCCGGGAGCGATCGGCCGGACCATGCGCCTGAGCGATCGCACGTTTACGATCGTCGGCGTGATGCCGCCGCGCTTCGCGCTGCCCGACGGCAGCAATGCGCTCTGGGCGGCGGCGCAGCCGGGCCTGTTTCCGAGCGAGGCCGACGGCGAGAACACGATCGCGCGGCTCGCGCCAGGCCTCACCGTGGCGCAGGCGCAGAAGGCGCTCGATGCGATCGGCGGCGCCGACGGCGACTCCGAGCTGAAGAAATGGACCGGACGGATCACGACTCCGGCCGAGATGAACGGGGTGACGGTCAACACCGCGCTCTACGTGCTCGCCGGCGCCGTCGGCCTGGTGCTGCTGATCGCGTGCGTCAACGTCACCAACCTGATCCTGTCGCGCGACACCTCGCGGCAGCGCGAAACCGCGGTGCGCCACGCGCTGGGCGCGAGCCGGCTCCGCCTGCTCCGCTCGCATCTCATCGAGAGCGGCGTTCTCGCGGCAGCGGGCGGGATCGCCGGCGTCGCGCTCGCGCATGGCGGACTGGCGGCCATGAATGCGCTGCGGCCGCGGCAGCTGCACCTGCTCGAGCGCCTGCACCTGGACGCCACCGCTCTGACGTTCGCCGCGCTGGTGACGCTGATCACGACCCTGCTCGTCGGGCTCGCGCCGGCGCTGCGGGCCGCGCGCGCCGATCTGCAGACACTGCTCGCCGCCGGCGGACGAGGCGCGACGGCGCCTGCCGAGCGGCTGCGCCGCGTCCTCACCATCGCGCAGGTCGCGCTGGCGCTGACGCTGCTCATCGGATCGACGCTCCTCGCGCGCAGCTACGGCCGCCTCACCGCGCGCGATCCCGGCTACCGCCCTGATGGTGTGCTGTCCGTGCGAGTGTCGCTACCGATATCACGCTATCCCGCCAGCGAAGCTGAGCGCCGACAGCAGTTCTTCGATCAGGTCCGCGCCGCGATGACGACGATGCCCGACATCGCGGCGGTGGCGATCGGCAACGGCGTGCCGCCGGACAATGGCATCACGTTCGGCGATCTCGCTATCGAAGGACGTCCGCCGCTCGGCACGACGGCGCCGCGCCTCTTCAGCGGCGGCTACGTGACGCCGAACTACTTCTCGACGCTCGGCATCCCGATCCGGCAGGGACGGGCGTTCTCGGACGAGGACACGTTCGGGCGCACAGGCGTCGTGATCGTCGGCGAGAGCCTCGCGCGCAGTTACTGGCCGCAGGGCGACGCGGTCGGCAGTCGCATTCGTCTGCAGACGAACGGGGAGTGGCTGACGATCGTCGGCGTCGCGGGCGACGTCCTCACGTCCTTCACCCGGCAGATCTACTACGCGCGTGCCCAGGCCCGCCCGGGCTCCGGCGCGCTCGTCATCCGCACCACCGGCAATCCCTACGCGGTGCTGCCGGCAATCAAGGCCGCGATCTGGGCGCAGGATCCGGCCTTGCCGCTGGCCGACGTCGCCACCGCGCACGAGCTGCTCGCGCGATCGACGAGCCTGCCGCGCTTCAACCTGGCGCTGCTCGGCGTTCTCGCGCTCAGCGGATTCGTACTGGCCGTCGTCGGCGTCTACGGCGTCACCAGCCTTCAGGTCAGCCAGCGCCAGCGCGAGGTCGGCATCCGCGTCGCGCTCGGCGCCTCACGCGTCGCGGTCACCGGCCTCGTTCTGCGTCAGACCGGGATGCTCCTCGCCGCCGGCACGACCATCGGCGTCGTCGCCGCGGTGTGGCTCAGCCGATACATCGAGACGCTGCTCTATCAGACCGCGCGGACCGACGTGATGAGCTTTGCCGCGGCGGCGGCGGCAATCGTCACGGCCGGTCTCGTCGCGGCCGTCGTCCCGATCCGGCGTGCGTTGAGTGTCGATCCGACGAGTGCGCTCAGGAGTGAGTGAGGCGCTGGCTTCTCAGTTCGAGGCTTCGAGCGCCATCTCAAATCGAAAGCCCCGGATCCCCCTCGACGACCTGCTGACGCAGCACTGGCCGCTCGCCCGGCTTCCGAAGCGGCGCCGTGTGGACGACCCGGTAGCGAAGCGGACCGCCGTCGGGCCGATCGCTGCGCGCGATCGGGCGTGGGATGCAGACGAACTCGCTCCGCATCTCGTCGCCGGTGAGCCGCACCGTCGCATAGCCGTGGCCGCCCATGTCCACGAACTCGAGGTGCGGCGCAAGATCCGGATTGGACAGGGCGTGCGCGCGCTTCAGGTCGAAGCTCTTCGCGTACTCGAGGCACGAGCGGACGCCGTGCTTGAGTAGCATGTTGAAGGTCCAATCCGGTTTACCGGTTGGCCGATCGGCGAGGAACAGCGAACGGAGCGGATGGTCCTTGGGCAGACGATGCTCGTACGCCTCCATCGCCCCGGGGCTGGCGAGCGACGCCCCGACGAAACTGATCCCGACCGGCTCGAACCTGGCCGGTGGCAGGCGGGCGGCGGCATAGCCGGCCCAGAAGCTGTGGCGGTCGCCGGCGACGATCGCGAAGCCGGTGATCTTCGCGTCGCGGACCAGGTCGTAGATTTCGCCGCGCTCGTGGTAGGCGCTGCCGTAGTCGTTGCTGCCGATCTGCGCGAAGGTGTCGGCCGGCCATTTCCGCCTCGTCATGCCATCGGGAAGGTTGTGCGGATCGACGCGGTAATCGAGGGCGCCGAGCGAACTGCCCCAGATCTTCCAGGTGGCCGTGGACCGGCGAAGCTGATCCATGAACCATGTCTTCTGGCGGGCTCCGAGGATCGTCCGCGGCGGTGAGTCCTGTCGCGGATTCGGGATGCTGACGCCGCCGAAGGTGAGCTCGGCGGGCGGTTTGCCGCCGTTAAAGGCGCGGCCGGCGTCGAGCGCAACCATCGCCGGCTCGGAGAACATCCCGTTGAACGCCGGATCGTAAATCTTGCCGACGCCCTCGGCATCCGTTGGGTCCTCGCCGCAGAAGCTGTGCTGGTCGGTGAGGATGAGATCGAGGTGACGGCCGTAGCGCAGGGACCGATAGGCAATCAGACTGTTGATGGCGGTCAGATTGTTCGGTTCGATGCCGAGACCGCTGTCGTCCCATTTTTCGATCGCCACGTTCTTCACCGCAAGCGCGCCGAACGTGTCGAACGATCCGCTCGGCGCCTTCACGCGCGCGGGGATGTACTCGAACCAGGCCTGGTTGGCGGCGACCTTGACCGTCTGGCCCGGCTGCGGCGGCCCTCCCGCCTGGACGATGCTCTGCCGGCCCTGCCAGGAGAACTCGTGGTTGTCCCAAATGCAGACGAACGGCCAGCGCGCTCGCGCGTCCTGCAGATCGGGATCGGCAAGATACCCCTTGTAGACGGCGCGGTAGCCGTCGACCGTCAGCGGGTAATGGAGGTTGCCGGTTTTGCCGCCATCGACAATCCGGCAGACTTCGTAGATTGTGCGGTCGTACCGCGTCGGCGCCTCGTCGGGATACTGGACGACCTCGTAGATGAAATCGCCGAGATGAAGAACGAAACCGAGTCGATCGGCGGGCGCCGCGCGCTCGTCCTCGAAGATCATCCGGCGATAGCCGTTGAGCTTGCCTTCGTTGACGCTCTGGCAGCTGACGAAGGCGAAGCTGACCGGCCGTGGATCGTTCGCGAGCGGCGCGGTGATCGTCCGGCCGATTCGGCTGCCGTTCCCTTCGCCATCGGTGAAGCGGTACCAGTAGACGTGCGCAGGCTGGAGACGACCGACGAGCACGCGCGTCGTCCAATCCGATTCCGCCGAGACCGGCGCGGAGGCCTTGGCGACGACGCGCCGGAACGCATGGTCCTCGGCAACCTCGAGCGTGAGCACACGTCGTCCGCCCGACTCGAACGGCCGCCGAGTCCAGAGGATCACGCTGCTCGAATCGGGATCGCCAGACGCGACGCCCTCCGGATACAGGTCGCGCCGCTCCTGCCAGCCGGTGGTCGACGCTCGAGCCGGACCGCCCCACGCCAGCGAGGCGCCCATCGCGGCGGCCAACTGAACGAACTCGCGTCGACTGAGCGTCATCGTCTGTCTCCTTCACCCTCCCGAGCGGTGCCCCGTTCGCCGGATCCACATCCCGATCGCCGCTGCGTAGATCGCATACGCCCCCACCGCCCACCACCTGAACGTCGGATCGAGATTCGATGGCGCGAGCCGCAGTCCGACTTCAGGAATCATCAGCAGCGCGGATGCGATCAGCGCGGCGATCGCGATCGGCCTTGCCGGCGGGCGGTCGTCCCAGAGCATCCAGCCGCTCGTGAACTGCAGCAGGGCAACGAGCGCGCGCGCGGCGAGCAGTGTCAACGTCACCGGGCCGTAGACGACGAGCGTCGGCAGCAGCGACATGAGACGGACAGCGGTGCCGAGGCCGTCGAGAATCAGAAGCGCGGCCGCGATGCGTCGCTGCACGAACCGATCATGCATCGGGAAATCGGGGAACTGATAATCGGGGAATCGCCGATCGGGGAATCGGGTCATCGATAATCGATGGCCGTCGCCACATGACGCGGACAGTCGATTTCGCGATACCCCGATTACCAGATCGGCGATTACCCGATTGCCAATCACCCGATTCCCGATTGCCGATCGGCCGCTGAGCGCGTCAGCGTCCGATCGCGATGAGCTCGCTGTCCGTCCGCCAGTACCAGACGCCGTCGACCAGCGCCGGCGACGCCAGCACGTAGCCGTTCAGCGTGTTGGTGCGCAGCAGCTTGAACTCCCGCCCCGCTTCCACCACGAACGTCTGGCCGTCGTCGTTCGTGAAGAAGAGCGTGTTGCCGATGGCGATCGGCGACGACGAGAAGCCCTCACGGCGCGGCTCGCCGAGCCGGTGCTGGTACACGAGCGTCCCGGTCTTCGCCTCGTAGACGGTGAGAATGCTCTGCATGTCGTTGACGAGGTAGAGCAGGTCGCCGTGAATGATCCCGGATGGCACGAACGGCGATCCCTTCGGCGTCGACCACTTCACGTGCGTGCCGGTGACGTCGCCGCTGCCGCCCGGCTCAATCGCGAACGTCGGGCCAGCGCGGCCGGACGAGCAGAACACCAGTCCGTGGCCGACGACCGGTGTCGGGATCACCTCGAAGGTGTTGCCGCGCACCGTCCAGAGGTCGGCGCCGGTGTTCGGGTCGTAGGCCTGCACGGTCCGCTGGCTGCTGACGACGAGCTCATCGCGATCGTCGACCTTGATCAGGATCGGCGTGCCCCAGCCAACCGTCGCGGCGCGATCCTTCTTCCACAACGTCTTTCCCGTTGCGGCGTCGAAGGCGGCGACGAACGATCGCAGGCCGGCGGTGCCGTCGTGATCCTGGTAGAGGAAGATGCGGTCCTTGTAAAGCACCGGCGACCCGGCGCTGCCGTGGTAGTTGCTGAGATCGCCGAGCTTGACGTGCCACACGAGCTTGCCGGCGAAGTCGAACGCGGCGAGCCCGTGCGTGCCGAACGACGCGTAGACCCTCGTGCCGTCGGTCGTCGGCGTCGCCGATGCCCAGCTGTTCTTCTGATAGATGTGCTCGACGCCGCTCGATGGGATCGCCGTGTCCCAGAGCAGCTTGCCGTCCGATCGCTGAAACGCGAGCATCGAAATCCGGCGGCCGTCGTCGGACGCGGTGGTGAGGAAGATGCGATCGCCCCAGACGATCGGAGACGAATGGCCGAGCCCGGCGATGCGCGTCCGCCACTTGACGTTCTGCGTGTCGGACCAGGTGTCGACGTACCCGGTGCCCTGCACGTAGCCCTGTCCTGACGGCCCGCGCCAGCGCGGCCAGTATTTCGCGCCCTCGCCCGTGGTCACGATCATCTCGACGATCGCGGGCTCCCCTTCGCGCGCTGCGCTTCGGTCGGCAGGCGGCGCCGCCTGCAGCGCGACGACGGCAAGGGCGGCGGCGAACAGTCCAGCAAGTCCCTTCATGACGGCGATCCTCTCCAAGTTCGACCGGTGGAGCTCCCAGGGGTCAGGATACGTCAGCGGCGCGGCGGGCGTTCGCCGCTCGTCACAGCGCTCGTGTCACTCGTCAGCGGCGCGCGCCGCCACCGCCACGACCGCCGCGGCCCGACCGACCGGTGCCGTCGCCGTACTTCTCGATCCGCCTCGTCTTCATGTTGTAGACGTCACCTGGCGAGAGCACGAAATATGGCTTTTCCCACGGCTGATAGACGCGCGTGTTGTCGTGGATCGCGACCTTCCACTTGCCGATCACTTCGAACTTGTCGCCGGTAACGACGATCGCGGTGCCTTCCGACAGCCCGATGCCGAGCAGTTCCGGATACTTCTGAATCACCGGAATCAGATCGTCCCAGCGCATCCGCGCGTTGATGTGCTGATCGATCGCGGACTTGCGCAGGAACCCGAAGCCATTCTGATGGTTGGGCTCGTCGGTCATCATCACGTTGGGTCCCGAGGTGTCGCCGCGGACCAGGTAGTGCCCCTGAATCGTCGCTCCGGCCGAGCTGCCGCCGATCACGCCGCCGCGCTCGAGCACCTTGTGGAACTCGCCGTACGTCAGCGTGTTCGCATACGAGTCGACGATGTTCCACTGCCGTCCGCCGTTGAACCACACCGCGGTCGCCTCGCGCAGATGCTTCACGAACGCCTCGGTATCCGCGACCTTCGGATCGGCGGTGTGCAGCATCGTCACGTTCTTCACGCCCCGCTCGACCCACGTCCGGATGACGTTCTCTTCCTTGTAGTCGATGAGCGCGCCGCTGGCGTTGCGGTTGCCGCCGGCCGTCGGGACGATCACGAAACGCCCCTTCTCCGGCCCTCCGCCGAGCTCGATGAATTTCTCGACGATGCCCGTGCCGTTGGTGTTGCCGCCGCCGACGATGACGAGCGTGCCCTTCGGCGGTCCGTACTCCGGCGCCTCCTGCACGGCCGCCCGCGTCGGCGCGCCGAGAACCGCGCTCACCACCAGAACGACTGCCGCCAGACCCATTACGGCTCTCCGTCGCATCGTCGCCTCCAGGTTTCGAATTTCAAGTTCTCAGTTCCAAGTCCTAACCTTAGGTTTTGAGTTCTTAAGTTTTGAGTTTTACGTCTTAAGTTGCGCGCGCGAGAGCGCGCGCTACCCCACCCACCACAACAGACAGATCCACAGCACCTGCAGCGGCGCGCGGATGAACATCGGCGTATGCGGGCGGCCGCGGATGGTATGGCCGCTCTGCGCCGCGTGAACGTTGGCGGGAAACACCGCGGCCAGCAGCACGATCAACCCGATCGCCGCCCAGGTGCGGACGGGCGGGATCAGCAGACCGATGGCGCCGGCAATCTCGGCGACCCCGCTGATGGTGACGAGCGCGCCCGGATTGGGCAGCGCCGGAGGCACCATCCTGATCAGATCGGCGCGCTCGGAGGTGAAGTGCGCGACGCCGGTGAACACGAACATCAACGCCAGCCCGCCGCGCACCGCCCCGGGCCACGACTCGAACATGTCGGCGCCGGCCGCTCCCGCCAGGCGCGCCGCGGCGATCCCCGCCAGCATCACGAAAAAGGGAATCACGGAAGCTCTTCGTCGAGGATCCTCACGACCATATCGACGTCGTCTGCAGTGAGGACCATCGGCGGCTTGATCTTGATGACGTTGTGATGCGGGCCGTCGGTGCTGAGCAGGATGCCGCGCTGGCGCATTCGGCGGACGAGCGCGTCGGCCTCGCCTGCGGCGGGCTCCAGGGTATCGCGATCGCGGACGAGCTCGACGCCGATAAAGAGACCGGCGCCGCGGACGTCGCCGACGATCTGGTGCCGTGGTATGAGCTCGCGCAGGCTCTCGACGAACCGGCGGCCGACGGTGTCGGCGTGTGCCTGAAGCGCGTCGTCGCGCATTACGTCGAGCACGGCGAGACCAATCGCGCACGACACGGGGTTGCCGCCGAAGGTCGAGAAGAACTCCATCCCGTTCTCGAACGACGCGGCGATCTCGCGTGTCGTGATCACGGCGCCGATCGGATGTCCGTTGCCCAGCGGCTTGCCGAGCACGACGATGTCCGGAATCACGTTCTGGGTCTCGAAGGCCCAGAAGTGCGTGCCGGCGCGGCCGAGGCCGGTCTGCACTTCGTCGGCGATGCACACGCCCCCGGCCTCGCGCACGTGACCGAACGCCGCGGCGAGATAGCCCTCCGGTGGAATCACCTGACCGCCGCACGACCACATCGGCTCGGTGATGAACGCGGCGATCGGCGCGCCCGCGCCATCGATCGCCGTCTTCAGATCGCGCGCGTACGCCTCGCCTGCCGATCGATCCTGACCTCGGTGCGGGCCGCGATAGCCGTCGGCGATCGGCGCGACGTGCACCCAGGGCTCGGGCCGGCCGGCGCCGCCCTGGCCCATGAACTTGTAGGGACTGATCGCGATCAGCCGGTCGGTGTTGCCGTGATAGGCGCCGTCGACGACCAGCACGTGCTGCCGCTTCGTATGCGCCGCCGCCAGCCGCAGCGCCAGCTCGTTCGCTTCCGATCCGGAGTTGACAAAGAAGCAGATCTCGAGCGGCGCCGGCAGGGTCGCGCAGATCCGCTCTGCGTACTCGACCAGGCCGTCGTAGAGATAGCGCGTGTTGGTGTTGAGCCGCGCCATCTGCGCCTGCCCGGCGTCGACGACGCGCGGGTGACAGTGGCCGACATGACAGACGTTGTTGACGAGATCGAGGTACGGCCGGCCGCGCTCGTCGAAGAGATACTGACCTTCGCCTCGACGCATGGCGATCGCATCCGGGCGATAGGCGACCGACAACGCGCGGCTGATGTGGACGTCACGAGCGCGGAGCTTGTCCGCGATGTCGTCGGCCTCCGGACGGAGGCTCGCGTCGGCGCCCTGCGCGCCGTTGAGACGCGCGGTCGCGATGCCCGGATCGACGGGCACGATCGCTGCGAGCAGCCGCCACGCCGCGGCTTCGGTGACGAAGAGCGCGGCGCGATCGGGATCGACGCGCCGGTTGGCCGCCGCGATCGCGACGCTGGCCGCGAGCCGCCCGCACACCAGCGGAAACAGCACCTTGCGTTCCTGCGCCGAGAGCGGCCGTTCGGACTGGTAGCCGGCGACGACGTCCGCGCCCGCGGCGAGCGGATCGGCCTCGTCGAGCATCGCATAGGCGACGGCGATCGCCAGCTCGCACACCGTCGGATTCCACAACGCGTCGCCGAAGTCGATGAGGCCGACGACGCGATCGCCGGCGACGAGGACGTTCTCGTCGTTGGCGTCGCCGTGAATCAGCGAGTGCGGCAGCGCGGCGAGCCGTGCTTTTCCGGCGGCGGCGTAGAGATGGAACGCGGCCTCGAGGAGACGGCGGCGCGCCGGATCCTCGATGAGCGCGATCTTCTCGCGGTGCTGACCGGCCTCGGCGAGATCCCACATGTGCGTGCGCCGCGTCAGCGGATGATCGACCGCCGCCAGATAACCGTCGAGGGCGCCGAGCATCCGGCCGAGATCGCGGCGGCGCTCGGCCGTCGCCGGCCGCGCCTCGACCCACGAGACGCCGTCGACGTAGGTGAACAGCCGCGCGATCGCGATGCGGCCGTCGCCTTCGTCGACCTCGACGTCCGGCTCGCCGCCCTTCGTCTCGACCAGCCGCGGCACGCGCGGCGCGGCAGGCACGGACGGAATCGCGGCGATCGCGTAACGCTCGAGATCGGCCGTGCCACGTCCACCGCCGGTGATTTCGCTCTTGAAGACGAATCGACGGCCGTCGGCCGTCGTCGCCAGCACGTTGCGGCCGCTGCCGCCGAGCGGCGACACGTCGGCCTCGAGCCCGTAGGCCTGCCGCAGGAGGCGCCTGGGGTCAGATCTTGAATCTTGGCGTTTGGTGCCAGGTCTTGAATCTCGCATCCCCTTCAGCGCCTGGATCTTGCGGTTTGTGTCAGGCTGTACCCCTGATATTGGCGTGCGATCGCCAATCTGGCGCGGATCTGATTCAAGACCTGGCA
>DASTCC010000560.1:0-5173 GCA_035711465.1 Vicinamibacterales bacterium
TCGGCGGGCTGGACGATCGTCAAGCTCCTGCTGTTCATGGGCCTGGTGATCGCGGTCTCGCGGTTCGCGACGCGCGCCGTGGGGCAGGTCGCCGACGTCGACGGCCTGGTGCAACGCGCGCTCGGCAGCTTGCGGATGAAGGAGCCGCTGTTCGGCGTCACCCTGCTCTTCGTGCTCGGCTTTGCCGGCCTCGCCGACGCACTCGGGCTCCACTTCGTCGTCGGCGCGTTCTTCGGCTCGATGCTGCTCAGCCACGAGCTGCTCGGGCAACGCAACTTCGAGCAGGTTCAGAACACCGCGTCGGGCGTGACCATGAGCCTGCTGGCGCCGCTGTTCTTCGCGTCGGTCGGCCTCGAGTTCAACGTCTGGACGATGACGGAGGCCTGGCTGATCACGGTCGTGCTGACCGCGGCGTTTGCCGGTAAGATGCTGGCGGGCCTGCTTGGCGGGCGTCTGGCGGGACTCTCGCGAGCCGAGAGCTGGGCGCTCGGGATCGGGCTCAACGGCCGCGGCATCGTGGAGCTGGTGGTGGCGAAGATCGCGCTCGCCAACGGCTTCATCGGCAACCGGCTGTTTTCGGTCCTGGTGCTGGTGGGCGTCGTCACCACCCTGGTGACACCAGTGCTCCTGAAGCGCGCGTTCAGGAAGCTCGACGTCGAACCGAAACCCACGTTCTGAGTTCTGAGTTCTGAGTTCTGAGTTCTGAGTTCGAAGTTCGAAGTTGCGTCCGCTCTAGACCTCCAATGGAACAGCTGCAGTACTTCATCGACATCTTTCTCCACCTCGACAAGCATCTGAACGAGTGGGCCGCCATGACCGGCGGCTGGCTCTACGTGCTGCTGTTCGGAATCGTGTTCGCCGAAACCGGGCTGGTCGTCACACCGTTCCTGCCAGGCGACTCGCTGCTGTTCGCGGTCGGCGCGCTGGCGGCGACGGAAGGCTCGGTGCTGTCGCTGCCGGTGATCATCATCACGCTGATCGTCGCGGGCATTCTCGGCGACGCGGTCAACTACCACATCGGATCGAAAGTCGGGTTGAAGGTGTTCGAGAACGACTCGCGCTTCTTCAAGCGCAAGCACCTGCTGCGGACGCAGGAGTTCTACGCACGCCACGGCGGCAAGACGATCATCCTCGCGCGCTTCGTGCCGATCGTCCGCACCTTCGCGCCGTTCGTCGCCGGCGTCGGCAAGATGGGCTACCGGCGCTTCGCCGCCTACAACGTGATCGGCGCGGTCGTCTGGGTCACCGGCTTCACGATGCTCGGCTATCTCTTCGGCAACCTGCCGGTGGTGAAGCGGAACTTCCAGTACGTGATCCTCGCGATCATCTTCCTGAGCGTCTTGCCGGGAGTGTTCGAGTTCCTGCGCGAGCGGCGGCGGCTCAAGGCCGACGCGGGGCAAAAGACGCCGATCTAGAGCTGCGTCACACCGGTCAATCCGACAAGACTCATGGCCGTGGGGCGCCCGGTTGCGGGCGCGCCTGCTCATTCACTCCTCAGTACCCGCACGGGATCGATGGTCGCGGCTCGCCATGCCGGGCGCAGGCACGTCAGGGCTGACACGCTCATGACCAGCGCCGCGACGGCGATCGCGATGCGCGGATCGAATGCCGGCGTCTCGAAGAGCAGGGGTCGCACGGCGTCCGCGAGCAATACCGCCAGCACGAGCGCAACGGCCACGCCCAGGACCGTCATCGTCAGGCCCGACGCCATCACGCTCCCGACGATGCGGTCCCTGGGTTGGCCGAGCGCAGCGCGGACACCGATCTCGCGTTCCGTCGCGGAGACGGCGATCTGCATCACGCCGTAGAGACCGACGATCGCCAGTGCCAGCGCCAGCCCTGCGAAGGCCACCACCAGCCATGCGGTCACGCGTCGCTCGACGATCGACTCGCCGACGATCGAGTCGAGCGGCGCGACGCGGGTGACGATGGCTCGCGGGTCGGCAGCCGCGAGTTCCGCGCGCACGGCGTCGACGACGGCGTCGGGCGACGCCGTGGTCCGAATCACGATCTGCGCGCCGTCGAAGAAGATCGGCTGATAGAACTGCGGCTCGGCGGGCGCGTCGAGGCGCTGGTCGCGCGTCCCTTTGACGATGCCGACGATCTCCCGGGTCGCGCCGTACATGTGCACCCGCGCGCCGAGCGCGCCGTCGGGAAAGTGGGTCCTCGCAACCACGTCGTTGACGATGATCGCGGGTGGATTCGGTGCGAGGTAATCCTGCGCGGTGAAATCGCGGCCGGCCAGGATGGGAATGCCCATCGCCTTGAAGTAGTCGAAGGCGACGAAGCTGCCGATCATCGGCGGCGTCGGCTCGGGAGCGCCGCCGCGCAGGAGCCCGATCGAGTCGCGGATCACCCATCTGCCGGTCAGCGGCGTCGAGTGGACGAGCCCGACCGCCTCGACGCCAGACGTCGCCTGCAGCCGACGCACCAGATCGATCATCACCGGCCGCGCGCCCTTGAAGAAGAGCAGCACGTCAGCCGCGATCACCCTGGCGGATTGATAGCCCGCATCCACGGTCAGCAGGCGGTGGAGACTTGCGCCGAGCGTGGCGGCGCCAAACAGCAGCAGCGACGAGAGCGCCACCTGACAGACAACGAGCGCCCGCAGCGCGCCGCGACGATGACCTGACCTCTGCCGAAGACTGGTGCGTCCCAGAATCGCACCCGGAGCGACGCGTCGCACCACGGCGACCGGCAACACGCCGATCAGCGTCGTCACACACAAGCTCGAGACCGCCAGGAACACGAAAACAGCAGGATCCAGATCGATGCGCTGTAGGATGGGCGAGGCGTCACCGGCGAGCCCAATCAGCTGCGCACGGCCGAACCGGACGACGAACCACGCCGCACCCGCGCTCGCGATCGACAACCAGAGACCCTCGGCCAGCAGGGTCTTGACGAGGTCGCTCGTCCGCGCGCCGAGGGCGACGCGCACGGCCGCCTCCGGCGCCCGACGGGCCGCGCGCACGAGTACGAGGCCGGCGACGTTCACGGCGGCGATGACGAACACCAGCGCCGCAAACAGCTGCAGGAACGGCAGCGCCGGCGCAAGCGGGCCCAGCGCCTGATCGCGGAGCGAGACGATCTCGAGCGACCGCCGTGGATCACGGCCGGCGTTCGCGAGAACCGGCGACAGCGCGGCCAGGGCCGCACCCGCCTGATCGATCGACACACCCGTCGCCAGGCGCCCGATCACCGCGCCGCCGGGCAGCGCCGCGCCATCGTGTCCGAGAATCCAGAAGTCCTGGCGGCCGATCGCGAAGCCTGTGCCATTACCGGTCTGCGGCATGCGACCTAGCGGAAACTCGAGTCCCCGCGGCAGAACGCCGACGACGGTGAAGCGGTGATTGTCCTCGAACGCGATCTCGCGCCCGACGACGGCCGGATCGGCCGCGAAGTCCTGCTGCCATCGCTCGAAGCCGATCAGGATCGCCGCCGGCGACCGGCCGAAGTCTTCCGCGGTGAACGCCCGGCCGATCGTCGGACGTACGTCGAGCACATCGAACAATCCGGTCGTGACCCACAAGCCGCTCCAGCGCGAATGCGACGGGCCGTGCGCTTTGACGAAGCCGCGATCGCCGATGACCGCGACGCTCGAGAACGACGCCACCGCCGCGAGTGCGTGGGCCTCGTCGCCGTCGAGCTTTCCCGGCAGCGGATCCTGCGGCGTCGACGCGAAGACCCACGCCAGGCGATCCGCGTCAGCAATCGGCAGCGGCTTGAGCAACAGCCCGTTCACCGCGCTGAACACGAGGGCGTTGGCGCCGATGCCGAGCGCGAGCGTAAAGACGACGGCGATCGAGAACCCCGGGGCCCGCCGCAGGCTGCGCCACGCGCTCGTCATCGTCCGGACGACGTCGTCGAAAGGTCCGGCGCCGCGCGCTTCGCGGCATTCGAGCCGGACGCTGTGCGGGTTGCCGAATTCGATCCGCGCGCGCCGCGCCGCCACGTCAGCGGGCACACCAGCGCGGATCAGATCCGCCGTGTACTGCTCGAGGTGGAACTGGAATTCGGCGTCGACACCCGACTCGAACGCGTCGCGCCTGAACAGCGCTCGAAACAGCGACCGCACACGTCGAAACACCTAGACCTCGTCCGGCGCGGTGTCGAGCGCCGCGCGGATCGCTTCCGCCAGCCGGTTCCAGCCGGCGGCTTCGTCGCGCAGACGGCGTCGTCCAGTCGCGGTGATGGTGTAGAACTTCGCCCGCCGGTTGTTGTCGCTCAGCCCCCACGCTGACGCGATGTGGCCCTGATGCTCCAGCCGGTTGAGAGCCGGATAGAGTGACCCCTGAGGGATGTCGAGTGCCTCCTTGGAGATCTGCTTGATCCGGACCAGCACGCCGTAGCCATGCAGCGGCTTCAGTGAAACGGCCTTCAAAATCAGCATGTCGAGCGTTCCAGGGAGGATCTCGGTTTTCGGCACGTTTTCTCCTAGACTGGCTAGGAGACTAGCGCCGCTCTCCTAGTCTGTCAAGGAGAGTGACGATGACGAGAAAACGCAAGACTGTCCGCCGACGCTCAGCGGGCCTGGTGTAGGCTTCTGGACACCATGAGCCGCCGCGCGGGCCGGGCAGGTGCGTCGCATCTGACGACGGTCTTCGCTTGTCTGGTGGCGGCGCTGATTACGATCGACGCCGACTACGCCCCGCCCGAGATCCAGAACGTTCCAATCGACCGGCTGATTGCCAACTTCGAGTCCCACGCCAGCAGACCGCAGAACGCCGCCACGCTGCTCAACCTCGCGCGTGCGCACGGCATGGCGTTCGCGCGTGGTGGCGCCGACGTGCCGGTGCTCAAGCGCCACCCCCAGCTCGGTGTCTGGTTCGGACCGGAAGCCGCGAACGTGCCGTTCGCGCCGGTCGCGCCCGGCGTCGACGTCAGGACCGCGGCCGCGCGAGCTCACCTCGCCAAAGCCATCGAAACCTACGACGCGGTCCTGCGGCTCGATCCCAATAACCTCATCGCACGAATCGGGCGGGCGTGGTGCGTCGAGCAGAGCGGCCGGACGTCGGACGCGATCGCCGAGTATCGGGCTGTGATCGACGCGGCCTGGCAGATCGAAAAGGAGATGCGTCACGCGTCGCTCGGTTTCCGGCCGGTCGTCGCGGAAGCCGGACGCTATCTGATCCCGCTGCTCGACCCGGTCGAGGATCGCGACGAGATCGCGGCG
>DASTCC010000561.1:0-2193 GCA_035711465.1 Vicinamibacterales bacterium
TGCCGTCGGCGCGGTCGCGTTCGTCATGATGCCGAAGCGACCGAAGAACATGCTCGCGGTTGCAGTCGGCATTGCGCTGACGATTCGATTCACGGGGCCGCAGCTGGCCGAACGCTACGCCACCATCTGGGTGCCCGCGGAGCAGCGCGATACCTCGGCGGAAAGCCGCGTCGACTTGTGGCGCGATTGCATCCTCGTGATCCGCGAGTATCCGTACCTCGGCGTCGGGCCGGGCAACTGGCGCGTCATTGCCGACCGCTACGGCTGGCCGCCGGGCAAGTCCGCGCACAGCGTGTGGATGGAGAGCGCCGCCGAAAACGGTCTGCCAGGCGCGACGTTCCTGTTGCTGCTCTTCGTGACCGCCGGGATCAAGCTCTGGCCGATGGCCCGGCAGAAGCTCAACGCCGAAAACCGGTACGACACGGCGCTCGCGGCCGGCGGCGTGCTCGCGATCACCGGCTTCATCGTCTCCGGGCAGTTCGTGTCGGCGCCCAGTCTCGAAGTGCCGTACTACGTCGTCATGGCGTCGACGGCGATGATCAAGATACGCCCGAAGCGAGTCATCGTCGCTGCGCCGGCCGAGGCCGGTGCGGCTGTGGCGGCGCCGCCGACGCCGGCCCCCGGCGGGTTCCTGCCAGCGCCGAGACCCGCGTCCAGGCTTGGATCGGCGCTGCCCGCGCCAGGTCCGGCGGTTCCAGTCGCCGCCCGTGGCGTGCCGCCGCGCAAATCGCGGCTGATCACCCGCCGCGTCAAGTTGCATTCCTGACCGCGGCCGCGCGGCGTCCTGCCTACTTGCGGCCGCGCTCGATCAGGTAGCGAGCCAGCGTCTCCGCATACAGATCGTTGCCGCGCGCGCTGAAGTGAAAGTCGGTGCGCAGGAAGAGTCCGGCCGGATCCTCGGCGCCGCGGAACGCGCCGGTTGCGTTGACGAACGCCATGCCGTGATCGGCCGCGAATTGTCCGAGTTTCTGAAAGGCGCGATCGTTCAGGTGGACGGTGTTCTGGCCGATCGCGTACTGGTCGCGGATCGGTCCCGCCGGCGTCGCCTGCGCGGATACCTGCCAGGGTTGAGGGTAGGTGGCAAGCACCAGCGGGATGTCGTGGTGGATCAGCAGCCGCTGCAGGTCCGCGATCGGCTCCATCGTCTGCCGGGCCTCGTCCACCATGTCCGGCCCGCCGTCGAGCGCCCAGATGTAACGATCGACATCGCGCACGAACGGGATGTTGTCGCGACGCGCCTCGTAGCGGCGCTTTGCCGCGTTGATCTTCTGCCGCAGCCAGCGATACGACAGCAGCTCCGGAAAGATGCCGGCGTTCTGCTTCAAAGACGGCTCGGTGACGTACAGCGGTCGTCCGTCGGCGCCGCGAACCAGGTCGCGCGAGTACTCGAGGTGGTCCTGAACGTCCGACATGTCGAAATTGAGGATCACCAGATCCGCTTCGAGCACGTGGAGCTGATGGCGGTATTGAAGGAACTCGAGCAGGGGACAGTACGACAGGACGCCAGCATTGACGACTTCCGTGTTCGACCACTCCGGCACGCTTCGTAGTTTGACTTCCAGCCGCCGCGCAAACACCTCGTCGTCGGGCGCCTGGAAGCCGAAGGTGAACGAGTCGCCGAGCAGCAGGATGCGATACGTGCCGGCCGGCTTCGGGACGGCGACTTCAGGCGAGCGCAGGCCAAACGAGTTGGTGTGCGTCGTCGGCTGTTCGTAGCCCGGCCGCATGGCGTGGTGAATCGTCCAGCTGCGCACGCCCAGGCCGAGGTCAGGCGATCGCACGTAGGCAAACGCGCCCGTCGCCAGGTCGTAGCCGACGAACAGCGCTTCGACGAGTCCGATCAGCGTGAAGACCAGCGCCGCGGCGAACACGATCCGGAGCAGGTAGGCCGTGCGTCTCGGCGGGCGCGATGGTGCGCCAGCAACGGGTTCGTTCGACTCGGTCATGGCTGGCTGGCGCCGATCGCGGCGACCCGATAGACGCGGAGGATGTGCGAGAACTGATCGAAACGCCGCCGCCGGATCTCCGCGAGCAGCTCGACCGTGCGGCCCGGGTACGTCGGCTGCGGCAGCCACGCATTGGCGCGCGCGACCAGGAAGAATTCGGACGCCGGCGGCGTCACGACTTTGGTGCGCACCAGGAGCTGCTCCCGCAGCGCCTGCGGCAGGTAGTAGGAAATCGTTTCCGCATCAT
>DASTCC010000562.1:0-20753 GCA_035711465.1 Vicinamibacterales bacterium
CGCGCGCGCGCGAGCGGGAAGGGCAGTCATTCGCGACCTCCGGACTGGGGGGCGAGCCGATTGCCGACGGCAATCATCTCGCGGACGCTGAGGATTTCAGGCAGCAGGCGGCCGGTGCCGGAAAGCGCGAGCGGCCCCAGCACGTTCGGCAGCCCGTTCTTCGGCTCGACGACGAAGATGATGCCGCGGCCGTCCTCGCGCACCCAGCTGCTCCTGAACGCAGGACCGGACTGGCGGATCTGACCGCGTGACGGATCGGCGAGGTACGCGCGATCGCGATCGATGCCGCGAAGCACCGCGAAGTGCTTGTAGCCGCGCGGCTCGATGAAGACGATCACTGGGCCGCCGAGCAACGACAGCTGCGCGGCCTCGAGGCGGAAGCCCTGCGCGTTGAAGCCGCGCGCCTGCGCGACGCGCTGCAGATCGAGCAGCGAGAATCCCGTCCGCCGGCGCTCGGCCTTTTCGGCTTCCGAGGGCAAATCGAAGAGCTCTGCGAGGATCTGTCCTTCGCTGACGTCTTCGCCATACGCGAATCGCAGCAAGGTGGCCAGCGCCGCGGCGCCACATGAAAAATCGAAGCGCTGTTTGACGACGTGCTGATCGCGGAGCTCGCGCATCGAGCGCCCCGGCGCGTCGACACGGAGGCCGCCGCCGACGGCGATCTGCGCCAGCGTGGTCGTCGCAGACAGGACAATGACGACGGCGACGCCGCCGAGCCGTGGAGACACGCGTCGCGGCAGCATGATGCGGCGGGCGTTGGATCGCCCGCCGCATCCCTTGTCTGTGGTCAGGCTTGCACTTTCGGAGAACTCAGCACCCACCGCCGGTGCCGCCGCTGGTCTGGCCGGGAATCGTCAGCGCGCCGCTCAGGAGCGCCGCGCCGCAAAGACCGCTGTAGCCGGGCCCGGCAATCGGCAGCGCCTGGCCCTTGCCGAGGTTGTTCTCGGTGTGATTCACGAAGTGCCAACCGGTCGTCGGTTCGACGAGCGGATGTCCCTCGTTGGCAGATGGGGTCGTGAAGTGAATATGAAGCCCCTTCACCGTGCGAAGTTCGGCCTGTTCCATCGGCACGGCCGCAGCGCTTTTGAGCGCCGCCAACGTGCTGGCCTTCGCTGGTTTGACGTCCTTGGGAGCTTCGGACTGCGCGAACGCCGTCACCGTCCCGGCGGTGAACGCGATCGCGATGGCAGCGACGAACCCGGATACGAACTGACTCGCACGCATCTGGACCTCCTCGGTCACAACGAAGGGGGACCGTGGCGCCAGTGCATCTGTCGCGCCAGGTCCCCCCGGGAGCCTGGATGGGCCAGCGCGGGCGCGGACTACCCGCGTCGCGCCCGGGCGTGACAATAGTCAGCTCCCCGTGAGTATTTCGATACGGGCGGAGAATCACTCCGAAGCTGCCCTGGCATCTGAAGGAAACGACACCGGCGACGCTTCCGAACGCCGCTTCAGGGCTTGATCGTTACGGTTTTGATCACCTGGGGCGTCGTCGGCCGGCTCATGTTGCCGTCGTCGCCGAGCGCGGTCGACGTCGTCGCGATGGCGTCGACGACGTCCATGCCCCGGATCACGTGCGCGAAGATGACGTACTTCGGCGGCAGCGGATAGTCCTGATGCAGGATGAAAAACTGGCTGCCGTTGGTGTTCGGCCCGCTGTTGGCCATGGCGACCAGGCTGCGCCGGTAGCCCTCGCGGTAGAGGGGCGAATTCGGATCGATCTCGTCCTCGAAGGGCTGGCCCCAGGCGCTCTGGCCGCCAGTGCCGTCGCCCGACGGATCGCCGCCCTGGATCATGAAGCCGCGGACGATGCGATGGAAGGTGAGGTTGTCGTAGTAGCCGTGCTCGGCCAGGAGACGGAAGTTCTCGACGGCCCGCGGCGCCTCGTTGGCGAAGAACTCGATCTCGATCGGCCCTTTCGCGGTGTCGATGACCGCGTGCATGCCGCCGGAGCTCTTGGCTCCGGGCGGGACTTTGGGGTTGGCGTCCGAGTCAGGGGAGCAGGCGGACAACACGACGGACGCCACAACGCACAAGGCCAGCGAACGGAACGACATGCGAACGATGTTAACAGGATGGGCTCGCAGGGTCTCGTGGGGTCAGATCTTGAATTGCAGCATTAGGTGCCAGACCTTGAATCTCTTCTTCCACAGAAACCCAACGTTTGATGCCAGACCGTGAGTACTTTCCACAGGGGCGTTCCAGCCGCTGGAACCCTCCTGTGGAAACCTTCAAAGGTCAGGCACCAAACGTTGAAGCTCTACGGGAAAGAGATTCAAGGTCTGGCACCAAATGCTGCAATTCAAGATCTGACCCCATGGAACAAGCCGTAGACCGTCTACGTCCAAGGCCGTAGACGGTCTACTACCGCGGAGGAGCAGCCCATGGGGCGGCCACAGGATCGGGAGCTCGACGACGAGATACGCGCCCACCTCGCGATCGACATCCGGGAACGGATTGAGCGCGGCGAGGACCCTGACGCCGCTCGGGCCGCCGCCTACCGCGAGTTCGGCTACATCCCACAAGTCCACGAGTCGATGCGCCGCGTCTGGTACGGCCGCGCCTTCGACGCCGCGGCCGCGCTGGCGCGCGAGATGCGCATCGGCCTGCGATCGCTGATGCGCACCAAGGGCCTCGCCGCGACGGTCGTGATCACGCTCGCCCTCGGCATCGGCGCCAACGCCGCCATCTTCAGCGTCGTCCGCGGCGTGCTGCTGCGGCCGCTCGTGAATCGCGACGAGGATCGGCTGGTCTATGTCCGCCAGACCGCGCCGGGCATCGGCGCGGACAACCTCACGTTCTCAGTGCCGGAGATCGACGACCTCAAGTCGCGCGTTACGAGCATCGGCGCCTTCGGCGACTTCTCCGTGATCGAGTTCGTCATGGCCGGGCTCAGCCGCGAGCCCCGCACCGTACGAGCCGGCGTGGTCAGCGGATCGTTCTTCGAGGTCATGGGTCTCCGGCCGGTGCTCGGCCGATTACTCAACGCGGACGACGACGGGCCGAAGGCCGCGGGCGCCGTCGTCCTGACCTACCGGTTCTGGGCGTCGTCCTTCAACCGCGATCCGTCGGTGATCGGCAGGACCCTCACGCTCGCCACCCGCGCCGCCACGGTCGTCGGCGTGCTCGAGCCGTCGGTGCCGTATCCGTCGGACACCGAGATCATCGCCAACATCGTGACCAGCGAGCACCACATGGAGGCGACGATGCAGACCAACCGGTCGCATCGGATGACCGAGCTCTTCGGCCGGCTGGCGCCGGGCACGACGCTCGAGGCGGCGCGCGCGGAGCTGGTCGGCGCCCACGCGGCGATGGTGGCCGAGCATCCCGAGACGTATGTCGGCCAGGCGGCGGTGCAGCTGACGGTCGCCAGGCTTCGCGATCAGATCGTCGCGCCTGCACGGACGGTGCTGATTGTGCTGCTGGCGTCCGCGGCGATCGTGTTCCTGATCGCGTGCTCGAACGTCGCCAATCTGATCCTCGCGCGATCGGTCCGGCGCGAAGGCGAGCTGGCCGTGCGGGCGGCGCTCGGCGCGAGCCGTGGGGCGCTGAGGCGGACGCTGCTCGCCGAGAGTCTGGTCTTGTGCGGCGCGGGCGCGGCGCTCGGCGTGCTGATGGCGCGTCCGTTCGTGAGCGTCGTCGCCGGCTTCGCGGCGCAGTTCTCGGTGCGCGCGCTCGACCTCGCGGTGGACGCGAGCTTGCTCTGGGTCGGCGCCATCCTGGCGATGACCGCCGCGGTGCTGCTCGCCTACATCCCGCGGCTGCCGTCGGCGCACGCGCCTTCCGGCCTCGGCCTTTCGAGCAGCGGAATCCGGATGACCCCGTCGACGAATCGCCGGCTCCGCCTCTTCGCGACGACGCAGATCGCGTTCTCGTTCGTCCTGCTCGCCGGCGCGGCGACGCTGGTCGCGTCGCTGATCGCGATTCACGGCATCGACACCGGCTACAACATGCGTCAAGTGGTCGTCTTCGACGTGCCGCCGCCGTCTCTCAGCAACGCACGCGTCGATGGCTACCGGGAAGTCGCCGAGCGGATCAGCGCGTTGCCAGGGGTGCGCGGCGTCGCCCTCGGCGGTGTCGTGCCGTGGCGCAGCGACGAGAACAGGCTTCAGCCGTTCCAGTTCTCGGTGGAGGGCTACACGCCTCCCGACGGCGAGCAGCTGCCTCATGCGCGGATGCGCTACGTCAGCATGACGTTCTTTTCCGTGCTCGGCGTGCCGCTCGTCGCCGGGCGCGCCTTCACCGACCACGATCGCCGGGTCGCCACCGATCCGCGCGAGCCGGTGGTGATCGTCAGTCAGACACTGGCACAGCGGCTGTTCCCGAACGGCGACGCGCTCAATCGCCGGTTCCGCTGGACCGATCCGGTGCTCAACATGCGGTCACCGCAGCCGTACCGGCGCATCGTCGGCATCGTCGCGGACGTCGACGACGAAAGCGTCGTGCCCGGTCCTGTGATGGCGGCGTACCTGCCGGGGTTCGAGTTCGGATCGCTGACCGGACGGTTGTTCGTGCACGCCGACGGCGATCCGGTTCTGCTCGTCCCCGAAGTGACGAGGATCGTCCACGAGATCGTCCCGGACCAGCCGGTCGAAAATCCGGCGACGCTCGAAGCGGTGCGCGCGCAAGTCCTGGCGCCGGAGCGTTTGAACGCGTTCGTGCTGGCCGGCTTCGCCGGGGTGGCGATGCTGATCGCGGTCGTCGGCGTCGCCGGCGTCCTGGCGTTTTCGGTGAGCGCGCGGCTGCGCGAGTTCGGCGTTCGGCTGGCGATCGGATCGTCGCCGCGGCGGGTGATGGGCCGCGTGCTCTACGAAGGCGCGAGCATCGTCGCCGTCGGCATCGCCGCGGGAGCGCTGGGCGCGTTCGTCTTCAGGCGCCTCGCGGCCGGCATCATCGGTCCGGTCGAGCTGCCGGGGATGTCGCCGCTCGCCGGCGCGGCCGCGATCATGGTCGCGGCCACGATTGGCGCGGCGCTGATGCCGGCGTTCCGCGCGGCTCGGGTGGACGTGCTGCAGGCGCTCCGGGCGGATTAAGTGCATTTCAACATGCTGCGCCGCACCGGCACCACGTTCTGCAAACCCCAAGCCGCGCGGCTATCCTTTCGAGCATGCTCTCGCGTTTCAAGCCCGACACCGAGTTCGCCACGCCCGAGAACTGTTTCATCACCGAGGTTCACACCCGCGCGGCCGACGTCTACGTCGACCTCGACAGGGGTTAGGAGCGGGCGATGTCCGACGCGAGATTCGACCTCATCGTCATCGGCTCCGGGCCGGCGGGTGAGAAGGCCGCGGCGCAGGCGGCGTACTTCGGCAAGAAAGTCGCGGTCATCGAAGCGGAGCCCGAGCCGGGCGGCGCCGCGGTGCATACCGGGACGCTCCCGAGCAAGACGCTGCGCGAGACGGCGCTCTACCTGTCGGGTCACCGCAGCCGTCAGCTCTACGGCGTCGCTGTCGAGCTGGCGCCGGATGCGACCGTCCGGCGTCTGATCGAGCGCAAGAACGCGATCGCCGCCAGCGCCTCGGCGTCGATTCGCCACAACCTCGCGCGCCACGGCGTCGTCTACGTCCGCGGCCGCGGCAGCTTCGAAGACGATCACACGGTCGTTGTCGACGGCTCGAGCGGCGGCCGGTTCTACGGCGACCACATCCTGATCGCCACGGGCTCGCGGCCGTTTCGGCCGGCGGACATCGATTTCGAGGACGCCGCGATCTCGGACAGCGATCAGATCCTGTCGCTGGCGCAGCTGCCGCGCGATCTGACGATTCTCGGCGGCGGCGTCATCGGCTGCGAGTACGCGTGCATGTTCGCGGCGCTCGGCGTGGCGGTGACGCTGGTCGATGCGCGGCCCGAGATCCTGCCGTTCCTGGACGCCGAGCTGATCGCGCGGCTGCGCCAGGCGATGGGCGCGCTTGGCGTGCGCCTGGTGCAGAACGTCCGCTGGAGGCGCGTCGCGCGCGAAGGCGCGGCGATCGTCACCTCGCTCGGCAACGGCGAGCGTCT
Organism: Vicinamibacterales bacterium; assembly: GCA_035711465.1. Taxonomy (GTDB): domain Bacteria; phylum Acidobacteriota; class Vicinamibacteria; order Vicinamibacterales; family SCN-69-37; genus DASTCC01. Next base: position 6,001 of record DASTCC010000562.1, read on the forward strand.
GGCGACGGAGCAGCTCTTGTTCACCGCCGGGCGCGTCGGCAATACCGAGGGACTTGGCCTCGATCGGATCGGCGTCACGCCGAACACGCGCGGCTACCTGGACGTCGACGCGTCGTACCGGACGTCGGTCGCGCACGTGCTCGCGGCCGGCGACGTCATCGGGTTCCCGGCGCTGGCCTCGGTCTCGATGGAGCAGGGCCGCGTCGCGATCTGCCGCGCCTTCGGCTTCGAGTACAAGACGGCGGTGGCGGCGATCATGCCGTACGGCATCTACACGATCCCTGAAGTCAGCGCCGTCGGCGAGACCGTGGAGAGCGCGCGCGAGAAGGGGATCGACGTCGTCGTCGGCCGCGCCAACTACCGCAACAACGCACGCGGCCAGATCACCGGCGACCTCGAGGGACTGACCAAGCTCGTCGTCGAGCGGGCGACGAGAAGAGTGCTCGGCGTGCACGCGATCGGCGAGCGCGCGACGGAGCTCGTCCATATCGGGCAGACGGCGATCCATCTCGACGGCACCGTCGATCTGTTCATCGACATGGTGTTCAACTACCCGACGCTGGCGGAGAGCTACAAGTACGCCGCCTACGAATGCCTGGCGGCGTTGCGGGAATGACCACCTGAACCCTATTCCGCGCGCAACACCTCGCCGTCGAGAATGGCGTCCGCTTCAGGTGGCGGAAGCCCAGACGCACGTCGGCGACGAGCGCGTCGAGCATCAAGGTGCGGAGCGCGGATTTGCGAACGGTCGGCCGTCGGCAGCCTCGGGACCTATCGGCGAACCGGTCCGACGATCTCGTCGAGCCACGCCGAGAGGGTCGAGAACTGCAGCTCGGACGGCGGCACGTGTCCGCCCGGATAGGTGACGAGCGTCTTCGGACCGGGCAGCAGCTTGTAGAGGGGCTCGGCGTGCGATCGCAGCGGCGTGTCTTCGTCGTAGATGCCGTGCAGCATCAGCGTCGGGCGGTTGATGTGGGCGGCGAAGTTAATTGGGTTGGCCTCCGCCTTCACGGACTCGAGGCCTTTCGCCAGACCGCCGCCGACCAGCGCCACGGCCCGGTAGCGCGGCTCGACCGCGGCAAGAATCAACCCGAGCTGCGCGCCGGCGCTCGGGCCGAAGAACGCGAGCCGGGTCATGTCGAGGTCGGCGCGCGTCTGCATGTAGTCGAGCGCGCGTCTGAGGTCGGTGACTCTGCCGACGATAAAGTCGAGGTACTCGACCGTGCGCAGGTCGATCGGATTCGCCGGCGCGCCCAGCCGCTCCGAGTAGCCGCGCAACACGACGCCGAACGCGGCGCGGCCGGACCTGATGAATGGCGCGAGCCGGTCCTCCATCGAGTCGGCCAGCGGACGCAGGCCGCCGGCGACGTCGCCGGCGGGGACGAGATGAATCACCTGCAGCGGCCGGGCGTGATGCGGCGGCAGGTACAGATAGATGATCGCCCGATCGCCGGCGCTGCCCGATCCGACGTAGGTGATCTTTTCCCGCCGCCAGTCGGGCGTCTCCTTCACTTCCTCGATCCGAATGTCGAGCGGTATCTGCGGATAGTCGTACGCCCGAGCCCAGGTTCGGAAGTCTTTCACCGCCGACGCGGTATAGGTCGGAATCTCGTCCGTGATCTCGATGCGTTCGGAGCCCTGGTCGCCGGTGCGTCCAGGCGCGTTCATCGCGCAGCGGAAGCCGATCTTGTTGGAGCTGTAGAAGCCGGGCAGCATCGGGAACTGCGAGAACGTGTAGGTCGGATCGCCGAAGGCGCCGCCCGTGGCCAGCCGGCCCTCGGAGGTGTCGTTCAGCGTCCACTCGGCGACGTTGCCGGCCATGTGGTACGCCCCGAACGGACTCATGCCGAACTCCATGCTCGTCACCGGCGCGGTGCCGTTGTTGGCGAAGTTCGCGTGATGGGCGAGCGTGTTGCCCGGATAGAACGCGCCCCAGGGCATGTAGTTGACGATGCCGGTCTGCATGCCGTTGCGCGCCGCCTTCTCCCATTGAAAAACGGTCGGCAGCACTTTGCCGCGAAACGCCGCGTAGGCGGCTGCCTCGTACCAGCTGACGTCGGTCACCGGATGATCGGCCTTGCCCTCGGGCACCTGCTGGTCGCTCCAGCCGCGCGGCCCGGGCAGCCCTGTGCGATCGACGAAACGCTTGATCGCCGTCTCCCAAGGCGCGACGCCGCCGCGCTCGTCGACGAACGGGTGGCGCCAGTACTCCGGCTTGAGGTAGCCGCCGGCGGCGATGAACTCCCTGAAGTCCCGGTTGCTGACTTCGTACTTGTCGATGAAGTAGTCCTGCAGCTCGACGCGGCGATCGGTCGGCCGCGACGAGCCGACGAGCCGATACCCTCCGCCGGGCACGAGCACCATGCCCGCGGGCATGTCCGTCGCGGCGATCAGCCGCTGCGTGATATCCGCGGGCGGCGGCGACACGAATAGACGGCCGGCGTGGAGATACGCACTGGAGATCGTGCGTTCCACCGGCGCGTAGCCTTCCTTTTCGATCGCCAACACGTACTCGCCGCGGGCGACGCGGAGGCTCTCGATCGGCGTCACACCAGCAAGCTGCCGCGCCGGCAGATTGCCCGAGGCATCGAGCCGGAACGGTTTGAGGAAGACCTGCGCGCCTGCGGGCTCGCTCTTGACCGCGATCGTGACCGCGACCCGGCCCATCAGGCCGGCGAGCGTGGGATCGGTGCCGAGCGACCGCTCCGCCTGGACCGCGAGATCGTAGGCTTCGAAGAAGCGGCCCTCATCTGCGAGCCGCGAGATCTGCGGCAGGCTGTCGCGCGCGGCGCTGGCCGCCGAGGCACGCCAGGCGTACCACCCGCCCAGTCCAGCGGCGATCACGAAGGCCGCTGCGGCGATCGGCCAGAGGCGCGACCGTTCGAGGGCCGGCGCGGCGGCGGCGACGCCGGACGACGCGGAGGCGCTGCGGCCGAGCCGGCGCTGGAATTCGTGCTCGTCGCGCAGCGTCCTCAGGTCGACGAGCAGATCGTCGGCCGTCTGGTACCGATCGGCGGCATCCTTCCTCAGACACTTGCCGATGATCCGCACGAGCTCCGGCGGCGCATCCGATCGCAGCCCGGGGAGCGGCGGCGGTTCGCCCGTGAGGATCGCCGACGCCGTCGCCGCGCTGTTCTTCTCGACGAACGGCCGGCGTCCCGACACCGATTCGTAGAGCAGCACGCCGAGGCTGAAGATGTCCGTCCGGGCGTCGAGCGCATCGCCGCGGACCTGCTCCGGCGACATGTAGGGCAGGGTGCCGATGACGGCGCCGGGCGAGCTCAGCAGCGACTGCGTTGCCGTCGCCGCGTCGACCGTGCTCGCCTCTTCGACGAGCTTCGCCAGGCCGAAGTCGAGCACGACCGCGTGGCCGCGCGGTGTCACCATCACGTTCGAGGGCTTGACGTCACGATGCACGATCCCGCGCGCGTGCGCGGCGGCGAGCGCGTCGGCGATGTCGGTGGCGATGGTCAGGATCTCGCGCCATTCGAGCTGCGAGCGTTTCAGCCGCGCGTCGAGCGTCTCGCCCTCGACGAGCTGCATGGCGATGAAGCGCTGTCCCTGCTCCTCGCCGACGTCGTAGATGGCGCAGATGTGCGGGTGATCGAGCGTCGCCGCGGCGCGCGCCTCACGCAGGAGCCGCTTGCGCGCGTGCTCGTCGCTGGTCGTGTCCGGCGGCAGGATCTTGAGCGCGACCCGGCGGCCGAGCTCGGTGTCTTCGGCGACGTAGACCTCCGCCATCCCGCCCGCGCCGAGCGGGCTGAGGATCGCGTAGCGGCCGAGGCGGCTGCCTGGGGTCATCGCCATCGGGGGACAGCGTCACGATACACCGGGATCCGCCCGTCATTTCATACGAGCCGAGTCGGGCGCCCGCACCGAGCGGCATGACGTCACCGCACTCCCGTAAGCAGCACGAGATTGCTCGTCATCGTTTCTCGTGCGACGAGGAGAGCTACAAGGACACGGCCGACGAATGCCTGGCGGCGGTGCGGGAATGACGTTCAGCGCGCCGCGCCTGCCCAGCTCACGATCACCGTCAGCTTCGGCGCCAGCGCCTCGGCGTCGAGGGCCCTCGCGACCAGAAAGCGCTTGCCATCGTGTCGCGATCGCAGCAGCAGCGCGTTGGCCAACGAAAACAACGGCACCGCCTTGCCCAGCGTCGGGGCGTTGCCCGCACCGTCGAAGGCGACCGCCACGACCTCGCCCGGGGGCGCAGAAAGGTAGATCTCCTTGCTGTCCGCACGCCCGGACGGAGCGGCATACGTCACCGCACTCCGGTGAGCAGCACGAGATTGCTCGTGATCGTTTCCCGCGCGACGAGGAGTTGCTTGCCGTCCGGCGACCACGCGAATCGGCTGAGATTCCCCTGCGCGAACGAGGTCAGCTGGCGCGGTGCGCTCCCGTCGATCGGCAGGACCCAGATGTTCGCGCGTGAGGGGTCGATGAAGGCGAGGCCCCGGCCGTCCGGTGTCCAGGCGTAGTCGCCGTGCGTCGCAGTCACCGGCAGCTCCTGGATCGGATCGCCGCCCTCAGCGGCGAAGATGTACACCCGCTCGGCCAGGTTGGATCGCACCGCCACGCGCCGGCCATCGCGAGAGATGGCGGCGCCGTTGTCCAGGACCTGAGCGAACTGGCGCGTGGCCCCGGTGGCGAGATCGAGCACCCACGTCGCCTGCGTGCCCGATTGCGACGAACGGTAGAACAGCCGCGATCCGTCGGGCGTGATCTGGGAATAGGAGCCGGAGAAGTCTGCGGCCAGGCGGCTGGCGCGGCTGCCATCCGCGTTGGCGCGCCAGAGCTCGTTGCCAATCTTGAGGAACGCGATGGTCGTGCCGTCGAGCGTGGCGCTGGGGAGGACGCCGCCGGGGATGATCATCTGCGTGGCGCCGGTCTCCACGTCGGCGGACCAGAGGCCGAAGCCGCCGACGAGCGCCGCACCATAGAGCACACGCGACGGTCCGGACCAGGTCATGCCGTTGACGACTGAAGGCAGGTCGCCTCCAATCCGCCGCTCGCCTCGTCCGGTCGCATCCGCGATCCAGAGGCTGGTCCTCGCCTCGGACCGCGTCGTGACGAGCGCGTCGCCGCCGAGGCTCGCCCCGCCGTAGCTCGCCAGGTCGTTGGTCAGTTTCACCTGTCGGCCATCGGCGAAATCGATCCGCACCGCTTGTGACGGCGTGCCGACTTCGGCCGACAGCGTCGCGAAGGTCGAACGGCCGTCGGGCGTGACGACGAAGCCCATCCGCGAGTTGGGTCCGCCCGTGCCGGGCGGGAACTGGTACAGCAGCTTCTCCGCGCCGGTTTCCACGTCCACACCCAGGGCCTGCACTCCGGGCAGCTCGGCCTCGTCCGTCGCGAGCACGGCGATCGTCTTTCCGTCCTCGATCCAGATCGGACGAACGTCGGGACGCGAGAGCAGCGTGAGCGTGTAGTACCGCTTCGGCAGCCGCCGAGACGCGACCACGCGCGGATTGGATCCATCGCCGGCGGCGACGACGAGCTGCCGCTCTGCGCTGTTCGGCCCCACGTTGACCATGTAGGCCATGCGGGTGCCGTCCGGCGACCAGCCGGGTGCGCTCATCGCCCGCTCGACGATCCGGCGCGGCGCGCCGCCGAGCAACGGCACGCGCCACATCTCCCATTGCGGCGCCTGGAGTTTGATGAAGTCGACGAAGCTGCCGTCCGGCGTGACCGTGAGCGCGGGGAAATTGGCCGCCATCGGCGGCACGATCTGGACCGTGCTGCCGCTGGCGACCTGGTGCACCCAGAGGCTCGACCCGTCGGGGCCGAGCTGGACGTAGGCGACGTAGCGGCCGTCAGGCGAGATCGCGGCCGCGGCGACGTTGCCCGAGGTGGTGAGCGGCCTCAGCACGACGTTGCCAGCCGGCGTCGCTGGCGGCGGCGTCCGGTTCCACAGGCTGACGGCGATCGCGATCGCGGCGATCGCGATCGCGCCGGCGCCGAGGGCGATCCAGGACGTCGCCCGCAAGCGGCGATCGTGAGCCGCCGGCGCGACGGTCGGCGCCGCGGCAAGCTCGCCGGAGTCGAGCGACGCCTTCAGCTCCTCGAGGTCGTTGCGCAGATCCTTGGCGGTCTGATAGCGGCGCTCCGGGTCCTTGGCGAGCGCGCGCTTGACGATGCGTCCGAGATCGCGCGGCAGCCCGGGGTTGATCTCGGTCACCGGCTTCGGCGTGTCCTTCACGATCGACGAGATGATCGAGATGCTGGTGTCGCCGGTGAACGGCCGGCGGCCCGTCGCCATCTCGTAGAGCAGCACGCCGAGCGAGAAGAGATCGGATCGCGCGTCGATCGCCTTGCCTTCGGCCTGCTCCGGCGACATGTAGGCAACGGTGCCGAGGATGCGTCCTTCGCCGGTGGCGATCGCGGTCGGCAGCCCGGTGACGCCGTCGCCGGCGAGCGCGCCGCCGCCGACCTTGGCCAGGCCGAAGTCGAGGACTTTGACCCGGCCGTTCGCAGCGACCATGACGTTGGCCGGCTTGAGATCGCGATGCGTGATGCCCTTGTCGTGCGCCGCGGCCATCGCGTCGACGATCGGGATCGCGATCGCCAGCAGTTTCGAGAGCGGCATGCCGCTCGACGTGATCGCGTTCGTCAGCGTTTCGCCCTCGACCAGCTCCATCGTCATGAACGACACGCCGTCGACGTTCTCGACGGAGTGGATGGTAACGATGCCAGGGTGATTCAGCGCGGCGACCGCTTTGGCTTCACGTTCGAAGCGCTCGCGGCGTTCGGGGTCGTCGCTGACGTCGCGCGGCAGCACCTTCACCGCGACCAGGCGGTCGAGGCGAGTGTCGCGGGCCCTGTAGACGACGCCCATGCCGCCTTCGCCAATGGCAGCGACGATTTCGTACGTACCGAGCCGGGCGCCAGGGAGAAGCGACATCGCGTCGGCCAGAGTTTACCCTCACGGCCTCCAGCAGCCTTACGTGTTTCGCTTCTTCAATGCCTGCCGTGAGGCCCGAGCGGGACGTCCTGAGTACCTTGCGGAGCTGGAACGGCAGATGGTCGACGCCCTCGGACTGGAACCCGTCGTCACGCCGTAGAGTCGCCGGGCTATTTCGCCGCCTTCTTGAAGAATAGTTTCTTCGGGCCGCGCGGGGTGTTCAGGTCGATCACCAGCCAGGCGCCGTCGCGCGAGAACGAGATGGTGTCGGGCCCGCGCTGTGTCGTGACCGTGGCGTCGAGTGTCGCGCCGCGCCAGGCCGCTTGCGCCTTGCCGCCGTTCGGCAGCATCGTCTCGGTGCCGTCGAGCTTGAAGGCCGTCACCCGCGCGGTCTCGCTGCCGAACCTGGCGGTGAAGTCCGTCGCGGTCATCGTCAGCGCGACGACGGCCGGATCTTCGGCGCCGCCGCTCTTGTCGGCGTCGATCACCCAGGTCCCGGCCAAGTCCTTGCTGCGATCGCTGGTCTGCGCCAGCGTCGCCGCCGCGGCGCAGGCAACGGCGATCGCCAGGCTCGAGATCAGGCGTCGGGTCATCTGCGCACCTCGCTGCCACCGCAGCCTAGCACGGGCCTGACGCCGCGGCCGTCCGGTTCCGGGCATCGCCTCGCCCAGATTGATCTCTGGAGAGATTGATATCTATAGAGATATAATCCGGCGGCGATGTCACCGATCTGGTTCCAGATCCTGCTGGCGCTGGCCGATCACGACCTGCACGGCGTCGGCATCATGCACGAGGTGCTCGAGCGCACCGGCGGCGCGATGCGGCTGTGGCCGGCGATGCTCTACCGCAACCTGCACAAGCTCGTCGCCGACGGGTTGATCACCGAGGTCCCGGCGCCGGCGGCGATGGCCGGCAGCCCGCGCTATTTCCGGATCACCGCGGCCGGCAAGCGGGCCTGCACCGCCGAAGCGCGGCGGCTCGCGGCCTTCGTCGACGCCGCCCGCGACAAGCGGCTGCTGAAGAGACCATAGTGGCGCCAGGCGACGATCGGATCCGCGCCCGCTATCGCGTTCTCGCCCGGCTGCTGCCGGCGGAGTTCCGCGCCGCCGCCGGGCCGGATCTCGAGACCGCGGCGGTCGCCTGCCTGGAGCGCGAACGCGCGCGCTTCGGTCGCGCCGGCGCCCTGGTCGCATGGGCGGCGATCGCCGCCGATATCGTGAGGGTCGCGGCGCGGCTGCGGCTCGAGCCGGCGGCGCCGGCGCCCTTTCATCGCAAACGCATCGAGGCATTCATGGACAACCTCCGGATGGATCTGCGCTACGCGCTGCGCGGCCTGAAGCGCCAGCCTGGCTTCGCGGCGCTCACCGTGCTCACGCTCGCGCTCGGCATCGGCGCCAACACCGCGATCTTCAGCGTCGTCAACGCCGTCCTGCTGCGGCCGCTGCCGTACCCGAATGCCGACGAGCTCGAGTACGTGACCACGCGGTTCCAGGGACAGGGGCTGGACAAGTTCTGGCTGTCGATACCGGAGGTGCTCGAACTGGCGCAGCACAACCAGTCGTTCAGCAGCGTCGGCGGGTATCGGGTCGCGGAGTTCAACGTCGACACGACGCCGCCGTTCCGCCCTACGGTCGGCGTGCTCACCGCCGGATTCCTCCCGACGCTCGGCGTGCCGCCGCTCCTCGGCCGCGGCTTCACCGAGGCGGACTCGGTCCCTGGCGCCGAGCGCGTCGCGCTGTTGTCGTGGGAGCTGTGGCAGTCGCGATTCGGCGGCGACGCCGGCGTCCTCGGCCGGACGTTCCGGGCGGATACGATCCCCCGCACGATCGTCGGCGTGATGCCGCGCGGCTTCGACATTCTCGACGCCCGCGTCGACGTCTGGGTGCCGGCGATCATCGATCCGAAGACGTTGCCCGTCAGCCGCGGTGGCCATGGGTGGTACGTCGTCGCGCGGCGGAAGCCGGGCGTGACCCCGCAGCAGGCGCGCGCCGATCTCGAGGCGATGCAGTCGCACTGGCAGGACTTCGTCCCTGCCGGCACCGGCCACATCTTCCAGCTCGACAACCCGAATCCGGCGACGCAGCACACGCTGCGCATCGATCCGTTGAAAGAGACGGTCATCGGCGACATCGGCCGTGCGCTCGTCGTCCTCCAGGGCGCGGTCGCTTTCGTGCTGCTCATCGCCTGCGCGAACCTCGCCAACCTGCTGCTGGCGCGCACCGAATCGCGGCAGCGCGAGTTCGCCGCGCGCACCGCGTTCGGCGCCAGCCGCGCGCGCCTCTTCTCCCAGTTCGTCACCGAAGGGATCGTGCTCGCCGCGTTCGGCGCCGCCGCCGGCGTCGGCCTCGCCTGGCTCGGGCTGCGCGCGCTCCTCGACATCAGCCCGGATGCGATTCCGCGATCGTCGGAGATCGGACTCGACCCGGCGGTGCTGGCGTTCTCACTCGGCCTGACCGTGCTCACCGGGCTCGTCTTCGGTCTGACGCCGCTCGCGACGCTCGGCAGCCGGCTGCTCGCGTCGCTGCGCGACGGCGCGCGGACCACGAGCACGCGGACGCAGAAGGTCGTGCGCGGCGCGCTCGTCGTCGCCGAGGTCACGCTTGCCGTCGTCCTGGTCGCGGGCGCGGGGCTGCTCATCCGCAGCCTCGGCAATCTGATGTCCGTGGACCCGGGTTTCCACCGCGAGCAGCTGGCGACGTTCCGCGTCGTTCTGCCGGCCTTGTCGTACGATCCGACGCGTCGCGTCGAGTTCTTCGGCCGACTCGAGGACTCGCTGCGGCGCGTGCCAGGCGTATCGCAGGTCGCGGCGATGAACGGGCTGCCGCCGAGCCGGCGCCTCGACGCCAACGACACCGACTTCGAGCACATTCCCAACGCCACCGCAGGCACGCAGGGATCCGGACTGCCGGTCGAGAACGTGGACTACTGGCAGACCGTGACCCAGCGCTACATCGAGACGATGGGCATTCCGATCGTCAAGGGCCGCGGATTCGAGCCTGGCGACGCGACCGGAGCGCCGGTGGCGCTCGTCAACGAAGCGCTCGTCGAGCGATTCTTCAAAGGCGTCGAGCCGATCGGCGCGCGCGTCAAACCGCCCTTTCCGCCGAACCTGGCGTGGCTGACCATCGTCGGCGTGGTCAAGGACGTCAAGCAGGGCGGCGTCGGCGCTCCGGTCGGGACTGAGATCTACTTCCTCGCCGAGCAGGCGCAGCGCGCGGTGGGGTTCGTGCCGAACGACATGAACCTGGCGCTCCGGACGAGCCTGCCGATCGATCAGCTCTCCGGTCCCGTTCTCCAGGCGGTGCGCGCGCTCGATCCGGCGCTGCCCGTCGTCAAGCTGCAGACGATGGACGACGTGTTCGGCGCGTCGGTGTCGCGGCCGCGGTTCCTCACGTTCCTGCTCGGGATCTTCGGCGGCCTGGCGCTCGTGCTCGCGGCGATCGGGACGTACGGCGTGCTGTCGTACCTCGTCAGCCGGCGATCGCAGGAGATCGGCATTCGCATGGCGCTCGGCGCGGGCCGGCACGAGGTGCTGGCGATGGTGCTGCGTCAGGGTTTGACGCTGACCGGCGCCGGCCTGATCCTCGGCGCCGCCGGCGCGGTGGCCGCCGGACGCTTGATGCGCACGATGCTCTTCAACGTCTCGCCGGTCGATCCGGCTACGATCGCGACCGTCACGATCGTCATGGGCCTGGTCGCGCTCGCCGCCTGCGCGGTACCCGCGCTAAGAGCGACGCGCGTCGATCCGTTGACGACGTTGCGGCAGTAAGTGGCACTCACCACCGAGCAGTGTGCATCTCGCACTCGGCAGTTAAGACGTCTTTCGAATCGAGCACATCCCACGTCTCACGTAGACCGTGAAGGCCGTGAAGGACAGGCTCTTCTTCACGTCCTTCATGACCTTCACGGTGCTTTCCCGACTTTGGAATGCGCTCTCAGCAGTTAGCACCCAGCACTCAGCACCGACACTCAGCGCTCGTCAATTCCGAACGCCATCTTCCGGCCGAGGTCTGATAATCCAGGCGGCGAGGACCACGCCGCCGATCATGATCAGCGCGGCGATCACCACGCCGCCCGGAGCGTCATCGCGCTCCGCATAACGCGCCACTGGAATGCCGATCGCGCTGCCGATCGCCATGACGACGAAACCGAGGAGGAATCTCCAGACGCGGGTGGATGTGGCCATGTGAGCAGTGTAACGACCAAACTCTGTAATGCAAAGCGGCAGCTGACGGCGCCCCCCCGATAGCGAGATTTCCGACCCAACTCACCGCCGAATCACCATATTCCAGCGGAACGCGGGATGCTCGATGCCGAGCAGCCGTGTCACGACCTCGCGGCACAGGTTGAGGCCGTTGGCGCTGTTGGTCAGGATCACCGCCGCCCAGCGCCGCGCGCGCGATCCGATGGCGAAGCCGCGATAGACGCCGTTGTTGCCCCATTGCCAGAAGGTGTCGGCGCCGTCCACGGTCGCGAGGCCCCAGCCGAGTCCCCAGCTCAGATCTTCGGTGGGATGCGAGACCGGCGCGAACATCGCGTCGAGCGATGCGCGGCCGAGATGCACCCGGTCGGCCGCCGGCGGCGCCACCAGCCGCTGGAGGAAACGGGCGTAGTCGGTCGCGGTGGAGTAGAGGCTCGCGGCGGCGTTCGGTACCGCCATCATCGGCGGCACCTCGACGCCGGGCGGCGCTCCCGTCGCGCGATCCGGATTGAATCCCCACAGTCGCGTGCGCACGGCGGCGCCGGACGCGTCGTGGCCTTCGGCGGCGATCACCGCGAAGTCGTCGCGCCAGACGTAGCTGCTGCGCGGCATCTGCCAGGGCGTGAACTCACGTTCAGCCGACAGCGCGGTGAGTGACGCGCCCATCGTCTTCTCGACGTAACGCTGCAGCCGGACGTAGGCCTCGCCGGAGTATCCGAAGCCGGTCCCGGGATCGAACGCCATCCGCATCGGCTCGCGCGGCCCGCGCCAGTTCGGTAGTCCGGTCTGGTGCGCGAGCACGATGCGCGGCGTGATCCGATCGACGCGGGGCTCGTCGCGCAGATCCGGCAGGCGGAAGTAGTCGCCGATCGGCGTGTCGAGGTTGATGCGCCCGAGCTCGGCGAGCTTCAGCACGAGATAGGCGAACGGTCCCTTGCTGAGCGACGCCGCCTCGAAGACGGTGTCGGTCGCCACCGCCGCGGACTCGCCGGCCTTCTTCACTCCTGCGGCCATGGCGCGCGTGACGTCGCCGTCGACGACGGCGATCGCCGCACCGGGAACATCGAATTGCTTCAGGAGCGACGCCAGCTCTTTCTCGACGCCGTCCGCTCGTCGAGCCGACGTCTGCGTCCACCGATCGAGCCGCCACAGCGGCACGATGGCGGGCGCGATCGCGCCCGCGGTGACGGTGTGGAGAAACGCCCGGCGGCCGGTCGTGGAGTGACGAGGCTTAGGCAATGTGCCCGCTTAGACGGCAGCTTGGCGCGGCGGGTTCGTCCCTCGATCGCGGTTACAATCCGCTCGTGCTCCCCGGCCAGCGGCTGACCAGCCGTTACGAGATCGTGCGCTCGCTCGGCGCCGGCGGCATGGGCCACGTGTTCGCGGCCCGCGATCTCGAGCTCGAGCGCGACGTCGCCGTCAAGCTGCTGCCGCCTGAACTGCTGGCCGATCCGATCGCGCGGGAGCGCCTGCGCCGCGAAGCGCGCGCGGCCGCGGCCCTCGATCATCCATTCGTCTGCAAGGTCTTCGACGTCGGCGAGAGCGACGGCCAGCTCTTCATCGTCATGGAGCTGGTCGTCGGCCAGTCCCTGCACGATCGGTTGGCCGCCGGTCCGATCCCGCTCGACGAGGTCGTGGCGATCGGCGGCGAGATCGCCGAAGCGCTCGAGGCCGCGCACGACCTCAGGCTCGTCCATCGCGACCTCAAGCCCGCCAACGTCATGACGACGAGCCGCGGGCACGTGAAGGTGATGGATTTCGGGCTCGCCAAGTCGGTGGGCAGTGACGCCGGCGCGGAGACACAGCTCGGCGCGACGCCGGCGGCGCCGCTCACGGGCCGCAGCACGCGCGTCGGCACGCCGGCCTACATGTCGCCCGAGCAGATCGCCGGCGACGTCGTCGATCACCGATCGGACGTCTTCTCGTTCGGCGTGCTGCTCGTCGAGCTGCTGACCGGGATGCATCCGTTCAGCCGGCCGACGCTGGCGGGCACGGTCGCCGCCGTGCTCGCCGAGCCGCCGGTCGTCGGTCACGCCCGGGCGCCGGAAGTGCCGTCGGCGATGCGGGCGGTGCTGCACCGCATGCTCGAGAAGCTGCCGCAGGAGCGCTACCAGTCGATGGGCGACGTCCGCGCGGACCTGCATCGTTTGCGTGCGGCGCCGACATCGACCGGCGGGTTTCCGGCCTCGGCCGCCGTCGGCCACCGCGGCCGGCCGCAGCGCTGGCCGATGGTGGGCCGGGACGCCGAGCGCAGCGAGCTGATGCTCCGTCTTGAAGATGCGCTCGCCGGGCGCGGCGCGCTCGTGTTGATCGGGGGCGAACCTGGCATCGGCAAGACGCGGCTGACCGAGGAAGTGCTGGCCGAAGCGCGCCGCCGCGGCGCGTTCTGCCTCGTCGGCCATTGCTACGAGGGCGAAGGCGCGCCGCCCTACGTGCCGTTCGTCGAGATCACCGAACACACCGCGCGCGCCGTGCCGCCGGCGGCCTGGCGCAGCGTGCTTGGCGACAGCGCGTCGGAGGTCGCGAAGCTGATGCCCGAGCTGCGGCGGATGTTTCCGGACATCCCGCCGCCGGTCGAGATCCCCGCCGAGCAGCAGCGCCGCTTCTTCTTCAACGCCTATCGCACTTACGTCGAACGATCGTGCCGCGCCAATCCGATCGCGGTCGTCTTTGAAGATCTGCATTGGGCGGACGAGCCGACGCTGCAGCTCTCGCTGCACGTGGCACAGGGGATGTCATCGCTGCCGCTGCTCGTGATCGGCACCTACCGCGACGTCGAGCTCGACGTGACGCGGCCGTTCGCGAAGATTCTGGAGCTCCTGCTGCGGCAGCGGCTGGCGACGCGGATCACGCTCAGACGACTCCCGGCCGAAGGCGTCGCCGATCTGCTGACCGCCATGAGCGGGCGTCCGGCGCCCGCATCGCTGGCGCGTGCGATCTTCAAGGAGACCGAAGGCAACCCGTTCTTCATCGAAGAGGTGTTCCAACACCTCGCTGAAGAAGGCCGGCTCTTCGACGCGAGCGGCGCCTGGCATCAGGACCTGCGCGTTGACTCTCTGCAGGTGCCGGAAGGCGTACGCCTCGTGATCGGCCGCCGGCTCGAGCGACTGAACGACACGACGCGGCGGATCCTGACCACCGCCGCCGTGATCGGCCGCGCGTTCAGTCTCACCCTGCTCGAAGCTGTGGAAGATGCTGCTGGCGATGCGGTTCTCGACGCGGTCGAGGCCGCCGAGCGGGCGCACCTGCTCTCGCCGCAGCCCGGCGTGCGAGAGAGCCGCTACGTCTTCGCGCACGAGCTGATCCGGCAGACGTTGATCGAGGCGCTGTCGCTGCCGCGGCGGCAGCGCCTGCACGGCAAGGTCGCCGCCGCGATCGAGCGCGTCCATGCCAATGCGCTCGAGCCGCACGTCTCGGCGCTCGCGCATCACCTCTATCAGGCGGGCGCGGCTTCGGATCCGGCGAAGACCAGCGACTGTCTGGCGCGCGCGGCCGACCAGGCGCGCGCGGCGGCCGCGCACGAGGAGGGGCTCGCGCATCTGGACAACGCGCTGTCGCTCTGGGAAGGCGAGGAGACCGCGCGCGTGGCCGACCTGATGACCCGGCGCGGCTACGCGTTGCGGAGTCTCGGCCGGCTCGAGCCGGCCA
>DASTCC010000563.1:0-5549 GCA_035711465.1 Vicinamibacterales bacterium
GCCACCGCCACGACCGCCTCGACCGCCGGCTCCGGCGGCGGCGGCCGGCGCGGGCGCCGGGAACTGCTCACGCAGCCGCGCCAGGGCGCCGGCCCGCGCCGCGGCGACGCCCGCGGGATCGGCCTTGACGTAGGACGAAAACGCGACGGTCTGGATCACGCCGCCGTTCTTCTTCAGTGCCATCAGCATCTCGTCGTCCATGTTGCGCGGCACGTCGGCGAGCGCGCGGACGGCGGAGTGCGAGGCGATGATCGGCGCTCTGGAGAGGGCGACCGTCTGCAGCATCGACGCCTTCGACGGATGCGAGACGTCGACCATGATGCCCAGCCGGTTCATCTCGGCGATCGCCTGCTTGCCGAGCGGGCTCAAGCCGCCGTGCATCCACTGCTGGTTGGTCTCGCCGGTGTTGGAATCGGAGAACTGGCTGTGGCCGTTGTGCGAGAGCGACATGTAGCGGCCGCCGCGATCGTAGAACTCCTTGATCCGGCCGAGATCGGTGCCGACCGGATACGCGTTCTCGATGCCGATGACCGCGACCTTGCGGCCCGACGCCGCGATCTTCCTGACGTCGGCCGGCGTGAGCGCCAGACCGATCTGATTCGGCGCCAGCTCCGACGTCAGCGCCTTCACGGCGTCGAACTTGGCGACCGCCTGCGCGTAGGCGTTCTTGTAGCCCTCTTCGGTGAGCGGGCCCTGGCCGACGTAGACGATCATGAACGACACGTCGAGCCCGCCTTCCTTCATCTTCGGCAGGTTCACCTGCGTCGTCAGACGCATGGTGTAGTTGCACTCGGGGCGGAAGTTGTTCGGACTGATGTCGTCGTGCGTGTCGAGCGTGATCACGCGATCGTGAATGGCGCGCGCCCTGGCGACGAGCGCGGCCTCGTCGGCCTGCTGCTGCGGCGCCGCGGCCACGGTGGCGCCGCCGCTGAACTGCCCGGCGAGGGCGGGCAGGACGAACGCCGCGCAGGCGGCGGTGGCGCAGGCGCCGGCGAACTTGGATCGGAGATTCGAGACCATGGGCTGGATTCCTCCGGGACGAGGAATCTTAGCCGTTCGCCGGGTGCCGCTCCAAGCGTCAGCGGATGACTTCGAGCGGCTGATCGAGACGGATGCGAAGGATCGTCCCGACCGGCAGCTCGACGTCAGTGCCTTCGGTGGCCGCGATCGTGCCGCCGCCGCCGACCAGCACGCCGATGAGCGCGCCCTTGCCGCCGCCGAGGATGCCGCCGATGATGCCGCCGACGACCGCACCCGCGCCGATGCGGGTCACGTCCTCGCCGACCTTGCCGTCGAGCGCCTTGGTCACCGACGCGCGCAGGCGGCGCGACGAGTCGTCGATACGAATCTCGTCGAACGACAGCGTCAGCGACCCTTTGCGGTCGAGCTTGCCGGCCGCCTTGACCGAGCTAACGAAGCCGCGCACGACGGACCCGGCGGGGATCACGGTCGCGTCGCCGTCCCGATAGTCGACGATCGTCGTCGCTTCGAAGCGATCCTCGATCTTCGCGGTGCTGGACGAGAGCGGCGTCTGCAGCCGTAGATCCAGCTCCGTGCCGACCGGGACGGTGTAGGCGCGGCCGACGGGCTCGTCGAGAGCCGGCAGCGCGGAGACCTTGGTCCCGGTGGACTTCACGCGCAACGTCTCCAGGCGATCGCGCAGCGACGAGTACTCGTCCCGCGTGATCGCCTCGTTGCGGCGGAGCTTGACACGCATGTAGGCGATCTCGTCGGTCAGATTGGTCAGCTGACCGAGCACTTCGGTCGCGAGCGTCGGGTCGGATTTTTTCAGCGCCTCCGCCTGCTTCCGGATTTCGGTGGCCGTCGCGTCAAGACGGCTGACGTCGGTGGCGGACACGGGCGCCTGGGCCCATGCCGCGGCGCTCACGAGGAGCATCAGGACGGTGACGACAAGAAATCGAGCGCTGCGCATGCGAGTGTTCTCCCGATTGGCCGCCCGGCGCCTCCGCTCAAACGGCTCTCCATCCTTATCTTACCGTTCTGACTCCGGCGCGGCCCCGGGAGTCGGGCCGCAGCGCGACGCCGCGTCCGCGAGCGGCACCGGCTAAAATCAGAAGGATGGCCGCTCCTCTCCGTCTCCACCGTACCGTTGGCGTCCGCGTCGGCTCCGTCCAGATCGGCGGCGGCGCGCCGGTGGTCGTGCAGAGCATGACGATGACCGAGACGGCGGACGCGGCGGCGACGGCGCAACAGTGCGTCGAACTCGTGGAGGCCGGGTCGGAGATGGTCCGGGTGACGGTCAACACGCCCGAAGCCGCTGCCGCGGTGCCCGAGATCAAACGCCGCATGCTCGACGCCGGCGTCACCGCTCCGCTCATCGGCGACTTCCACTACAACGGCCATCTGCTCCTCACCCGTTTTCCGGATGCGGCGCGCGCGCTTGACAAGTACCGCATCAACCCGGGCAACGTCGGTACCGGCAAGCGCCGCGACGAGCAGTTCTCGACGATCTGCCAGGTCGCGGTCGATCACCAGAAACCGGTGCGGATCGGCGTCAACGGCGGCTCGCTCAACCAGGAGCTGGTCGTCGCGAAGATGCAGGAGAACACCGACAGGGATCTCGGACGCACGTCGGAGGAGATCGTCAACGAGTGCATGGTGCTCTCGGCGCTGCAGTCCACCGAGCTGGCGCTCGAGTCGGGCCTGCGCAAGGACCAGATCATCATCTCCTGCAAGCTCTCGCGCCCGCGCGATTTGATCACCGTATATCGCGATCTCGCGCGCAAGACGGATCAGCCGCTGCACCTCGGCCTCACCGAAGCGGGAATGGGCATCAAGGGGTTGACGTGGTCGGCGTCGGCGCTCGCCATCCTGCTGAGCGAAGGCATCGGCGACACGATCCGCGTCTCGTTGACGCCGCGCCCCGGCGGCGACCGCCGCGAAGAGGTCTACGCGGCGTGCGAGATCCTGCAGGCGCTCGGCCTGCGGACGTTTTCGCCGTCGATCACGGCCTGCCCCGGATGCGGGCGGACGACGTCGACGACGTTCCAGGAGCTCGCCGAGCGCGTGCAGGCCTACGTGCGCACGATGATGCCGGTGTGGAAACAGACGCGGCCCGGCGTCGAGACGATGACCGTCGCGGTCATGGGCTGCGTCGTCAATGGCCCTGGCGAGTCGAAGGCCGCGAACATCGGCATCTCGCTGCCGGGCACCGGCGAGTCGCCGAACTGCCCGATCTTCATCGACGGCGTGCACTACACCACGCTGCGCGGCACCTATGACGAGCTCGCTACAGCGTTTCAGCGTCTCATCGATCAATACGTCGACGAGCACTATCACGCGGTGAGCAACGTCCAGGGCTGAGCGGCCGGACGCGCCTCCGGCGCCGCGACCGCTTACGCGCCCGCTTCCTGGTCGAGATCAGCCCTGGCACTCCGGGTGCTGGCAGCCGCAGCGGAGCTGCGTCATCTGCCCGGCTTCCTTGCAGTGCTCGCTGCAGTACTTTCCGTAACGGCTGTCGGGAGGGACTTTGCATTCGCACGCGGGGTGCGCGCACTTGGCGAGGTTGGCCATTCAGGCACCTCCAGCGCTCACTCTACGCTCCCCGGTCACGAGGCACAAGGCGAACTTCAGCGCGATCCGAGCATGGCCAGGAGCGACAGCGGGTCGATGCTCGCGCTGCCCACGCGCACCGTCCAGTGCAGATGTGCGCCGGTGACGCGGCCCGTGGCGCCGACCTTGCCGACGACCTGGCCAGCTGCGACGACGTCGCCGGGCTTGACATCGATGGACGACAGGTGCGCGAAGAACGAAAACAACCCGAGCCCGTGATCGATGACGACGGTGCCGCCGCTGTAATAGCGATCACGCGCGAGCGCCACACGCCCGCCGCCCGGCGCCTTGACGGGCGTGCCGGACGGACTCAGGAAATCGGCGCCGGTGTGCGGATTGCGCGCCTGGCCGTTGAACACGCTTCGGGAGCCGAATGCGCTGTTGGCTTCATGCGGCACTGGCCGGATGAACGCATCGGTCCACAGCTTCTCCGTCGCCGACTCGCGCCAGATGCGGGCGAGCTCGGCGGATTCGTCTTCGATGCGCTTCTGCACGCTCGCCGGCGGATTCACGAACGCCTCGTCCACCTTCAGAGTCCGCGTGCGAAAGCGCTTGGCGACCACGGCGAGGTCGTACTTCGCCGTGCCCGATCCCCCGGGGGACGCGGTCTCGATCGCGATCGGGTAGATGCCCGGTGTCACGGCGAGATCGATGCCGACGAGCACGCGCCAGGTCAGCGGATCGACGCGATAGGGCTGCAGGCGGCTGCCAAAAGCGGTGGCGCTCAGCCCGGTCACGGGCGACGCGGTCACGACGGTGACGACGACGAGCTCGCCCGGCTGGAGCGATCGCGAGCGCACGGAAAAGTTGACTTGCGGTGATTGGACCGCGGGTCCGGTCCAACTCGACATGGCCGCCACGATCAGCGCGAAAAGCATGTGCTTCGCACTGTACGCCCGACCGGATCCGTCCGCAACCCGCGCCCATCCCGGCGTGCTGCGGGCGAACTGAACACACCCCGTACGATCCGGCACCCCGGCGAGCCGGGATTCGTGGCAGGATTCTCCACGACATCCCGGCTCTTTCTACAGGTGCCTCCCATGCGAACGCTGATCACGACCTCGACGCTCGTCCTCGCGCTCATCTTCGGATTGAGCGCCCAGTCACCCCAGCCGCTGACCCGGTCCGACTACGGACAATGGGAGTCGCTCTCGTTCGGCGGCGCCCGCGCGTTCTCGCCGGACGGCGCGTGGCTGGCGTACGGCATCTCACGCGCCAACCGCAACAACGAGCTGCGCTTCAGGAAGGTCGCCGACGGCACGGAGAAGGTCGTCGCCTTCGGATCGACGACGACGTTCTCGAGCGACTCCCGCTGGGTGGCCTACAGCATCGGCTACCCGGAGGCCGAGCAGGAGCGGATGCGCACGGCGAATCAGCCGATCCAGAACAAGCTCGGCCTGCTCGATCTGCAGAAGGGCGAGACGTTGACGGTCGACGGCATTCAATCGTTCAGTTTCAGCGGCGACGGGAAGTATCTGGCGATGCGCCGCTACGCGCCGGCGCCTGCCGGCGGCCGCGGCGCCGCCCCGCCGGCCGGTCGCGGCGGCGGGCCCGGCGGCGCGGCCGGCGCTGACGACGTTCCTGTTGGCGTCACCCTGATCGTGCGCGACCTCGCATCGGGCCGCGACACCACGTTCGGCAACGTCTCCGAGTACGCCTGGCAGGACAGCGACACCGGACAGCTCCTCGCCATCGCGATCAGCGCCGACGGCCGGAGCGGCAACGGCGTCCAGCTCTACGACCCCGCGACCACGGTGCTCAAGGTGCTCGACTCCGCGGCGACGACCTACTCGTCGATCGTCTGGCGCGAGGACAGCCGCGACCTGGCGGTGCTGAAGGCGAAACCCGACGACACGCGGGACGGACCGACGCAGATCGTACTCGCATGGCGCGAGGCCGGAGGCGCGGCCGAGAAGCGTCTGGAATTCGATCCGACCGCCAGCGGCGCCTCCTTCCCCGCGAACATGCGGACCGTC
>DASTCC010000564.1:0-2063 GCA_035711465.1 Vicinamibacterales bacterium
GGCGTTTGCCAACGAGACCCAGAACTTCGGCATGCCGTACTGGACGCAGTTCACGTTCGACGTGCCGATCGTCGGCGTTATCACGCTGCTGTGCGTCGGCACCGGCATCACCTTCGGCCTGCTCCCGGCGCTCGGCCAGTCGCGCGCGAACCTCAATGAGGTCATGAACCAGGGCGGCCGTTCCGGCATGGCCGGTCCGCGTAGCCGCCGCACCACGACCGTGCTCCTGGTCAGCCAGCTGGCGCTGACGATGATCCTGCTCTCGGCGGCGAGCGCCCTGGTGCGCAGTTCAGAGGGTGTGTATCGCGTCGATCACGCGATCGACCTTGCCGGCGTGTGGGAGTATCGCATCGCGCTGCCTCAGCCACGGTATGCGACGGAGGAGCAGCGGCGAACGTTCTACACCCTGCTCGAGGCGCACCTGCAGTCCGCCGCCGACGTGTCCGCGGCGGCGCTTGCCAGCAGCGCGCCGTTCAACGCGCGCGAGTCGCGCGGCATCGTGATGGACAACGGCCCGCGCGACGATCGCGGGCCGCTGCCGAGCGAGCCGGTGGTGGCGATCGGCGATCGCTACTTCGACACGCTCGGCCTGGGCGTGCTGCGCGGCCGGCGGCTGGAGGATCTCGACGCCTCGACGCGGGCCACCGCAGCCCTGGTGAACGAGCGGTTTGCCGAGCGATTCTCGCCGGGCGTCGATCCGATCGGCCGCGAGATCCAGCTCGTCGACGAGCGCACGCCGGACGGTCCGGTACGGCGCGTCACGATCGTCGGCATCGCGCCGCCGCTGCGGCAGCAGGTCGCGAATGGGCCCTCGCCAGTGGTCTACGTGCCGTTCGAGACGCACGCGCCGGCGATGGCCTCACTGATCATCCGCGGAACGCCCGAGCGCTTCGTGACGACGCTGGGCGAGGCCATCCGCCGCATCGATCCCGATTTGCCGCTCTACAACCTGCAATCGCTCGAACGGATGTCGTACCTCTCACGGTGGATTTTTCGCATCACGAGCTTCGTCTTCTCGGTGGTCGCGATCATTGCCACGGTGCTTTCGGGCCTCGGTCTCTACGCGCTCACCGCGTACGCGGCGACGCAACGGACGCAGGAGGTCGGCGTGCGGATGGCACTGGGCGCGCGGCGATCGCAGGTGGCGGGATTGTTCCTGCGGCAGGCGCTTCGCACCACGGCGATCGGCCTGGCCATCGGACTGGCCGGCGCGATCGCGGTCGGCGTGGTGCTGCAGGGCGCGCTGGTCGACGTGACCGCCAACGATCCCGTCGCACTCGCGGCCACGGCCGCGTTTCTCGTCGTGGTCTCGGTCGCGGCGGCGTTGCTGCCGGCGCGCCGCGCGTCGCGCCTCGATCCGGTAACTGCCTTGCGACAGGACTAGATCCATGCTGCGCACCGCCTGGTCCCGATTGCTCGAGCTCGTCACCCGCGATCGCCGCGACCGCCGGCTCGACGCTGAGATCCAGTCACATCTCGACCTCTTGGTCGACGAGCACATGGCCCGCGGCCTGTCGCGCGACGACGCGATCCTGGCGGCGCGCCGACGCTTCGGCGGCGTCGATCAGATCAAGGAGCGCTATCGCGACCAGCGCGGCTTGCCGTTCCTCGAGGTGCTGATCCAGGACGTCCGGTTCGCCTCCCGCCTGATGCGCAAGCACGCGGCGTTCTCACTGACCGCGGCCGGATCGCTGGCGCTCAGCATCGGCGCGCTGACCATGGCCTTCAGCATCGTCAACGCGTTCGTCTTCAAGCCGCTGCCGATCCGCGATCCCTCGTCCGTCTATTTCCTTCAGGGATCCTGGTCGTATCCCGACTATCGCGACCTCACCGAACGGATCGATGTCGCGACCCTCGTCGGTTATCGCATCTCGATGATGAGCGTTGGCCTCGAGCCCAACGCGTCGATCGTCTGGGGCTATCTCGCAACGGGCAACTACTTCGACGCGCTTGGCATCACACCGGCCGCCGGGCGCTTCTTCACTCCCGCCGAGGATGCCGCTCCCGGTGCGTCGCCATATGCCGTGATCAGTTATGACGCGTGGCAGTCGCGTTTTGCGGGC
>DASTCC010000565.1:0-9362 GCA_035711465.1 Vicinamibacterales bacterium
CTTAGAACTTGGGTTCTCGGTTCTCGATGCAAGCAGAACCCTGAACCGAAGTCTTAAGTTTTGAGTTCTAAGTTCTAAGTTCACGCGTGCGCGCGCCAAACGGTCTACCTCGCGCGCGCACTCCCCAAGAGCTCTTCAACCAACTGTTGCGCGCGCGCAAGCAGCTTCTCGATCTGCGATGAGTCCTTGCCGCCCGCTTCGGCGAAGTCCGGGCGGCCGCCGCCTCCGCCGCCGACGATGGGCGCCAGTTCCTTGACCAGCTGACCGGCCTTGACGCGATCGGTGAGATCGCGTGTCACCGACACGAGCAGCTGCACCTTGCCGTCGTTCTCGGCGGCGAGGACGACGACACCCCGGCCGAGACGGTCGCGGAGCGAGTCCGCGAGCCCGCGCAGGGCGCTCTTCTCGAGACCGCTGACACGCCGGGCGATCAGCTTCGCGTCGCCGATCGCGACGGCGTCGTCCTTGGCGGCCGTCGCGCCGCCGCCGAGCGCGAGCTTCATCTTCAGCTGCTCGTTCTCGCGCGCGAGGCGCTTGACCTCGCTCTGCAGCTTCGCGATCGACTCCGCGGCTTCGTCGGGCGTCGAGCCGAGCGCCTGGGTCGTCCGCGCGAGCACCGCCTGGTCGTGCTGGATGTGCTCGACCGCGCCGGCGCCGGTGCGCGCTTCGATGCGGCGCACGCCGGCCGCGACGCCGGACTCCTCGGTGATCACGAACGGGCCGATGTCGCCGGTGGCGCGGACGTGCGTGCCGCCGCAGAGCTCCATGCTGAAATCGGGGATCGAGACGACGCGCACCTTGTCGCCGTACTTCTCGCCGAAGAGCGCCATCGCGCCGGCTCTCATCGCCTCCTCGGTGGCCCGGACCTCGGTGTTCACCGGGGTGTTGCGATAGATCTCCGCGTTGACGGTGCGTTCGATGTCGCGCTTCTCGTCCTCGCTGAGCGGCGAGAAGTGCGAGAAGTCGAAACGCAGCCGATCCGGCGCGACCAGCGAGCCCGCCTGCCGGACGTGCGTGCCGAGCCGCTGGCGGAGCGCCGCGTGCAGCAGGTGCGTGGCGGTGTGATTGCGCCGCGTCGCGTCGCGCCGCGCGGCGTCGACGCGCGCCGTGACGCGATCGCCGGCCGACAGTGCCGCCGACGTACGGACGACGTGGACGCGCGGTCCGCCAGGCGACAGGCGCAGCATGCCGACCACGGTCGCGGCGACGCCGCCGCCGCGATCGAGCGTGCCGGTATCCGAGACCTGGCCGCCGGATTCGAGATAGAACGGCGTCCGATCGAGCACGACGAATGCGTCGGCGCCCGCGGGCACCGTGGGAACCTGCCGCCGGCTTGCGTCGAACAGCGCGACGATGGCCGCATCGTCGACCGTCGTCGCCATGTAGCCCTCGAAGCGGTCCTCGACGCCCTCCAGCTTGCGCCGGTCGTCGTCGGACGCGAAGGTGAAGGCGGCGCCTTTCTTGATGTCGAAGGGGCTCGAGGCGCGGGCGCGTTCGCGCTGACCTTCCATCGCCGCCTCGTAGCGGGCGCGGTCGACGGTCATGCCGCGCTGGCTCGCCAGGTCCTCGGCGAAATCGAACGGCACGCCGAGCGAATCGTAGAGCCGGAACACCTCGTCGCCGGCGACGACGGCCGATCCGGCGGCCGCGGTCCGATCGAGCAGCTCCTCGAGTCGAGGCAGACCCGCGGTCAGCACGGCGTCGAACCGCTCCTCTTCGGCGCGCACGGTGCGGACGATGGCATCGCGGCCAGTCGCGAGATCCGGATACGCGTCGCACATCTCGGCGACGACGACGTCGACAAGGGCGTGAAGGACGGGCTCAGTGAAGCCGAGCTTCTTCCCGTGGCGCATCGCCCTGCGCATGATCTTGCGCAGTACGTAGCCGCGCCACTCGTTCGACGGCAGCACGCCGTCGCCGATGAGGAAGGTCATCGCGCGCAGGTGATCGGCGATGACGCGCATCGACACGTCGGGATGATCGACCGGCCCGGGCGCCCCGGTGTAGCGGCGGCCGGCGCGCCTGCCGATGGCGTCGAGGATCGGCGTGAACAGATCGGTGTCGTAGTTCGAAAGCTTGCCCTGAATCACCGCGGTGATCCGCTCGAGGCCCATGCCGGTGTCGATCGACGGCGCCGGCAGCGGCGTCAGCGTGCCGTGCTCGTCGCGATCGAACTCCATGAACACGTTGTTCCAGACCTCGACGTAGCGCTCGCAGCTGCACTCGACGCCGCGGCAGGACGGCTCGTCGCAGGGGATCTCGTTGCCGCGGAAGTAATGGATCTCCGAGCACCGGCCGCACGGCCCGGTTTCGCCCATCTGCCAGAAGTTCTCGCTCATGCCGAGCGCGGTGATCCGCGACGGCGGCACCAGCGACATCCAGATCGCGAACGCCTCGTCATCGCGCGGAACGCCCGCCTCGCCCTTGAACACGGTGGGGAAGAGCCGATCGGGCGACAATCCCCAGACCCTCGTCAGCAGCTCCCACGCGTAAGGAATCGCCTCCTTCTTGAAGTAGTCGCCGAACGAGAAGTTGCCGAGCATCTCGAAGAAGGTGTGATGTCGGAGCGAAGGCCCGACGTTGTCGAGGTCGTTGTGCTTGCCGCTGACGCGCATGCACTTCTGGACCGTCGCGGCGCGCTTGTAGTCGCGCGCCTCGCGCCCGAGGAACAGATCCTTGAACTGGTTCATCCCGGCGTTGGTGAAGAGCAGCGTCGGATCGTCGCCCGGCACCAGCGGCGCCGACGGCACCACGCGATGGCCGTTCCCGGCGAAGTAGTCGAGAAACCCCTGTCGGATGTCTTTGGCGGTCATCGAGAGGACATTGTACGTGGGCGGTTTGCTGCTCGGGAAGCCGGGGTCGTTCCGGGCTGGGATTCAGTGCTCCGCGTCAACCTGGAACCTAGAACTCAGAACTGAGAACTCCGAACTCAAGACTCAACACTTATGACTTCTGGTGCGGCGCTTTCGCGCCGGTCCAAGAGAATCTTCGGGGCTGCCTCTCCCCTGGCCGCGGCTTCAGTTTGAAGTCTTGAGTTCTAGGTTTTTGAGTCCTAAGTTTTGAGTCTTAAGTCTTGAGTTGTCTCTAGTCCCCGTCTATATCCGTTCCCCTGGCGCGCAGCGCGGCGGAAATCGCCTCGGCGGAGAAGCCGCGACGAAGCAACTGCTGGAAGATGCGGCGGCGTTCGGCCAGCGTCGGCGGATCTGCCGTCCGGCGGCGGAGGAGGAAGCGGTCGATCGCGGCAATCTCGTCCGCCGTCGAGATGCCCGACACCAGCGTGTCGACGACGTCGCGGTCGACGCCGCGGGCGCGAAGTTCGCGCGAGATGCGGGCCGGGCCGCGGCCCTTGATGCGGCTGGCGGTGCGCAGGAACGCGGCGGCGACGCGCTGATCGTCGATCAGGCCGTCGGCGGCGAGGCGGGCGAGGCCGGCGTCGATGTCGTCGGCCGCGAAGCCGCGATCGGCCAGCTTCTGCCGGAGCTCGGCGGCGGTGTAGTCGCGGCGGCCGAGCAGCCGCAGCGCGGCGGCCCGCAGCCTGACGGGCGAGAGATCGGCGGGCGCGGCGTCAGGCTTCCGTCGTCTCACTTGCCGAAACGATCGATCTTCGCCTTGCCGGCCGCGACCGCCGCCATGTTCGCTTCGGCGGCCGTGCCGGCGGTGATGCCGCGCAGCCGCATCTTGAACTCTTCCACATTGGTGACCGCGCGCAGCGCTTCCTCGACCGTGACCTTGTCTTCCTTGACGAGGCGCAGGATGTCCTGGTCGAACGTCTGCATCCCGTATTGCGAGAACCCCGAGGCGATCGCGTCGGGAATGAGCGACGTCTTCTCCGGATCGACGATGCAATCGCGGATGTACGGCGTGGCGATCAGCACCTCGGCGGCAAGGACGCGGCCGGTGCTGTCGGCGCGCGGCAGCAGCCGCTGCGAAATCGAGGCCTTGAGCACGCTGGCTACCTGATTACGGATCTGCTCCTGCTGGTGCGGCGGGAACACGCTGACGATGCGGTTCAGCGTCTCGGTGGCGTTGAGCGTGTGCAGCGTCGAGAACACCAGGTGGCCGGTCTCGGCGGCGGTGAGCGCGGTCTCGATCGTCTCGGGATCGCGCATTTCGCCGATGAGGATGACGTCGGGATCCTGACGCAGCGCCGCCCGCAGACCCGACGCGTAGCTCGGCGTGTCGAAGCCGATCTCGCGCTGGGTGACCACGGCGACGTTGTCGAGATGCACGAACTCGATCGGATCTTCGATGGTGAGGATGTGATCGGGCCGCGTCCGGTTGATCAGATCGACCATCGCGGCGAGCGTCGTGCTCTTGCCGCTGCCGGTGACGCCGGTGACGAGCACCAGGCCGCGCGCTTCCTTGGAGAGCTCGACGACCGACGCCGGCAGGCCGAGGACGTCGAGCGTCGGCACCTTGTCGGGGATCAGACGCATCGAGATCGCGACCGTGCCGCGCTGCCGGAAGACGCTGGCGCGGACGCGGCCGACGCCGGCCGCCTGCCAGGCGACGTCCACTTCGAGCTTCGTCTGCAGGCGCTCGAGCGTCGCCGGCGGCAGGAGCCGCACCGCGATCGCTTCCAGATGCGGCGGCGTCATCGGCGCGACCGCCGTCCAGCGTTCCAGCGCGCCGCCGGTGCGGACCAGGGGCGGCTGATGGGCGCGCAGGTGGATATCCGAAGCGCCCCGGGCGCTGGCGGTCTGGACGAGCTCGTCGAAGGTCATGGTGTCCTCGCCGGCCGGCCGCAAAGGGGCCGGTGGCAGCCAAGGACCAATTGCAAGTCTGTTGCCGGATAGGCGCCTGACGGGACGGACCCCGAGGGGCGCCTGGGCCCCTCAGGGTCGCAAAAAATGCTACTGCCCGAGCCCCGCGGCCGCCGGCTCGGGTGTGGCGGTCGGCACGGAGACGTAGGACAGCCAGCCGTGGCGGTCGGGGACAACGCCATTGATGTAATCGAAGAACGCCTGTTGTAAGGCGGTCGTGACCGGTCCGCGCATGCCGGCGCCGACCTTGATCTTGTCGATCGAGCGGATCGGGGTGATCTCGGCCGCGGTGCCGACGAAGAAGAGCTCGTCGGCCAGATAGAGCATTTCGCGCGGGATCTGCTGCTCGCGGACCTGGAAGCCGAGGTCCTGCGCGAGCGTCATGATGCTGTCGCGGGTAATGCCAGGCAGCACCGAGGCGGCGAGCGGCGGCGTGTAGAGCGTTTCGTCGCGGACCAGGAACAGGTTCTGGCCGCTGCCCTCGCTCAGGCGCCCTTCGGTGTCGAGCGCGATGCCCTCGGAGTAGCCGTTGGCGAGCGCCTCCATCTTGATGAGCGAGGAGTTGGCGTAGTTGGCCGCCGACTTGGCCATCGCCGGGAACGTGTTCGGCGCGCTCCGTGCCCAGCTGCTGACGCAGACGTCGACGCCGTTCTCGAGCGCGCCGGCGCCGAGATACGTGCCCCATTCCCACACCAGGATCATCGCGTCCACCGGGCAGGGCAGCGGGTTGACGCTGAGCTGTCCGTAGCCGCGATAAATCACCGGGCGGATGTAGCAGGCCGGCAGGCCGTTGGCTTTGACGGTGTCGACGACGCCCTGCGTGAGCGTCTCCCGATCCATGCCGTACTCCATGCGGTAGATCCGCGCGGAGTCATACAGGCGGCGCATGTGCGCGTCGAGGCGGAAGAAGGCAGATCCTTTTGGCGTCTTGTAACAGCGTGCACCCTCGAACACGGCCGACCCGTAATGAATCACGTGCGTGGCCGCGTGGATCTTGGCATCCGCCCAATCGACGATCTTGCCATTCATCCACACCTTGCCGGTGCCGCTGAATGCCATTGAGGAGCCCTCCTGAGCGAGCGTTTTCGGCCGAACGATCGGCGCGATCTTAGCAGTACGACTTACTGCGTTTCACCACAAAACGGGCAGCGCGACGTGCGCGTCGGCAGCGGTTTCCGGCAGTGCCAGCAGAAGCGTCCGGCGGCGACGTCGCGGGTGCGCACGGGCGCCGGTGTGATCGGCCGCGGGGCGCTCCGCGGCGACGACGCCCTCGGCGCGGCCGCGGCCGCCACCGGCTCCGACTGCGGCCGTTTGACGATCTCCGGCCGCGCCTTGATCAGATCCGTCAGCAGATCTTCGGCGCGCTGATAGCGGCCCGCGACGTCGGCGGCCAGCGTCTTCATGACGATGTCGTCGAGCACGGGCGGAATCGCGGGGTTCACGGTGCGCAGCGGCCGCACCAGTTCGCCGGTGCGCAGCCGATCCAGATCCGAGGGCGCCGGCGTGTCGTAGGGCAGATCGCCGGTGAGCATCTGGTACATCGTGATGCCGAGCGAATACAGATCCGACGCGAACACCGCCCGGCCTTCGAATTGCTCCGGCGCCATGTACGGCGGGCTGCCGATGACCGTGGTGCCGTGGGCGGCGATCTCGAGGAACCGCGACGTGCCGAAGTCGCCGACCTTCAACAGGCCGCGATCGGTGACGAAGACGTTGGCCGGCCTGAGATCGCGATGGATGACGCCCATGCGGTGGGCGTGCTCGACCGCGTTGGCGATCTGGCAGGTGTAGTCGAGCGCCGAGGGCAGGTCGAGCGGGCCGCGCGTGGCGATGATGTTCTCGAGCGTTTCGCCGGGCACGTATTCCATGACGATGAAGAAGACGTTGTCCTGCTTCTCCGCCGTGATGACGTTGACGATGTTCGGATGGTTGAGCGAGGCGAGCAGGCGCGGCTCGCGCAGCAGCTCGCCGAAGTCGAGCGTCTGCCGGTGCGGGACTTTGATGGCGACGCGCTTGTCGATCCAGGTGTCTTCCGCGAGGTAGACGGTGCCGAACCCGCCGCTGCCGAGCGGCTCGATGATGCGGTACTTGCCGAGCGTCTGGCCGCGAAAGACCATTCGGCGAGAAGTATATACGCCGCTGTTGCCGCTACAATCCCCGCGTGAGTGTGCCGCGCGTGTTCGCGCCCGATGCGGCGTCGCTGCCGTCGCTGCAGTTGTCGGACGACGAAGCGCATCATCTGCGTCACGTGCTCCGCGCCCGCGCCGGCGACCCGCTGGTGCTCTTCGACGGCCGCGGCGGCGAGTGGGACGCGCGCGTCGCCGCGATCGATCGCCGTCACGTCGAGGTCGCGCGCGGCGCCGCGCGGACGCCGACCGCCGAGCCGGCCGTGCGCGTGACGCTCGCGCTCGGCGTCCTCAAGGGCGATCAGATGGACACCGCGATCCGCGACGCGACGACGCTCGGCGCGGCGGCGATTCAGCCAATCGCGTCCGCGCACACCGCCGTGCCCGAGCGCGCCTGGCGCGCTCCGGCGGCCGTCGCGCGCTGGCGGCGCGTCGCGATCGCGTCCGCCAAGCAGTGCGGCCGCGCCGTCGTGCCGCCCGTCGAGCCGGTCGCGACCTTCGCCGACGTGCTCGCGCGTGACGACGACGATGCACGGCTGATCTGCGTCGAACCGGCCGCCGCCGTTCACGCCGGCGCCGATCCGTTCCAGTCGCGGCCGCGCTCGGCGATCGTCTTCATCGGGCCGGAGGGCGGATGGTCGCCGGCCGAGCTCGCCGCGGCGGCGGCGCGAGGCTCGCGGCCGGTCGCGCTCGGCCCGCGTCGGCTCCGCGCCGAAACCGTGCCGACGGCGCTCCTGAGCGTGCTGTGGACGCGCTGGGGCTGGCAGTGATGGGTGGGGTCAGACCCGCGTCTGACCCCCGTCCGGCCCGCGTCTGACCCTGAGGCCCACCCAATCGTCCTCGTCGG
The DNA here is from genome assembly GCA_035711465.1 of Vicinamibacterales bacterium. Lineage (GTDB taxonomy): Bacteria > Acidobacteriota > Vicinamibacteria > Vicinamibacterales > SCN-69-37 > DASTCC01. The sequence continues at coordinate 7,737 of DASTCC010000565.1, forward strand.
CGCGACGCGCGACCCGCCAGCCGCGGCGCTCGAAGGCGCTGATGACGTCGCGATCCTCGATGTTCATGATGCCGCTGAGAATCAGCGTCGCCTCCGGCGTCGCCATGGCGCCGAGCGCGTCGGCGCTGCGGATCAGCAGGCCGCCGGTCAGATTCGCGAAGACGACGCTCGCCGCGCGCGGCGCCGGCTCCGAGGTCACGTCGAACGCGCGCACCGTCACCGTCGCGCCGACGCCGTTGCGGGCGACGTTGTCTTCGGCGCACGTCACCGCGTCGGGATCGAAGTCGAGCGCCAGCGCGCTACGCGCCCCGAGCAGCGCCGCCGCAATCGCCAGCACGCCAGAGCCGGTGCCGACGTCGGTGACGTCGGCGCCGCGGACGTCGATGTCCTGCAGCAGCGACAGGCACAGGCGCGTCGAGGCGTGGTGGCCGGTGCCGAAGCCCATCGACGGCAGAATCTCGATCCAGCGGCCGACGCCGTCCGGCGTCGACCACGGCGGCGCCACTACCAGATCGCCGACGCGCACGGGTGTCAGCGACGCCTGGCTCCGCGCGGCCCAATCCTCGTCGGGCACGTCTTCGGCGACCAGATTCCATGTCGGATGCGCGGCGGCAATTGCGGCGCGGGCGCGGTCGCGATCGGCCGCGTGCGTGAAGTAGATCACCGCGCCGGAGGGAAGTTCCTCCAGCGCCATTGGCGAGAAGTCGTCGGCGTCGGCGAGGAGCAGGTCGAGCTGCCCCTCGCGTTGCTCGCCGCGCGCATCGGTCCAGTCGGCGCGAATCGCGGGGAACGTGCGCATGCGGGCCGGGTCGAGACGTTACCCGAACAGATCTTTGACGCGTTCGAAGAACGGCTTGTCGCGCTCGGCGCCCGGCGCCGTCGGCTCGAGCTTCTCGATCGGCATCGTCTTGCCGAGCTGCTCGACGAGCTTCTTCTGCTCCTTGGTGAGCTTGCGCGGCACGTCGACGACGACCCGGACGTGAAACGTGCCCTTGCCGCGGCCCGAGACGTTCGGCATGCCCTTGCCGCGGAAGGAGAGCACGCTGCCGCTCGGCGTGCCCGCCGAGACCGACACCTCGATCGGTCCGCCCGGGCTGTCCACCTGGAACGATCCGCCCATCGCCATCGTCGGGTAGGGCACCGGGACCTCGATGAACAGGTCGTCGCCCTCGCGCTGGAAGACGTCGTGCGGGCGGACGTGGACGACGACGTAGAGGTCGCCGGGCCCGCCGCCGAGCGTGCCGTGCTCGCCCTCGCCGTGCAGGCGCAGGCGCTGGCTGTCGGCGATGCCCGCAGGGATGCGAACGGTGACGCGCCGATCTTTCGTCGTGCGTCCGGTGCCGCGGCAGACCGTGCATGGATGCCGGACGATCTGTCCGGTGCCGCCGCACTGCCCGCAGGTGCGGGCGACGACGAGGAAGCCCTGCTGATAGCGGAGCTGCCCGGCGCCGCGGCATTGCGGACAGGTCTCGCGCGAGCTGCCGGCGGCTGCCCCGGAGCCGTGACACGTCTCACAGGTCTCTTCGCGCGGGATCTGGATCGTCGTTTCGGTGCCGGTGAACGACTCATCGAACGAGATCTCGAGATCGAAGCGGAGATCGGCGCCGCGCTGCGGGCCGGCGGAGC
>DASTCC010000566.1:0-6573 GCA_035711465.1 Vicinamibacterales bacterium
GTGAACTGCGAGGCCTTCTGAGACGTGCGCGGTCTGGACACTCTGGGGGCCCTTGAGAATCGGGGACTAACGTCGCACCAGGTGCGCGTAGAGCAAGCGGTAGTCGTCGGCCGTACCGAGGATGCGCTTCACGTAGTTCTGCGTTTCCGGGAACGGGATGTCGTCGACGAACTCGTCGCGGTCGATGCCGGGCCGCTCGGCCAGCCAGCGCGACACGCGATTCTCGCCGGCATTGTAGGCCGCAAGCGCCGCCGCCGGATCGCCGAACTCGCGCATCAGCTCGGAGAAGTAGGTCATGCCGATGCGGATGTTCGTCTCGGGATCGGTCAGGACCGACGTGCGGAACCGCTTCACGCCGACCGCCGGCGCGTAGCGCCGTCCGGTGGACGGAATCACCTGCATCAAGCCGTAGGCGTTGGCCGACGAGCGGACATCGGCCTGGAACGTCGACTCCTGCGCGATCAACGCCGCCATCAGGAACGGATCGAGATCCTTGGCGTTGGCGTGGCGGACGATGAGATCCCAGTACTGAATCGGGAAGATGATGCGCAGCATCGGCTCGGGCAGCGCTTCGCCGCCGGCCGACATGAACTGCGGATAGGCGCGGCGCATGGTGTTGATCGCCGGCCGCAGCTGCCCCTGCTGATTGAACGCGAACGCGACCGTCGCTTCGAGCAGCGGCGACGTGCCGCGATCGCGCTGCAGGCGGCGAATCTCGGCAATCGCGTCGTCGTAGAGTCCCTGCGCGAGCAGCGCGCGGATGAGGTCCGCGTTGGGCGGCAGCTCGCCGCCGATGACGGTCGGCGGCAGCTGACGCGACGCCGGCGACACCCTGGCCGCCGACGGCCGCGTCGCCGCGGTCATGCGGCCGATCTCGAGCGCCGCCTGGCGGCCGTAGTACGAGTTCCGGTAGAGCTCGACGACTCGATTGAAGCCCTCGAGCGCGGCGTCTTTCCGGCCAAGCTGTTCGTGGGCGCGCGCCGCCCAGTAGAGCCAGCTCGGCTTGTAGTCGGCACGCGGGTAGGACTCCACCGCCGACTCGAAGAAGCGGATCGCCTCCGCGTACGCGCCGTTCTTGTAGGCCCACCAGCCGGCCTTCCACGCCGCGCGATCGCCGAACGCGCCTTTCGGAAACTTCTGATACAGCTCCGCGAACACCTCGGCCGCTTTCGCGTCGTCGTTCTGGAGGATGTGATACGTGCCGAGCTGATCGAGGACCTGCTCGGCGAGCGTCGTCCCGGCGTTGCCGTCGACGAACGCCCGCGCGAGCGCGAGGTACTCGTCGTGCCGGCCGGTCGCGCGCGACGTGTCCAGGTAGTACTTCTGCGCCTCGGGCAGCCGGAACGTCGACTCGTCGATGTAGGCGCGCAGCGCCGTGCGCGCCGCCGCGTGCTTGCCGATGTGGTAGTCGCACTGCGCGAGGCGCAAATCGATCAGCGACCGATCGTCGCCGACCGACGTCGACCGGATCTGGGCGAAGACCTCGCGCGCTTCGGCGTAGCGCCGCGCCGCGAAGAAGCGCTCGGCACGGCCGAGGTCGAGCTTGAACTGACCGGCCGACGGCGCGCTGGGCCTCTCGCCGAGCGCGGTGATCTCCTTGAGCGCGTCCTTCGCCTCGGGCGCGAGCGCGAACTCGTAGTAAAGGCGGCGGAACGACTCGAGCGCGAGATCGCGGTTGCCGCTGGCCGCGGCGGCACGGCCGAGGCGCAAATACGCCTGTTCGTAGCGGATCGGCTTCGACGCGATCAGCGCCTGGAGCAGGCGCACGATCTCATCATGCCTGCCGGCCGCGTCGGCGGCGTCCACTGCGGTCCAGTACGCGCTTTCCTCCAGGTAGCCGGTGGGCTCGGCGGCGATCAGCTTCTTGATCGTGGACGCCGCGGCGTCGTGGCGCTCGAGCGCGAGCTGCGCGCGCGAGAGATAGAGCGCGGCGTACCCGCCGAGCCGAGGATCCGAGAGCTTCGCCTGAAAGACCTTGGCCGCGGCCTGCGCGCGATCGTTCTGGAGATCGTCAATCGCGCGCGCGAAGTCCGACGCGGCGCCGGGCGATCCGTTCGGCGGCGTGAGCCATAGCGTCGGCGCCGGCGCGGCAGGCGCCTGCGCTTCGGGCAGATCGGGATCCGCCCCGGCGCCCGTCCACGCCCACACGAATATCGAAGTGCAGACCGCGATACCGATCCTGCCCATCGCGGCCCGCCGGCGGAACGCCGACGTCATTTACAGATTGTCGGGTCAAAGGCAGGGCAACTTCAATATCGATCGCGTGGCGCCAGGGTTGGTCGGATTCCTCGCGGCGTGCGCCCGGCGGGCACGCCCGATGGCTCGATGACGTCGTAACATACCGTCCTTCATGCGTCGCGGATGGCCGGAGGCGGCGCGCCTCGTGGTCGCTCTCCTGGCGGTTGCCGCCGTTACGTTGGTCTACGTGCGGTGGCTGCAGGTCCGAAACGCCGCGACCGTCTCGACGACGTTCCTGATGGTCGTCCTGGTCGTGGCGGCGACGTCGCGCCTCTGGCTCGCGGTCGTGACCTCCGTCGTCGCCATGGCCTGCTTCAACTTCTTCTTCCTTCCCCCGGTCGGCACGCTGACGATCGCCGACCCCCACAACTGGGTGGCGCTGTTCGCGTTCCTGGCCGTGAGTCTGGTGGCGAGCAACCTCTCGGCCGTGGCGCAGGCCCGCACCGCGGAAGCGATCGGCCGGCGCGATGAGCTGGCCCGGTTGTTCGATCTGAGCCGCGACGTCCTGGTCATCACCGACAGTCGTCAGGCGATGTCGATTCTGACCCGATCGCTCGCGCGTCGCTTCGACCTGCAGTTCGTCGCCATCGCGCTGCCGCGCGAGGGCGATTGGGACGTGTTCGAGGCGGGCGCCCGGACGATCGCCCTGGACGAGCGCGAGCTGTCGCAGGCCTTTGCCGCGGCGCAGACTTCGTACGAGTTCGATGCCCACGCGCGGACCTACGCCGGTCACCGGACGGTGGCGATCGACGGAGCGACCATTCGGCTGGTCCCCCTCCGCGTCGGCACCAAGCCGATCGGTCTGCTCGCCGCGACCGGCCGGCCCATCGAGCCCGGCACTCTGGACACCCTCGCCGGCGTCGTCGCCATCGCCGTCGAACGCGCGCAGTTCCTCGAGGAGCGCAAGGCCGCCGACCTGACACGGCAGAGCGAGGAACTGAAGTCGGCGCTGCTCGCCTCGCTCGGACACGACCTGCGGACGCCGCTCACGGCGATCCGAATCGCGGCCAGCAACCTGAAGGCGGCAGAGCTCGGCGACGGCGATCGCGCCGAGCAGAGCGATGTGATTCTGACCGAGGCCGAGCGGCTCACGCGTCTGTTCGAGAACATCCTCGAGATGGCGCGGATCGACGCAGGCGGAGTGGCCGCCGATTCCCGGTGGGCGCATCCCTCGGAGATCATCGCGGCGGCGCGCGCTCAGCTGGAGCAGACGCTGGCCGGGCATCCGGTCGACGTCGTCGTCGACCCGGACGTGCCGGTGCAACTCGATCCGCGACTGACCGGCTCGGCGCTCGCCCACGTCCTGGAGAATGCGGCGCAGTACGCGCCGGCCGGGTCGACGATTCACGTGCAGGCCAATGTCACCGACGAGGGGCTCGTCGTGAGGGTCCGCGATCACGGGCCCGGCATCGGCTCGGCCGAGCTCGGGCATCTGTTCGAGCGCTTCTACCGCGGCGACGCGGGACGATCCCGCGTCTCGGGGACGGGCGTTGGTCTTTCGATCGCGCGAGAACTGCTCGCGGTCGAGGGCGGGCGCATCTGGGCGGAGAATCGGCCCGAGGGCGGCGCCGAGTTCACGATCGTGGTGCCCGCGGCGGTCAAGGCCTCGCCGCAGGCCGTCTCCTGACCTCGATGTCCACCCCACCGCGTATCCTGCTCGTCGACGACGAGGTGTCCATCCAACGGGCGCTCGCGCCGCTGCTCCGCGGGCGCGGCTACCAGGTGGCCGTCGCCGGCACCGGCACCGAGGCGCTGCGGATGTTCGACGAGCTGACGCCCGAACTGATCGTGCTGGACCTCGGCCTGCCGGAAGTGCCGGGCACCGAGGTGTGCCGTCGCATCCGAGCGTCGTCCAAGGTGCCCATCATCGTGCTCTCGGCCCGTGGAGGCGAGGGCGACAAGGTGAACGCGCTCGATCTCGGCGCTGACGACTACGTCACCAAGCCGTTCGGTCCGGAAGAGCTCCTGGCGCGGATTCGCGTGGCCTTGCGCCGCGTGGCGTTGGCGCAGGAGCCCGAGACCGGCGTCTTTCGCGCGGGAGACCTGACGATCGACTACGACCGGCGTCGCGTGCTCCGGCAGGAGACCGAGATCCGGCTGACGCCGAAGGAGTTCGAGCTGGTGTCGCTGCTCGCCCGCAATCACGATCGCGTGCTGACGCACCGCGCCATCCTCCGGGCCGTCTGGGGGCCGAATGCCGTCGAGCAGCCGGAACACCTCTGGACGCTGGTGGCGCAGGTCCGGAAGAAGATCGAGCCTGATCCCAGCCACCCGCGCTATCTGCTCAGCGAGCCGTGGGTCGGATATCGGTTCGCCACCGTCGACAGCGCGACGTCGCCCGGCCCGGGTGGCGAGTGAGCCGCGCCGACTCACGCGAGCGCTGAGGCGTCACGCGATGCGGAAGTTGCGCATCATCCCCATGTCTTCGTGCTCGAGGACGTGGCAGTGATACAGGTACAGGCCGGCGTGCTTCGAGAACGTCACCTGCACGCGTACGGTCTCGCCCGGCAGGACGACGACGGTGTCGATCCATCCGGCGTCGGCGATGCCCTCGCGGAGGCTGTTGGCGGCCCCGCCCGCGCGCGATAGCACGCGAAACTGCCGGCCGTGCACGTGGATGGGGTGCGCCATCTCCATCCCCATCGGGTTCGACTGGTTCACGAACTCCCAGATGTGCGTCGAACCGGCGGCGACCGTCTCGGCGGCGGCGACGTCCGCGAGATCGAAGACGCGCCCGTCGAGCTGCCAGTTCATCCGCGCGAAGGTCAGGGGCACGCGACGGACGGGCGCCGAGGCGCCGTCAACGGCCTGATGCGCCGACAGGCGGGGCGGCACGACGAAGGCGGGGGCGCGCGCGCTCGACACCCGCAGCGTCATCAGCGTCAGCGCCGCGCCCTGTGGAGTCGGCGGCGTCTGCCCCATCATCATGCCGACGCGGCCCACGTGCGCCGACGGGAAGGCGAGACTCTGGAGCCGCACCTCGGACCCGGGCGCGTGGGCTGACACGTCCAGGAGAACATCGGCGCGCTGGCCGGGCGCGAGCGTCACGGTGGGCCGTATCCACGCGCGCTCGAGCAGGCCGCCGTCGCCGCCGATCATCACCATCGGCGATCCGTCATGCCACGCGAGCTTGTAGAACCTGGCGTTGGATCCGTTCAGCAGCCGAACGCGATAGGTTCGCCGATCGACGTCGAGCGTGGGCTGCACGCGCCCGCTCGCGAGCATGCGATCGCCGAGCCAGCCGTTCATCGTCGCCATCATCTGGGCCATGCCGCTCGGACCCGCGTCGGCGTAGACGAGCTGGTTGCCGGCGTCGAAGCGTCGATCCTGCAGGACGCAGAGGAGCTCGCCAGCGCCGGCGGGCAGGCCGAGCGCGTCTTCGTCAGAATCGGAGACGAGCAGCAGTCCGGCGAGGCCGCGGTACACCTGCGCGCCCGTGCGCATGTGCGGATGCGGGTGATACCAATAGGTGCCGGCGCGGTTGATGACGTCGAAGTCGTACACGTATTCGGCACCCGGCTCGATCGCGAGCCGCGGATGGCCATCGGCCTGTTCAGGCACGTCGAGGCCATGCCAATGGACGATCGAGGGCTCGTCGAGCCGATTGCGGAATCGGATGCGGACGCGCTGGCCGCGCCTGACGCGAATGACGGGGCCGAGGCAGGAATCGGGAAGTGTCTGCAGCGTCGACGCCGGACCACGAACCAGCTCGCCAGTGAACCGCCAAACGCGCGTCGGCGCGCCGGGTAGCAGTCCGATCTCGCCGGGCGACGCCGTGAGGATCAGCTCCACGTCCGGCGGCTGGGCGTAACCCGGCGGGCTCGCCGATCCGGCTATTTCGCTCCGACCGAGCCCGGGCGCCCCGACCAGATCGATCAGCGGCGCCAGCCCGAGAAGCTGAAGCACGTCACGGCGACGCACGCTCCATTATTCACAGTTCGCGCGTGCCTTCAGGGACTTTTCAGGCACTTCTTGGTCACACTTCAGGTGGCAGTTCCTATGCTCGGAGACAGGACGCGATTCGGCGAGGTCGAGGTCGCGCGCGAGAGGACACTGAACGAGATCGCCTTGAACATCCTGCTCGCGGTGCTGACGCTGATCTTCCTGCTCGTCGTCGTGACGCTGCAGCCGTTTGCCGCCTACGCCGGGACCGCGGTGCCGATTCCCGTCCTGATCCCGCTCCTCGTCTGCCTGATTTCCCACGACCATCGGGACGCTGATCTCGGCCCTCGGCGGCCGCGAGATCCGCAAGGGAGCGGGCGACGCGGTTGCGGCCTACGTGAAGAGCAACGGCGGCAAGGTGTCGACGGAGCGGCAGGCGATCATCGATCGCAT
>DASTCC010000567.1:0-17264 GCA_035711465.1 Vicinamibacterales bacterium
GAACCCCGGAACCAAACGTTCACTAAATGAGCAGGGTGGCCAGTCCAAGAAACATCCCCATGGACGCGACATCGGTGGCCGTCGTGAGGAAAATGCTCGACGCGGTCGCTGGATCGGCGCCGGCCTTGCGCAAGCCGAGCGGGATCATGGCGCCGGAAATGCCGGAGATGACGCAGCTGCCGACCATCGCCAGGCAGACGATGGCGGCGAGCATCAGCGGGCTGTCGGACGACTGCATCCGCGCGTAGATGTACATCCCGAGGCCGGCGACCAGGCCGGTGAGCGCGCCGTTCAGCAGGCCGAGCAGCGCTTCCTTCATCACCAGCCGCCGTTCCCTGCCGCTCTTGAGCTCGCCGAGCGTCATCCCGCGCAGCGTCACCGCCAGCGCCTGACAGCCCGTGTTGCCCGACTGGCCGGCCAGCACCGGCAGGAACACCGCGAGGACCACGAGGCGATCGATCGTGTCCTGGAAGATCCCGACGACGGCGGCGGCGACGAAGGCGGTGATCAGGTTGAGCTGCAGCCACGGATGGCGCATCTTCAGGCTGCGCGGCCACGCCGTGGCGAGCCGCTCCTCCTTCTCGACACCGACCATCGCGCCGGCCTGGGCGCTGATCTCGAACGCCTGCTGCCGGAACAGATTCTGTCCGCGCACCATGCCGACCAGCCGTCCCTGTTCGTCGGTGACGGGATAGACCGGGTAGTGCTTCGTCACGACCTCGCGCATCGCGTCGACGAGCGGCGTCTGGGGATGCAGGCTGAACGGCTTCGCCACCATGATCGCGGTCAGCGGCTGCATCGGATCGGCGAAGAGCAGCTCGCGGAACGTGATGACGCCGACGAGACGGCCGTCCTCCTCGGTCACGAAGCCGTAGGTGATGAACGCCTGCCGCACCAGCTCCTGGAGATCGGCCACCGTTTCGGCGACCGTCGCCGTCGGCCGGAACGTCGCCAGCGGCGGCTCCATCAGCCGGCCGACCGAGCCCTCCGGATATTCGTGCTGCTTCAGCCACTGCTCGCCGAATCCCGGCGGCGCCGCGACGACGATCGCCTGGCGGCGCTCGTCGGGAAACTGCCAGAGGATGTCGATGGCCGCCGCCGGTGTCCCGATCGCGAGCGCCTGCGCGACGGCGTCGTCCGGTTCGTGGCGGAGCAGTTTGGCGGCTTCGAACGGCGGAAGGACCGAAAGCCGGGCGGCGAGCTCGGCGGCGCGTGGCGACGCGACCGGCTGTTTGATCGTCGGAGCTGCGGCGTCTGGCGTCGGCATGGTGAGTCCTGAAGCGAGATGTTATTCAGGTGGCACGTGCTTGCCGGTCGGGGATATCACTCCCAGCCGCGTTCCAGTCGCCTTCATCAGATCGGCGATGCCGGCATCGCGCATGACATCCATCCAGGCCTCGGTGTTCTCTTTCGTGATCCGGCGCATCTCCGCGACGATGGCGTCAACCACCGCTGCGTCCTTGATGCTCCCCAGATTGATCTCGACGTTGAACCACGCGCTCTGCATACCCGCCCCGAGGGCCTGGAGTGCCACCGCGATGTCGCTCTTCGCGGACAGGTTGCCATATTGCGCAACCGCGCGACCGCTGCGGACGACGGCGCTGCAGACCCGCGCGGTTTCGAGCGGCACCTCGGCGGCGATGCGCATCGCATCCTGGATCGCCGCCGTGCGGGCCGCTTTCTCGTCGTCGGTCGCCTTGGGCTTTTTGAACGCGGCGACGACGAGATCGTAGGCGGCGGCGTCGCGATCGATGAGCGCGGTGAGCGCGCGCTGGTGATCGATCAGCGCCGCCCGCGCCGCATCGAGCGCCTTGCGCTCGTCCTCCGCGCCGGTCCGGGTCTTCGGCAGCCCGGCCACCATCGCGAGCAGCGACGCGCCGAGCGCGCCCATCAGCGCCGCGGCGGATCCGCCGCCGGGTGTCGGATCCGGTGAGCTGAACGCGTCGAGCAGCGCCGGCAGTGGCTTCTCAGCGAGCATGCGAAATCCCTTCGAGATGTCCGGAGACGACGCGGCCTTTCTTGATCACCGCGGCGATCGATCCGGCGTTGATGCGGAGCAGGTTGATCGCCGGGCCGTCGACGAGCACGGCGTCGAACGGTTTGCCGGCCTCGAGGCTGCCGGCGACCTGGTGCCGATCGAGCGAGTAGGCAGCGTTGAGGGTGGCGGCGACGAGCGCCTCTTCGAACGTCATGTTCATCGCGAAGCACGCCAGCGTCATCGCGAACGGCATCGACGGCGAGAAGCCGCCGCCGGGATTGACGTCGGTCGCGAGCGCGACCGGCACGCCGGCGGCGATCAGGTCGCGGGCCGGCGCGAAGCGGCCGAGCTTGAGATGGAACGCGGCGCAGGGGAGCAGCGTCGCGACCACGCCACCCGCGGCGAGCGCGGCGATGCCCTCGGCGTCGACGTGGACGAGGTGATCGGCCGAGCGCGCACCGACCGCGGCCGCGACCTGCGAGCCGCCGCTCGCCGCCAGCTCGTCGGCATGGATCCGCGGCTTCATGCCGGCGCGCACGCCGGCCTCGAGAATCGCCGTCGATTCCTCCGGCGTGAAGAAGCCGCGATCGCAGAACACGTCGCACCACTCGGCGAGCGGCGCGGCCGCCGGAATCATCTCGTCGATCACCAGATCGACGAACGCCGCCTGACGGCCGCGATACTCGGGCGGCACTTCGTGGGCGCCGATGAACGTCGGCACCAGGTCGATCGGCTGCGCGTGCCCGAGCCCGGCAATCACCCGCAGCATCCGCGCTTCGCTCTCCGTCGTCAGCCCGTAGCCGCTCTTCGCTTCGGCCGTCGTCGTGCCTGCCGCGAGCATCTCGGCCAGCCGAAGCGCCGTCGCCGTGGCCAGGTCGCCGTCGCTCGCGGCGCGCGTCGCCTGCACGGTCGAGAGAATGCCGCCGCCGGCCGCCGCGATTTCCGCGTAGCTGGCGCCGCCGAGACGCCGACGGAGCTCGTCGCGGCGATCGCCGGCGAAAACGACGTGCGTATGCGGGTCGACGAAACCGGGGACGAGCGAATACCCGGCGCCGTCCGCGATCGCCGTCGCCGCGTCGATCTGCACCGCGCCCCTGACCTGCGCGGTCGTGCCGGCGGCGAGGATGACGCCGTCGTCAGCGCAGGCGACTGCGCCGTCGGCGATGAACGTGATGTCGCGCTGGCGGGCGCCGGCGCGCGGCGCCGGTCCGGGAACGACGTAGAGCTGATCGAGATGTTCGACGAGCAACGTGGCGACGGGCATCGAGCGCGACGATCATAGAACGAAACGCCGCCGGTCCGGCCGGATCAGGCGAGGCCGAGCCGCGTCCGGACCTCGTCGACCGTGAGGCCGTCGACGGCACTCGTCTTGTTGCGTCCGGTGTCGCCGGCGACGATGGCGATCGTCCGGCGCGGGATGCCGAGCTGCTCCGCCAGGGCAGCGACGACCGCGTCGTTGGCGGCGCCGTCCACCGGCGGCGCCGAGACGCGGACGAGCAGACGCGCGTCGCGGACGCCGTCGATTTTGGTGCGCGGCGCGCGCGGGATCACGCGCAGGTCGACGCGGACGGTGCCGCCGGCCGCGCGCACGGGCGATCCGTCACCCACCTCACGCGGCTCCCGGCGCGCGCTTGCCGAAGATCGCGGTGCCGACGCGGACGATCGTCGAGCCTTCCTCGATCGCCACTTCGAAGTCGTGGCTCATGCCCATCGACAGGTGGCGGAGCACGCTCGGGTCGACGCCGCGGCCGACGAGGCGATCGCGCAGGTCGCGCAGGCGCCGGAACCACGGCCGCGAGTCTTCGGGATTGTCCGGAAAGGGCGGCAGGATCATCAGGCCCTGAAGATCGACGCCGGGCGCGCGAGTCGCGGCCTCGACGATCGTCATCACGTCGTCCTCCGTGGCGCCGTGCTTCGTCGCTTCGCCGGCGAGATCGACCTGGATCAGCACGCGCGGCCGGACGCCGGCGTCACGGGCCGCGGCGTCGATCTTCTGGAGCAGCGGCAGGCTGTCAATCGATTCGATGCAGGCGAACGCCGGCGCTGCCTTCTTCGCCTTGTTGGACTGGAGATGACCGATGAGATGCCACTCGAGATCGAGATCGGCCAGCGACGGCTGTTTGTCGAGCGCTTCCTGAACTTTGTTCTCGCCGAACGCGCGCTGGCCGGCGCGTGCGGCCTCGCGCACGGCTTCGGGCGGGAAGGTCTTGGAAACGGCGACGAGCTGGATGTCGGCGGAAGATCGGTGAGACCGATGCGCCGCCGCGTCGATGCGGCGGCGCACGTCCTGGAGCTGACTGGCAATGTCCGCGCCTGGCGGCATTGCTACTTGATCTGGGCGAGCAGGGCCTTGGCGGTGTCCGCGTGTTCGCCGCTCGGGGCGAGCTTGAGGTACTCCTGCAGCGGCGCCTTGGCCTGCGGCAGCTTGCCCTGGCTGACGAGCGTCATGCCGAGCCAGTAATGAGCGTCGGCCATCCTCGGGTCGAGCTTCACGGCGCGTTCGAACTGCGCCTGGGCTTCGGCCGGCTTGGACGCGTTCCAGAGGATGATGCCCTGGTTGTAAACCTGCTCCGCGTTGCCGCCCGAAGGCGCTCCGGCGGCTCCAGCCGCGCCGGCGGGCGCGGCGCCGCCCATCAGCTCGCTGGCCTTCGAGGCCATTTCGCTCGCCTTGTCGAACTGCTTCTTGCTGTTGTAGATCGTCGCCAGGGCGCCGTAGGCGGCGCCGTTCTTCGGATCGAGCTCGATGGCCTTGAGGTAGGACTTCTCGGCGTTGTCGAGGTCCTGCTTCTTCGAGTAGATGTCGCCGAGCTTGGCGTGGCAGGCCGCGCAGTTCGGTTCCTCGGCGATGATCCCGTTCACCTTGGTGACCGCTTCGTCGTAGTTGCCGGCGTCGAACGCGGCGTTCGACTCCTCGAAGAGCTTGGCTAGCTTCTCCTGACGCTCGTTGCGTTTCTTGACTTCCTCGGCGCTGAGCGTCGGGTCGACGCGCGCGGCGGCGCCGCCGCCGGCCACGATCTTGATGTCCTCGATCGCCGTCATCTCGCCGATGCGCACGCGCGCGCCGGGATAGCGGCCGCTGAGCTCGCCCTTCTTGACCGTGATCGTCCAGCTGCCCGGCCGGGCGGGCATGCCCGTCTTCACCCACTGACCGCGCGAGTCGGTCTTGGTCGTCAGCTGCTGGGTGATGTCGCCGACGAAGTCGAAGGTGATCTCGGCATCGGCGACCGGCTTGCCTTCGGCGTCGACGACCTTGCCACGCAGCGACCCTACCTGGGCCAGCGCCGGCAGCGCGGTCACGGCAACGAACGCCAGCGCGAGCGCACCTTGCAGCAGCCCCTTTGTGAGAGTCAGTCTCATTGGTCCCCTCCTGACCAGATGTCTGGTCCCAAGTTTACACCCGGCCCTTGCCACGGTTGAGGCGCGGAACAGTTGAGACTACGCCCGCTCGGGCACTCGGCGTTTACCGAAGGCGGCCCGCGATCAGAGCTGGCCGTTGTTGGCGAGCCGCACGAAAGCTTCCAGGGTGACGACGCGAACCAGTTCCGCGTGCACCAGATGGTCGGCAAGCCGGCCCGAGGTGTAGTACTCGCGAAGGCTCCAGCCATCGCCGCCGAGCACCAGATAGGCGCGATTTCCGCCGCCGGCGCGGACGGCGTCCGCCAGGCACATCACCTCGAACGGCACTTTCTGTTCGGCGGTCCCGCCCGTCTGCTGCCACTTCAGCGAGACAAGCACGGCCTCGGACCCTCGCGTCGCGACCGCATCCACCTTGTGAACGCCACCCCCGCACCGTTGGCCGACGAGCTGCTGTGTCTGGGCAGCATAGCCGCCCCGAGCCAGCGCCGGCAGCACCATCGCTTCGAGGACACCGCCGGTGTTCGTGTTCCGCGGGCTCACAGATTACGGGTGCCGATGATCTCGCGTGCCGGCGTCCGGTCGCCGGTGCAGCTGATGCGTCTGGGCGCATCGAGGAAATCGACGGTGTAGCCAAGGCGCCGATAGAGCGCCTCGACGCGATCGGTGGCCTGGTTGACGAGCACGACCGGACCGCGATGCTTCGCGAGCCACACCGCGGTTCGTTCCTGGTCGACCCAGGTGAATCCGCCTTGCGAGTAGTGTGTGAACTCGACGTCGTATGGCGGATCGGCGTAGACGAAGTCCCCTCGCTCGAGCTCGAGGGTCTCGAAGTCGCCGCATCTGAACTCCCAGCCGTCGAAGGCCGCCGGGTAGGCTGCGAAGTCGTGTACGTATCCGATGTTCTTGTAGCGTCCGAAGGGGACGTTGAACTCGCCTTTGTTGTTGAAGCGGCAGAGTCCGTTGTATCCGGTGCGGTTGAGATAGTAGAAGAGCAGCGCTGCCTCCGACGACTCCGCCTGGCCGCCGGCCAGCAGGTCGTTGAAGCGCGTGCGATGCCGATAGTACGCGCGCTCCTCGTTCTTCATCGGCCAGGTGACGCTGAGGCCCCGCTGCAGCCAGCGATAGAAATTGATGAGGTGCGGATTGGCGTCGTTCAGGATCGCCCGCGCCGGCGAGAGGCCCAGTGCGACCGCCAGGCCGCCACAGAACGGTTCGACCAGTCGCGCGCGCGAGTGTTCGGCCCACTTCGGGAGCAGGTGCGGCACCTGCCAGCGCTTCCCGCCGGCCCATTTCAGAGGCGGCCTCACTCCCACGGGCGCGACGTCGACATGCGAACGCTAGTCTACCTGATGGTGCGTGTCAGACCTGGTCAGAGCGGCGGTCAGGAATCTCGACGCAGAAACGCTGATACGGCGCCGAGGTCGGTCGTGATCGGCGCCGGCGGCAGCGACGACAGGAACCGCCGCCCGTAGGCCATCCGCGTCAGACGCGGATCGAGCACGGCGAGGACGCCGCGATCCGACCGGCTGCGAATCAGGCGTCCCAGGCCCTGCAGCAGCGTCAGCGTCGCCAGCGGCACCTGGTACTCGTTGAACGGATGCCCGCCGCGCTGCTGGATCGCCGCGATCCGCGCCGCCACCAGCGGATCGCCCGGCGACGCGAACGGCAGTCGATCGACGATGACGCAGCTCAGCTGATCGCCGACGACGTCGACGCCCTGCCAGAAGCTGGCGGTGGCGAGGAGCACGGCGTTCGGCGTGGCGCGAAAATCGCGCAGCAGCGCCGTGCGCGGCGCCGTGCCCTGCACGAGCAGCGGCCACGAGACGCGGGTTTCGAGAATCTCGCGGACCTCGTGCATCGCCAGGTACGACGTGAACAGCACGAAGGCGCGGCCCTCGGTGCGATCGAGGAGCTCGGAGATCGCCCACGCCGCCGCCCGGTTGTATTCCGGCGATCGCGGGTCGGGCATCTCCTCGGGCAGATAGAGAATCGCCTGGGTCCGGTAGTCGAACTCCGACGGCAGGCGCAGCGTCGACGCGCCGGCCGCGCCGAGGCGGCCGAGCATGTACTCGAACCGCGATTCGACCGTCAGCGTCGCCGAGGTCAGCACCGAGCTGATCCGCGGGCTGAGAATCGCTTCGCGCACGAGTGTGGCGACGTCGATCGGGGCGGCGCGGAGCGTGACGCCGCGGCCGCGGGTCTCGACGAAGTGGACGAAGGCCGGATCGTCGGCGGCGACGAGCACGCGCAGGTCGCTCTCGATGTCGTGCGCGCGGGCGATGATCGCCGCGAGGTCGTCGGGGATCTCGGGACGATGCTTGATCGCGCCGGTCAGCCGCTCGAGCGCGCCGGCGAGACCGGCGGCGACGTCCTGCAGCGCTGCCGCCGCATCGGCCGTGAGCGTCGCGCGATCGCCGCCTTCGCGCATCCGCACCTGCAGCCGCGCCAGGTCGAACAGCTTTCGCGCCGCCGTCTGCACGTCGCCTGCCGCGTGGGTGATGGCGACCGCCGCCGCGCCTTCCTCGGCCGGAATCGACGTCCCGGCCGCGCGCGTCGTGTCGCGCACGAACTCGTCGACGCGGTAGGTCGAGAGCGAGATGCCGAAGTACTGCGTCACCACGTCTTCGATCTGGTGCGCCTCGTCGACCACCGCCAGATCGCATTCCGGAATCACTTCGCCGAACGCGCCCTGACGCAGCGCCGCGTCCGCGCACAGCAGGTGATGGTTGACGATGACGACGTCGGACTGCTCGGCGCGTTCGCGCATCCGGGTGATGAAGCAGTCGCCGAAGCGCGGGCATTCGCGGCCCAGGCACTGGTCGCTCGTCGACGACAGCTCGCTCCAGAGCGGGAAGTCGTCGGGAAGATCCTCGATCTCCGCGCGATCGCCGGTCTCGGTCGCGGCCGCCCACTCCGAGATCTGCGACAGCCAGATACGGTCGCTCACCGGCAGCCCGGCCTCGGCCTCACGCAGCCGTTCGAACCGGTGGAGACAGAGATAGTTCGATCGGCCCTTCATGTAGGCGGCGCGAATCGGCCGGCCGAGGGCTGTCGCGAGCGCCGGCACGTCCTTGTAGAAGATCTGATCCTGGAGCGTCCGCGTGCCGGTCGAGATCAGCACGCGGCGGCCGGCGAGCACCGCGGGGACGAGATAGGCGAGCGTCTTGCCGGTGCCGGTGCCGGCTTCGACGACGAGCGTGCCGCCGGCGCTGAAGACCTCGGAGACGGCTCGCGCCATCTGCCGCTGTCCGGGCCTGGCCTCGAAGCCTTCGAACGCCGCCGCCAGCGGGCCGGCGGCGGCAAAGACGTCGTCGACCTCCTCGCTCAACGAACGGCGCGGCGCGGTCGGCATCGTGCTCGTCGGTCTCCTCAGGCGAGCTCGGGGTAGAGCGGGAACTTCCGGCAGAGCGCTTCGACGTCGGCTTTCACGCTCATCGCGACGTTCGCGTCGTCGGGCGCGTGGAGCGTGCGCGAGATGAGCTCGGCCACCTGATCCATTTCCGGCTCGCGCATCCGGCGCGTCGTGATCGCGGGCGTGCCGATGCGGATGCCGCTCGCCGTCATCGGCGGCTGGGTGTCGAACGGGATGGCGTTCTTGTTGACCGTGATGCCGGCGCGGCCGAGCGCGGCTTCGGCGACCTTGCCGGTGAGGCCGCGCGACAGCACGTCGACGAGCATCAGATGGGTGTCCGTGCCGCCGCTGACCAGGCGGAAGCCGGCCGCGGCGAGCTTCTCGGCGAGCCGCTTCGCGTTCTTCACGATCTGCTGTTGATAGGTCTTGAACCCGGGCGCGAGCGCTTCCTTGAAGCAGACCGCCTTGCCGGCGATGACGTGCATCAACGGGCCGCCCTGGACCCCGGGGAACAGCGCCCGGTCCAGATCCTTCGCGAACTCCGCCCTGCAGAGCACCGTGCCGCCGCGCGGTCCGCGGAGCGTCTTGTGCGTCGTCGTCGTGACGAAATCGGAGTGCGGCACCGGATTGGGATGCTCGCCGGCGGCGACGAGCCCGGCGATGTGCGCCATGTCGGTCATCACGAGCGCGCCGGTCTCCTGCGCGACGGCGCGGATGCGCGGGAAGTCGAACACGCGCGGGTAGGCGCTGGCGCCGACGACGATCATCTTCGGCTTGTGCTCGCGCGCCAGACGTTCGAGCTCGTCGTAGTCGAGCCGCTCGGTCTCCTTGGTCACGCCGTACGGGACGACGTGGAAGTACTTGCCGGAGAAGTTGAGCGGGTGGCCATGGGTGAGATGGCCGCCGTGGGCGAGGTTCATGCCGAGGATCGTGTCGCCCGGCTTGAGCATCGCGACGTAGACCGCCATGTTCGCCTGCGCGCCCGAATGCGGCTGGACGTTGGCGTGCTCGGCGCCGAAGATCTGCTTCGCGCGGTCGATGGCGAGCCGCTCGGCGACGTCGACGAACTCGCAGCCGCCGTAGTAGCGCTTGCCCGGGTAGCCCTCGGCGTACTTGTTCGTCATCACCGAGCCCATGGCTTCGAGCACGGCGAGGCTGACGAAGTTCTCCGACGCGATCAGTTCCAGGCCCTCTTCCTGGCGATGGACTTCGTTTCGGATGGCTTCAGCGATTTCGGGATCGACGGACGCGAGAGTGGTCATCAGTTATCGGGGGATCGGGTAATGGGTAATCGGGTGATCGCCTGGTCGGGCAGTCGGGTGATCCGGGACCGGGTCATCGCGAGATCGAGCAATCGGAATCGTGTAATCGGCGAGTCGGGGGATCGTCGCAACGTGTCATCACGGGTCTCAAGCGATTCTCGATGGCCAGATTACCGAACCGATTCCCCGACCGCCCGACCACCCGATTCTCGATGGGCCGCGTCCGCCTCGAGCAACATGATCTTCTCGACGCGGCCCGTGTGGCGGCCGGCGGCGAACGGCGTGTCCAGAAAGATCTCGACGAAGCGGCGGGCCTGGTCCGGCGCCGTCAGCCGTTCGCCGAGCGAGAGCACGTTGATGTCGTTGTGTTCGCGGCTGAGACGCGCGGAGGTCTCGTCGACGATCGCGGCGGCGCGGACGCCGTGAATCTTGTTCGCGGCGATGGCCATGCCGACGCCGGAGCCGCAAAAGAGGATGCCGCGCTCGAAGCGGCCGCTGCCGACTTCCTGCGCGACCTTCGCCGCGTAGTCCGGGTAATCGACCGACGCGGTCGTGTCCACGCCGAAATCCGTGTACGGAATGCCGCGGGCGTCGAGCAGTTGTTTGATATCGGCTTTCAGGTGAACGCCGGCGTGATCGGCGCCGAGCGCGATGCGCATGGCGCCAGTATAATCCGAGCCTGTCCCGCCGGAACGGCCGTGTCCGCATCCACCGTTGTCATTTCCCGTCGTGGCGCCGATCGCCTGCGCGCCGGCCATCCGTGGATCTACCGGAGCGACGTGCTCTCGGCCGACGCCACACCCGGTGACGTCGTCGAGGTCCGATCCGAGCGCGGCCGGCCGCTGGCGCATGCGTTCTGGAGCGACCGATCGCAGATCTCGATTCGCGTGCTCGCCGGCGCGCCCGCGGCCTTCGACGAACGCGAGTGGCTGCGGGCCAGGCTGACGGCGGCGATCGCCTACCGCGCGTCACTCGGGATCGACGCCAGCGCGTATCGCCTCGTGCACGCCGAAGCCGATCGCCTGCCTGGGCTCGTCGTCGATCGCTACGACGACGTGCTGGTGATCCAGACGCTCTGTCAGGCGACGGATCGGCGGCGGCACGACATCGCGGCGGCGCTCGTCGATCTGCTGAAGCCGCGCGGCGTCCTGGCGCGCAACGATCCCAAGGTCCGGCGGCTCGAAGGATTGGACGAGACGGTCGAAGTGCTCGCCGGCGACGTGCCGGAGACGGTCGAGATCCGCGAGGGTCCGATCCGGCTCCTGGCCGATCTGCGCCACGGCCAGAAGACGGGGCTGTTCCTCGATCAGCGCGAGAACCATCGCGCCGCCGCGGCGATCGGGCGCGGCCGCGCGCTCGACGCCTTCACCTACAACGGCGGGTTCGCGCTGCATCTCGCCGGCGTCTGCGAGACCGTGATCGCGCTCGACGCGTCGGCGTCGGCGGTCGCGGCAACGCGGGGCAATGCCGAGCGCAACGGGGTCGCCAACCTCGAGGTCCGCGAAGCCAACGTCTTCGATGCGCTTCGCGAGCTCGAGATCGAAGGCGCCGCGTTCGACACCATCGTGCTGGACCCGCCGGCGTTCGCCAAGAACCGCGCCTCGCTCGACCGCGCCGTCGCCGGCTACAAGGAGATCAACCTGCGGGCGCTGAAGCTGCTGACGAGCGGCGGACATCTCGTGACCTGCACCTGCTCGCACCACGTGCCGGAGGCGATGTTCGTCGAGATCGTCTCGGCGGCCGCGGCCGACGCGCATGCGACGGTGACGCTGGTGGAGAAGCGGATGCAGGGGCGCGACCATCCGGTGCTGCTCGGCGTGCCGGAGACGTCCTATCTGAAGTGTCTGGTCCTGCGGAAGAACTGACGCGGCGAACCTGCTATATTCGCGGCAGTGACCCTTGATTCCTACGATCCGCTGACCGAACAGGACTTCGAGAGCGCTTTCCCGGCGTCGCGGAAGGTGTACATCGAAGGTGGCAAGGACGTCCGCGTGCCGATGCGCGAGATCGCGCTCTCGGGCGGCGCGGCGCCGTTGCAGGTCTACGACACCAGCGGCCCGCGCGGCTACGACGTCCATGTCGGGCTGCCGGCGCTCCGGTGGCCGTGGATCTCCCGGCGCCGCGACACCGTCGAGGTCCGGCCGGGGACTCGACAGCCGATCCGGCGGGCGACTGGCGGCGCAGTCACGCAGCTCGCCTACGCGCGGCGCGGCGAGATCACCGCCGAGATGGAGTTCGTCGCGGCGCGGGAAGGCCTGCCGGCCGAGTTCGTGCGCGCCGAAGTCGCGCGCGGCCGCGCCATCATCCCCGCCAACGTCAACCACCCGGAGCTCGAGCCGATGATCATCGGCCGCAACTTCCTGGTGAAGATCAACGCCAACATCGGCAATTCGGCGCTGCGGTCCTCGATCGTCGAGGAAGTCGACAAGCTGCGCTGGGCGACGCTCTGGGGCGCCGACACGGTGATGGACCTGTCGACCGGCAAGCGCATCCACGAGACCCGCGAGTGGATCCTGCGCAACGCGCCGGTGCCGATCGGTACGGTGCCGATCTACCAGGCGCTCGAGAAAGTCGGCGGCAGACCCGAGGAGCTGACCTGGGAGATCTACCGCGACACGCTGATCGAGCAGGCCGAACAGGGCGTGGACTACTTCACGGTCCACGCCGGCGTGCTGCTGCGCTACATCCCGGCCACCGCCCGGCGCGTCACCGGCATCGTCTCGCGAGGCGGCTCGATCATCGCCAAGTGGTGCCTGGCGCATCACCAGGAGAACTTCACCTACACGCACTTCCGCGAGATCTGCGAGATCATGCGCGCCTACGACGTGTCGTTCTCGCTCGGCGACGGGCTGCGGCCCGGATCGATCGCCGACGCCAACGACGAGGCGCAGTTCGCCGAGCTGCGCACGCAGGGCGAACTCACCAGAATCGCGTGGGAGTACGACGTCCAGGTGATGAATGAGGGGCCCGGCCACGTGCCGATGCACCTCATCCGCGAGAACATGGAAAAGCAGCTCGAGTGGTGCGACGAGGCGCCGTTCTACACGCTCGGGCCGCTCACGACCGACATCGCCCCGGGCTACGACCACATCACCTCGGCGATCGGCGCCGCGATGATCGGCTGGTACGGCACGGCGATGCTCTGCTACGTGACGCCGAAAGAGCATCTCGGCCTGCCGAACCGCGAGGACGTGAAGGCCGGGGTCATCGCCTACAAGATCGCCGCGCATGCCGCCGACCTGGCCAAGGGACATCCGCGCGCGCAGGCGTGGGACGACGCGCTCTCGAAGGCGCGCTTCGAGTTCCGCTGGGAAGATCAGTTCAACCTGTCGCTCGATCCGGTGACCGCGCGCGCCTTCCACGACCAAACGCTCCCGGCCGACGGCGCCAAGCTGGCTCACTTCTGCTCGATGTGCGGCCCGAAGTTCTGCAGCATGGAGATCACGCAGCAGATCCGCGAGTTCGCCGAATCGAGAGGGCTGAGCCTGGAAGAGGCGGTCGAAACCGGGCTGGCTGAGAAGTCGCGCGAGTTCCTCAGCGGGCCGGCACGATCTGAATGATCGTCCGGTAGCGCTTGGCGGCGGTGCCGCGCACGAACAGATAGCCTTCCGATCCGTTCCAGGTGTGATCCTGCACGACGACGCTCGGCGGATAGGCCATGGTGTCGGCGTCGAAGCGGCCGAGATCGAATTGCTGCATGCCGGGCGCCCGTGAGAGCTCGCGGCCGCCGTTCTTCAGCGTGCCTTTGTAGTACTCCACGATCTCCGCGAACGGCGCATTCGTCCCGAACAGGTAGTACTTCTGATTGCGGCCGGCGTCGAACTCGCGCAGGAATTCGGCGGCGGGGTAGACCGGCGGATTGCCGGGGATGTTCACGCTCGTCGGCAGCTGCGGGTCGATCGGCTTCGCGTTGGGGTCCGCCGGCTTCGGCGTCGTGTTGATCGCGTTCGGAAACGGTTTCGGCACCGGCGTGGTCGTCGGCGGCGGCTGTTGCGTGGTGCTCGACTGCGCCGCAAGTGGCGCCCCGATCGCGAGCGACACCGCGAGTCCGATCGTGCCGGCGAAGACCATCCGGGCCATCGACATCACCTCGTTATTATAGAACCGTGTCGAGCCCCGCGGCGGTCTGCCTCCGCGAATCCGGTTGGCTGATCGATCTGACGCGCGCGCTCGCCGGCGTCGAGTCCCCCTCGACGGATCGCGAGGCCCTGGAAGCGTGCGCGGCGGTGCTCTCCGGCCGCCTGGCGGCAACGGGCGCGGCGGTCTCGCGCCTGGAAGCCGGCGCGACCGCGCCGCACGTCCTCGCCGAATGGCCGGGCGAGGGACCAGACGTGCTGCTGCTCGGGCACTACGACACGGTGTGGCCCGTCGGCCAGCTCGAGCGCATGCCGATTCGAGAGGTCGACGGCAAGCTGTACGGTCCCGGCGTCTACGACATGAAGGCCGGTCTCGCGATCGGCGCGCTTGCCGCGCGCGCGATGGTTGAGACACTCGCCGTCGATCGGCGCCCGCGCGTACGTCTGCTCGCGACTGCCGACGAAGAAGTGGGCAGCGCCACGTCGCGCGCGATCATCGAACGGCTCGCGCGCGAGTCGGCCGCGGTGCTCGTCCTCGAGCCGGCGTTGCCCGGCGGCCGGGTGAAGACCGCGCGCAAGGGCGTCGGCGAGTTCGCGGTGACGACGCGCGGGATCTCGGCGCATGCCGGCGCCGACCCGGCGGCGGGCGCGAGCGCGGTCCACGAGCTGGCGCGGCAGATCGTGGCGATCGAGGGCCTCGCCGATCCGGCGCTCGGCCGGTCCGTGAACGTCGGCCGTGTCGAGGGTGGGACGCGATCGAACGTCGTCGCCGGATCGGCCACTGCCATCGTCGACGTCCGCGTCAGTCGTCTGGACGACGCACCGGTGGTCGAGGCGGCGTTTGCGGCGCTCCGGCCGGCGAATCCGCGTGTGCGGCTCGAGATCAGCGGCGGTATCAACCGGCCGCCGATGGAACGCACCGCCGGCGTCGGCCGTCTGTTCGATCTGGCACGCGACGCCGCGCGCGAGCTGGGACGCGAGCTCGGTGAAGGGGCGACCGGCGGCGCCTCGGACGGCAACTTTACGGCCGCGCTCGGCATCCCAACGTTAGATGGCCTTGGCGCGGTGGGCGATGGCGCACATGCTCTCCATGAGCATGTCGTTGTCAGCGCGCTGCCCGGCCAGGCCGCGCTGGTTGCGGCGCTTCTGTCGCGGCTGGTAGATAATGGGATCGGGTCCAGACTGAACCATGAGTAGCACCTTCAAGACAGCTCTCCTCCTCGGCGTCCTCACCGCGCTGCTGCTGTTCTTCGGGCAGGCGTTCGGCGGACAGCAGGGTCTCGTGATCGCGTTTGGCTTCGCGATTCTGATGAACGTCGGCAGCTACTGGTTCTCCGACAAGATCGTGCTGCGGATGTACCGCGCCACGCCGGTCGGTCCGGACCATCCGCTGTACCGCATGACGGCGCGGCTCTCGCAGAAGGCCGGGCTGCCGATGCCCAAGGTCTACGTCATTCCTGACATGTCGCCGAACGCGTTCGCGACCGGGCGCAATCCGGATCACGCGGCGGTCGCGGCGACCGAAGGCATCATGCGCATCCTCTCGGAGGGTGAGCTCGAGGGCGTGATCGCGCACGAGCTCGCGCACGTGAAGCATCGCGACATTCTGATCAGCACGGTGGCGGCGACCGTGGCCGCGACGATCATGATGCTGGCCAACATGGCCCGCTTTGCAGCGTTCTTCGGCGGCTCGCGCGACGACAACCGCGGCAGCAACCCGATCGCGCTGCTGGCGATGGCCATCCTGGCGCCGATCGCGGCGATGCTGATTCAGGCCGCGATCTCGCGCCAGCGCGAGTTCGCGGCGGATCGCGGCGGCGCGCAGATCGTCGGATCGCCGGTCGGGCTGGCGCAGGCGCTGCGGCGCATCGAAGCCGGCGCGCACCAGATTCCGATGGACGCGAATCCGGCGACCGCGCACATGTTCATCATGGCGCCGTTCTCCGGCGGCGGGATGATGTCGCTCTTCTCGACGCATCCGCCAACCGAACAGCGCGTCGCGGCGCTGATGGCACTCCAGGGCCGAATCTAGCGCGATCCGCGCTCGACGCCCTCGGCGCGCGCCACTTCACGAACCAGCGATTCGATCGCCGCCACGTACTCTTTCGGGGCGTAGGCGCCAGTGTAGAGACGCTGGTAGCCCGCCGTGAGTGACGGGAACTCGCGATCGAGGAACGCGAAGAAGTGCTCGCGGACGCCGGGTTCGAGATGCGCGACGTTGCAGCCGATCCATCGCACGCCGGCCGCCGCAAACGCCTGCATGGTCTCGGTGATGATCGCGCGCGACGTCGAGATCCCGGGCACCAGCGGCATCATCAGGACGCCGGCGTCGATGCCGGCGTCGGCGAGAATCCGCACCGCTCGCAGTCGCTGGGCGGGCTCGGCTGTTCCCGGCTCGAGCGTCGCCCAGGCCTCGCTGTTTGTCGTCGGCACGCTGAGATAGACGTGCGCGCCGGCGCCCGCCGTGGCACGGCGCAGGACGTCGAGGTCGCGCACGACCATCGGACCTTTGGTGACGATGGAGAAGGGCGTGTTCGAGGCGACGAGGACTTCGAGACAGCGGCGCGTCAGTTTGTAGTGGCCTTCGATCGGCTGATACGGATCGGTCGCGGTGCCGACCGCGACGCTCTCGTGGGTCCACTGCGCGCGCGACACTTCCCTGGCGAGCACTTCAGGCAGGTTGCGCTTGACGAGAATGAACGACGAGAACTCGTCGCCGGCGCCGAGCTCGAGATGGCGCTGGTACTTGCGGGCGTAGCAGTACTCGCAGGCGTGCGTGCAGCCGCGATACGGGTTGAGCGCCCACTTGAAGGGCATCCCTTTCGTCGCCGCCATGGCCGAGCGGACGTGCACTTCCTGATAGCGCGCGTGGTCGGCGCGGCGCATCGCATCGGGTAGCCCGTCAATTCCCGCCTCGCGCACTGCGTCGGCGACGTCGCGAAGCGTCGGCGACGACACCGCATCGGGAAACAGCGGCAGACTGCGAGCCGTCTTCATACTTTCGCTGTATTTTCGCCATTGTCGCCTCCGCCGTCAATGGGGTCAGATCTTGAATTGCAGCATTAGGTGCCAGGTCTTGAATCGGCAGCGTCGCAAACCCTCGAATTGCCGCAGATTCAAAACCTGGTTGCCCGACTCGAACACGTTTGACTGCGAGATCTTGAGCCTTGCCGTTCAAGACCTGGCACCTAATGCTGCAATTCAAGATCTGACCCCGCCCTCACAGCACGTACGCCAGT
>DASTCC010000568.1:0-5552 GCA_035711465.1 Vicinamibacterales bacterium
TGGCAGCGGCCGGCCACCGCGTCACGTCCGCCGCCGCCTCCGACGATCGTCGTCGTTTCCTTGTCGATGACGATGCGGTGCGCCTGGCCGAGCTCCTCGACGCGGACCTTGTCGAGGCGCAGGCCGAGCTCATCGGTGATCACGTGCGCGCCCGTGAGGAGGGCGATGTCCTGCAGCATCGCTTTCCGCCGATCGCCGAAGCCCGGCGCCTTCACCGCCGCGCAGGCGAGGATGCCGCGGATCTTGTTCACCACCAGCGTCGCCAGCGCTTCGCCCTCGACGTCCTCGGCGACGACGAGGAGGCTGCGGCCCATCTTGACCACCTGTTCGAGCAGCGGCAGCAGGTCCGTGAGATTCGCAATCTTGCGGTCGCAGATCAGCACCAGCGCGTCGTCGAGCACGACCTGCATCTTCTCGACGTCGGACACGAAGTACGGCGAGAGATAACCGCGATCGAACTGCATGCCTTCGACGATCTCGAGGGCGGTTTCGGTGCCCTTGGCCTCCTCGACCGTGACCACGCCTTCCGAGCCGACCTTGCCGACGGCCTCGGCGACCATGTTGCCGATCTCCTGGTCGTTGTGCGCCGAGATGGTCGCGATCTGCTTGCGGGACAGCTCCGTTTCGACCGCGCGCGACTGGGCGCGAATCGCCTGGACCGCGACCTTCAGGCCGCGCTGCAGGCCGCGCTTCAAATCGATGGCGGCGGCCCCGGCGGCGACGTTCTTGGCACCTTCGGCGAACATGTCGTAGGCGAGCAGCGTGGACGTCGTCGTGCCATCGCCGACGCGATCGCCGGTGTGCTCGGCCGCCTGCCTCAGTATCTGGGCGCCGACGTTCTCCTCGGCGTTGGGCAGATCGACTTCCTTGGCGATGGTGACGCCGTCATCGGAGACGACCGGCCGCCCCCACTTCCTCTCGATCAGCACGCACTTCGCCTTCGGACCGAGGGTGACCCGCACGGCATCGGCGAGCAGCGCCGCGCCGCGCAGCACGCGTTCACGCGCTTCCGCTCGAAAATGAATCTGCTTGTGAGCCATCGTCGTCTCCTCGAATCGATCCGGACCGTCGTCCCGTCCATGCCGGTGCAATGGCCGCCCGGGGCGGACATCGTCACACCGCGATCGGCGCTCCCGTCGAGTGGTCCATCTCGCCGACACCGACGTGCGCGTGCGGCTGGCAGATCGCCGCCACCGTCAGGAGAATCTCGCGATCGACCTCCGCCCGCCGCGCCCTCGCCGCATGCCGGGCGAGGTCGTTGACCGAGACGATGCCGATCGGCCGACGGTCCTGATCGAGGACGGGGATTCGCCGCACCTGGCCACCGCGCATGATCGCTTCCGCCTGCTCGACGGTGGCGTTCTGGTGGACGCTGAGAACCTGGCGCGCCATGGCGGTGGCGACCGGGATCTCCTCGAGGCGCTTCCCTTGCGTGTAGGCCGCCATGCAGATGTCACGGTCGGTGACGATGCCGGCCAGATGCCCGTTGTCGTCGACGATCGGAATCGTGCCGCAGTCGTGATCCCACATCAGCCTGGCGATGACGTTCAGGGTGGCCGTCTCCGGGGCGACGACAACCGGACGGGTCATGATTTCTTTGATGGTCATGTCAGTTCGACTCCTTTGCGAAATCTGCACGGGGTGGTTGCCGCGGCCGTCACAACCGGCCGGAGCGGACGATCCCGATGGCGAGGCCGACGCCCAGCACGCCGGCGATGACGAAGCCGGCGAGGCCGAGCGTCGGGTATCCGGCCGCGCCCTGCGAGCCGGCATGCATCACCAGCGACGATCCGATCAGGATCGCCGCGATCACGACGGCAAAGCTCAGACGGTTGCTCGATCGATCCATCTCGCGGACGAAGTGATCGAGGTTGCGGTGCACGAACTGGACCTCGAGCCGCCCGTCGCGTGCCTTGCGCAGCAGCCCGTCGGCCTGTCGGGGCAGGTCGGCCAGCAGCTCGATCGATCGGCGGGTGGCCCGAATCGCGCGCGGCGCGAGGACCTGTGGCGAATGCTGCGCGCGCCACACACGCTCGGCCATCGGCCGCGCGTGCTCCACCATCTTGAAGGCCGGATCGAGATCGCGGCCGACGCTCTCGATCGTGACCACCGATTTGATCAGCAGCATCAGATTCGAGGGCAGCCGCAGCTGGTGTTTCGCCGCCGCGTTGACGACGTCGCGCAGCACTCCGCCGAGCGAGAGATCGCCGATCGCGACATCGCCGTAGGTGGCGATGAGCGCGGCGAGGTCCTGGCGGAGCGCGCGGACGTCGGTGTCGCCGCGGGTCTCGGCGATCTCCAGCGCCAGCCGGGCCAGCCGATCGGCGTCGCGCATCGCCACGGCGCGAATGACCCGCGCGAGCGCATCGCGCAGGTCGGCGTCGAGCCGCCCGACCATGCCGAAGTCGAGAAAAGCGATCACGTGATCAGGCAGGACGAAGATGTTGCCCGGGTGCGGGTCGGCGTGGAAGAAGCCGTGCTCCAGGTACTGCCGCAGCATCGCGTCGGCGCCGCGCCGCGCCACCAGTTGGCGTACGAACGGACTGACGTCGCGCCTGGCGAGCTCGGAGACCTTGAGGCCGTCGATGAATTCGAGCGTCAGCACCGCGGTCGTGGTGAGGTCGCCGTAGACCTTCGGCAGGTGCACGGCGGCATCGCCGGCGAAGTTCTGCGCGCACCGCTGGATGTTGCGCGCCTCCCGGGTGAGATCCTGCTCGTGGCGGATGGTCCGGGCGAACTCGTCGACCAGCCCGACCGGATCCATGACACCGAAGCCGGGCAGGTGGCGATCGATGAACTGCGCCAGCTGCCGGAGTATCTCGAGGTCGGCATCGATCAGCGCGGCGATTCCCGGCCGCCGGATCTTGACGGCGACCACGTCACCGGCGGGCAGCGTCGCCCGATGGACCTGCGCCATCGATCCGGCGGCGAACGGCTCCGCATCGAACGTCGAGAACAGCGCCCGCACCGGTCGGTGAAACTGCGCCTCGAGCACGGCCTCCGCCTGCCCGGGCGGCAGCGGCTGAGCGTGGTCCTGGAGCTTCGCGAGCTCGGCGACGAGCGACGGCGCGACCAGGTCCGGCCGCAGGCTCAGCGCCTGTCCGAACTTCACGAACGTCGGGCCGAGCTCCTCGAAGGCGAGACGCAGGCGCGCCGGCCGCGTCAGCGTCGAGTCGGCCTGACGGCGGCGCGGCAGCACGCGGCCCGATCGGAAGCCCAACGCGCCGCCGACGTCGGCCAGCCCATGGCGCGTCAGCACCGCCGCGACCTGGCGCACGCGCCGGAGTGCCGACGCCGGCTCGGCTTGGGGCGCGACGGCGTTCATGGCCCGGTCACCCGATCGGGGCGCAGTGCCGCCCAGCCTTGCTCGAGCGCGCCGACGCGGTCCGCGATCGCCACGACGTCCGCCTGCGACGCGACGTTCAGCCGCGCCAGCTCTTCGGCGATGAGCGCGCGCACCAGCGCGACATCGCGCTCGCGCCGCGCCTGGCGCCGCGCGGCATAGGCGTCGGCCAACGCCCGCGCGTCGCCGGCGACCAGTTCGCCGCGGCGCACCAGGTCGCCGGCGATCTGACGCACCTTCTCGTCACCGAGATCGATGGCGCCCACACCAGCCAGCAGAAGCGTCCGAACTTCTTCGATCATGGCCATCCCCTCCCCGTCATCTGCGATCGCCGCCGTACTCAAAGACCGGATGGATAGGTCTCGGCAAGTTCACCCTGCTGCCACATCGACGTGCGCTCCAGCGGCTCGACCGCACGGGTCTCGTCGATGTGGATCGCGTAGTCGAACTGCTCGGCGAACCGGACATGGAAGTAGTGGCTTCGCCGCTCCGTCTCCGGCTGGTAGATCACGCCGATTGCCCGTTCGAGCCGCGGCGTCGCCAAGGCCGACGCCAGCGCGAGATCGGTGCGCAGCGGCAGCAAGAACCGGGCGATGCCGGTCTCGTGAAACAGACGCTCGACGCTGCCCGGCAGCGACGGCCGCACGTGCCGGCGAAGCGCCGGACCATCCCATCCGGTCGCGGCCGTCACCGTGCCGCGGTCCGTCGTGAACCCGACGTTGACGGCGGCGTTGCGGAACCGCTCGCGCACGAGCTGGCCGAGGTTCAGCTCGCCGCGAGTCCCCATGTCGGTGGCGCGCGCGTCGCCGAGATGGGAGTTGTGCGCCCAGACCACGATGCGCGCCGGCGACGCGGCAGGGCCGAGGAATCCGGCGAGCGCCATCAGGGTGTCGAACATGTGCCGATCGCGGCGGTTCCAGGACTCGACGCCGCCCTGCACCACGCTGCGGTAGTAGGCCTCGGCGTTCGTCACCAGACGCGCGTTCTGCTCGGCGAAGAAGTAGTCGTCGGGCGCGACCCGGCCGTCACGCGTCGCGTACTCCGCGCGCTGTCGATGCAGCTCGACCAGCTGGGCGACCGCCTCTCGCTCGCACGACGGCGCGAGCCCGATCTCGGTCGCATAGCCGTAGGCGTGCGGATCGCCGCTGAATCGATCGAAGCACGCGTAGCGCGCGGCGGCGCGCCGGGCGGCGTCCGGATCGACCGTCGCGAGATATCGCAGCACCGCCTGCATCGACGCGTGCAGGCTGTAGAGATCGAGCCCGTAGAAGCCGACCGGGCTGGATCGGTGCCTCTCATTGTGCGACCGCAGCCAGCCGACGAAGTCGAGCACGTCGGCGTTGCGCCACATCCAGGCCGGGAACCGCTTGAAATCGCCGAGGGCGTCCACCGCC
The DNA here is from genome assembly GCA_035711465.1 of Vicinamibacterales bacterium. GTDB lineage: Bacteria > Acidobacteriota > Vicinamibacteria > Vicinamibacterales > SCN-69-37 > DASTCC01. The sequence goes on from DASTCC010000568.1 coordinate 4,738, forward strand.
TCCCGATCGGGGCCGGCGCCGCGGACGTAGCGGTTGACCCGATACGCGTCCGGCCAGTCGGCTTCGACGGCCACGGCCGAGAAGCCGCACTCGACGATGAGACGCTTCGTGATCAGCGCCCGCTCCCGGTAGAACTCATGCGTGCCGTGGCTCGCCTCGCCGATCAGCACCAGCTGGGCGTCGCCGACGCCGGCGACGAGCCGGTCGTAGTCATCGGCGCCGCCGGTGAGCGGAATCGCGCCGCGGCGGACGACCTCGCCTGCCGCAGGGCGGTCGTCCTTCCCGGCCGGCGCCCCATGCCCGGCCCCGTCCAGCAGCCGACGCACTTCCTCGTCGCTGGTTTCGGCAAAGTCTTCGTACCAGACCCCGACGGCCTCGAACTGCGCCGGCATCTCCAGGCACTCGACCTCGTCCGCCAGACGCGACAGCCGCGCGCACGTCTCGCGGGCTCCGACCGGAGCGGCGACGACGATCTTCGCGGGCTGCTGCTCGCGCAGCGCCAGGATCGCCGCCTCCATCGTCGCGCCGGTTGCCAGGCCGTCGTCGACGAGCAGCACGATGCGATCGCGGACGTGCGGCGGGTTGGGGCCGGATCGATACTGGCGATCGCGCCGATCGAGCTCGAGCCGCTCCCGCGCGATCACCTGGTTGACGAGCGCATGCGGCACGCCGATCTCGCGAATCAGGTGTTCGTGACGGACGACGATGCCGCCTTCGGCGAGCGCGCCCATCGCCAGCTCCGGGTGGCCGGGAACGCCGATCTTGCGGACCAGGAAGACGTCGAGAGGCGCACCGATGGCATTGGCGATTTCGGC
>DASTCC010000569.1:0-28461 GCA_035711465.1 Vicinamibacterales bacterium
GCGCTCGAGGGCCGGGTCCTTCTCGATGTGCTTGCGGAACTCGTCGAGCGTGGTCGCCCCGATCATCCGCAGCTCGCCGCGAGCGAGCATCGGCTTGATCATGTTGCCGGCGTCCATCGCGCCCTCGGCCTTGCCCGCCCCGACGAGATTGTGCAATTCGTCAATGAACAGGATGACCTGCCCCGCCGATTCCACCACTTCGCGCACGACAGCCTTCAGCCGCTCCTCGAATTCGCCGCGATACTTCGCCCCGGCGATCAGCGCGCCCATGTCGAGCGCGATGAGCCGCTTGTCCTTGAGTGCCTCGGGCACGTCACCTGCAAGGATGCGCTGGGCCAAGCCTTCGACGATGGCCGTCTTGCCCACGCCCGGTTCGCCGATGAGCACGGGGTTGTTCTTCGTGCGCCGCGCGAGGACCTGCATGCAGCGGCGAATTTCGTCGTCGCGGCCGATGACCGGATCGAGCTTGCCCTTGCGGGCGACTTCCGTGAGGTCGCGGCCGTAGCGCTCGAGCGCCTGGTACTTGCCTTCAGGATTCTGATCGGTGACGCGCTGCGATCCGCGGACGGTGGCGAGCGCGCCCAGAATCGCGTCGCGGTTGGCGCCGAGATCCGCAAGGACTTTGGCCGCGCCGACCCGTCCGCCCTCAGAGGCGATGGCGAGAAACAGATGCTCGGTGCTCACGAACTCGTCGCTGAGCTGCTTCGCCTCCGCCTCGGCGGCGTCCGCGATCCGGCGCAGGCGCGCCGACAGGCCCGGCTCTGAGCCGCCGCGCACCTTCGGCATCTGGTCGATGAGCGCCTGGGTCGCGCTGCGCACGCGCCCGGCGTCCACGTTCAGCTTGCCGAGCACCGCGGGGACGATGCCGTCGCTCTGATCGACGAGCGCGAGCAGCACGTGCTCGGGCAGGACCTCCGGCTGGCCGCCCTGATTTGCGAGCTGCTGTGCCGCGACCAGCGCTTCCTGCGCTTTTTCCGTATAGCGATTCAAGTTCATGACTTCCGTCCTTCCTCGATCTCCCGCAGCGCTTCGTAGTGGCGCCGCTCCTCAGGCGTCAGCGCCGAGGGGACCTGCACTTCCACGGTGGCGTAGAGATCCCCGCGCGTATCGGATCCGACGATGGGCATGCCGTGGCCACGCAAGCGGAGCAGGCGGCCCGCGCGCGTGCCTTCCGGCACCTTCAAACGCAGGCTCGACTCGCCGATGGTGGGCACCGTCACTTCACCGCCGAGCACCGCCGTCGTCACCGGCACGGCGGCGCGCACGTAGAGGTCGTTGCCCCGGCGCTCGAAGGCGGGGTGGGGCAGAATCTTCACCGTCAGATACAAGTCCCCGCTGCCATTCTTGCCCGGCACGCGGATGCTCGCGCCGTCCGTCACGCCGGCCGGAATCCGCACGTCCAGCGTGCGCTCGCCGCCGTCCTCGGCAATCATGAGACGCCGCGTCGCGCCGCGGAAGGCTTCTTCCAGGCTCATCTCGAGCGTCGGCGCTTCGGCCGGCTGCGGCCGGCGCTGCGTGCGCCGGGCACGCGCCTGCGTGCGCTGGCCGCCGCCGCCGCTGAAGAACGTGTGGAAGAAGTCGGAGAACGGATCCTGTCCGCCGAACAGCTCTTCCATCTCCTCGGGCGTCATCGTCCGGTAGGTCGTTCGTCCGCCGCCGCCCGGCGACCAGCCCGGCTGAGCCCCTGGCGGCGCCTGTTCGTAGGCGCGCCAGTTCGCACCGAGCTCGTCGTACTTGCGGCGCTTCTCGGCGTCGCCCAACACCTCGTAGGCCTCGTTGACTTCCTTGAAGCGGGCTTCCGCCTTCTTGTCGCCCGGATTCAGATCCGGGTGATGCGCGCGCGCCAGCTTCCGGTAGGCCTTCTTGATTTCGGCCTCCGTCGCGGTCTTGGCCACACCGAGCGTCGCGTAGTAATCGCGGAATTCCACGTCAGTCGCGTCCCTCGTCGAGTCCCAGCAGACGGAACAGCTCGTTCACTTCGTCGGCGAGCCGCCTGGCGTCGGCCCGATCGGCCCGATGCGCGTCGGCGACGAGCGGACGAATACGCTGCGCCACTTCTGCGATGGACAGCAGGCGCTGCACACCCGCGAGGTTGATGCCCGCCTCGTCCACGAATGTCTTGATCAGCCGCAGCCGCTGCAGCTCGTCCTCGGTATACACCCGCATGCTCCCGAGCGTGCGCGGCGGCCGCACGAGTCCGAGCCGCTCGTACTTGCGCAGCGTCTGCGGGTGCATGTCGAGCAGCTCGGCAGCCATGCTGATCAGATAAAGCGGCTGGGATTTCGTCGACATGCTACGGATCGAGTGTAGATATTGATACGGCATGTGTCAAGTATCGAGGGCCGGTTTTGATGGCAATCGAGCACGGTTTCATCGATACTGGAGGCCGTTCAGTCTTGTTCTTCGATTTTCAAGCCTCCGATCTCGTCACCATCGGTCTGCTCGTCGTGCTGGAGGGCCTGCTCAGCGCGGACAACGCGCTGGTCATGGCCATCATGGTGCTCGGTCTGCCGCGCGACCAGCACCAGAAGGCCCTTCGCTACGGTCTGATTGGCGGCTTCGCCTTCCGCACCATCGCGACGCTCCTCGCGGCGTACCTCATTCAGGTCGTCTGGGTGAAGCTGGCAGGCGGGCTGTACCTGCTGTACCTGACCTGGGCGCATTTCAGGACCGGCGACGAGGGTGGGCGGCGCGAGCCGCCCAAAGCCCGGCCGATGCTCGGACTGTCGGCCTTCTGGGCGACAGTCGTCCGGGTCGAGCTGGTCAACCTGGCGTTCTCGATCGACTCGATCCTGGTCGCCGTCGCGATGTCGCCGAAGCTCTGGGTCATCGTCACCGGCGGCATCCTCGGCATCGTGGCGATGCGGGTCGTCGCCGGGCAGCTGATCGAGCTCATCCGGCGTTATCCGGCGATCGTCGACGGGGCGTTCGTCATCATCGGGTGGGTGGGCCTCAAGCTCCTCGTCGAGTACGCCCATCAGATGCACTGGATCGCGTTCGAGATCCCCAAGACGATCTCCCTTGGGCTGATCGTCATCATCTTCATCGTGTCCTACCTCTACGCCCGGAAGCAGGCACCGCCCACTCCCACGCACTAAGGCGCTCGGCAGGGGTGGAAACAGGCCAGATTTGGCAGAACGCCAGGTTGGATTACACATTCGTACGGCTGCGGCCGACACTGTAGGGGGCGGTTCGTCCGCCCGGCCCGTCGTCGGGAATGCGCGCGGGTGCGCCGGTGTATCGAAACGGCAACTGACACCGCGATTCGCACGATTCAGAGCGCCGATTCCCAGCCGAAAGGGCACTGAGTGTTCCCGTGGTACGGCTGTTGCTGTATCAGGTGAGGCACAGATGGCTTCCCCAGCTCTCGCTCGCATCGGTTCCGGCAGCCCGACCATGACGGGCGCACCGCCATTGGCCGCGCCGGCCACTCGCGAGGCCTGGTTTGCGGTCTGGACGCGATCCCGGCACGAAGCCACGGTTGCCGGTCAGCTCGTCGATCGCGGCGTCGAATGCTTTCTGCCCACGGTGGCTCGATGGAGCCGCTGGAAGGACCGGCGGAAACGGATCGACTGGCCGCTCTTTCCCGGCTACTGCTTCACGCGCATCGATCCGGCGCACGCGCTGACCGTGCTCAAATGCCACGGCGTGGTGTCGCTCATCTCGCTCGACGGCCGGCCGGTGCCGATTCCGCAGGAGGAGATCTCGCACCTGCGGACGCTCGTCGAGAGCGATTTCAAGTACGATCCGTGCCCGCTGATCCAGGAAGGCGACCTCGTCGAGGTCGCCTGGGGACCGCTGCGCGGAGTTGTCGGGCGGCTGGTGCGCAAAGGCGCGCACGCCCGGCTGGTGCTCGCCGTGAACCTGATCGGTCAGGGCGCCAGCGTGGAAGTCGACGCGGCCGACGTCCGGCCGTATTGAAAGACCCCGGGCCGAAACGGCGCGGTTTCGGGCTTTGGGCGGACCGCCAGGTATCGCCGGCGTTCATCACTCCCTGTAAGTGACGGGGCGAAGCTGTATCGACGTGCCAACCATTGTCAGCCGCTCGGGCTCGGTGCTTCGGGCGCACCTCGTGAGAGGCGCCGCCGCCGTTGCCGTCACGCTGGCGGTTGGCGGCTGCGGCCGCGGGCGCTCGACGGGCCCGGTGGCGACGCCGATCTACAGCCAGAAGGACGGCACGCTCGAGCAACTGGTCACCGACACGAACGGCGACGGCAAGGTCGACACTCGCGCCTTCATGAAGGGGCTGACGCTCCTGCGGATCGAAATCGATCGCAACCATGACGATGCCCCGGATCGCTGGGAGTACTACGATCAGGCGCCCGAAGGCGTCACCGTTGCGAACTCGCCCGATGGCCGCGCGATGATCACCAGGGCCGAAGAAGCGAACGGCGCCGACGCGACGATCACCCGGCGCGAATTCTACGAGCGCGGCGTCATCGCCAGGGTCGAGGAAGACACCGACGCCGACGGCCGGGTGGACAAGTGGGAGACCTACGAAGGCGGTGACCTGTCGCGCGTCGATCTCGATCTTGGCCGCAAGGGCTTTCCGGACCGCCGACTGACCTACGGCGAGGGCGGCGAGGTCATCCGCATCGAAGCCGACCCTGACGGCGACGGCACGTTCGTCCTCCTCCCACTCCCCAAGCCAGAAGCGAAGACCACCGGCAAATGACCGAAAAAACGCTCGTCGAGCCGACCCGCGCCATCCAGGGTGCGGCCGGGATCCTCTACGTGCCCTCGCCGGTGCGCGAGCGCCCGATGGTCCGTGAGCGTCTCCTCCGGAGCGGATTCCCGATCGTCGTCGCTGCCGACGTCGCCGACGCGCTGCAGCTGTTCGGCCGCAAGCGCATCGCGCTCTGCCTGATCGATCTGGCCGAAGAGCGCGGCGCCCTCGGGGTGACGCGCGTGCTCCGGTCTCAGCAGCCGCACCTGCCCATCGTCGGCATCGTCGATCCGGGCAATTCAATCGTGGCGGGGGAGGCTCTGCGCGTGGGCGTCGCCGATCTCCTGCCGTTCCCGTTCGAGGATCGCGAGCTTGGCGCGCTGCTCGTCAACGCGCGGGATCGCATGGTCGCCGACGTGCCCGTGCCCGGACCGACGACCGAACGCGCGCATCCGATTTTCGCGCAGTCGGCGGCGATGCGGCACGCCGTCGAGGTCGCGAGGCTGGCCGAGTCGAACCGCGCGGCGGTGGCCCTGGTCGGGGAGCCCGGATCGGGCCGCGAGGTGCTGGGGCGCGCGATTCATGCGGCCTCGGCGTCGCCTGGCGCCGGCCCGTTCCTCGTGGTCGATTGCGCCCGGGAAGCGCCCGCCGATCTCGAGCGCCGGCTCTTCGGAGTTCTCGCCGCCGGCGACGCGAAGCAGGGGCAAATCGAGCGGCTGGGCCGCACCGGCGCCATCGTCGAGGCCGGCGGCGGCACGCTGTTCCTCGTGCATCTGCCCGAAGCTCCGGCGCGCGTGCAGGCGAGGCTGGCCCGGCTGCTTCGCGATCGCGAGGCCTCGATCGACAAGCAGGCGGTCGTGCAGCTCGACGTGCGGCCGATGGCCGCGTTCGAGCCGGATGTCGACGCCGCGGTCGCCGATGGCCGGCTCCGCCGCGAGCTGGTCGAGCGGCTGATGAAGCTTCGCGTCGACGTGCCGCCGCTGCGCCGGCGCAAGGAGGACATCCCGCTGCTCGCGGTCCATTGTCTTCAGGCGGCGACGCCGGAAGGGGCGATGGCCAAGAGCCTGAGCCGCTCGGCGCTGGCGCTGCTCGCCGCCCTGCCGTGGCCCGGCAACGGTGACGATCTGCGCGCCTTCATCGAGACGCTGGTGCGGTCGGTGCGCAAGCCGATCATCCAGCTCGACGATCTTCTGGAGCATGCCAGTCTGGACGGCGTGTCGGCCCGGATGGATGCCGGGGTGACGCTGCGCGACGCGAAAGCGCGCTTCGAGCGCGACTGTATTACCGCGGTGCTGATGCGCCATCACGGACGGGTGGGGGAGGCGGCCAAGGCGCTCGGGATTCAGCGCACGAACCTCTATCGCAAGGTCCGGCAGCTCAACGTGGCGCGCTCGCTTCTATCGGCCCGGAAGTGAGGTTGTATCAAAAATGCTACTTTTTCCTCAGCATATCGATACATTCATTGCGCCCCGCGTCTTGACTCTCCCGGATCGATCCCCGAAGATTGACTGGCGGAATTGACTGGGAGATTTCAATTCTGCGCGAAAGGTAGATGACATGGGGATGCGTATCGTTTCCTTGAGCCTGGCTGGCGTGCTGGCTCTGGGCTCGGCGCCGGCGATGGCGCAGCAGGCTCAGACCGGTGTCCTGGCAGGTAAGGCCACCGCTGAGATGAAGGACCCTCCCGCGTCGTACAGGGTCCAGGTCCGGGACGCGGCGTCGGGCCAGATCGCCGGCACCTCACAGCTCGATCCGCAGGGGCGGTTCCACGCCGGCAACCTGCCGATCGCGCGGCAGTATCTCGTCGAGCTCTATCACGTCACCAATCAGCGCGTGGTCTGCACGGAGGGCCCGTTCGTCCACGCGACCGGCAAGCTCGAATACACCGACATCAACATCGATTGCGGCAAACGGCCGACAGCCCTGTGGCTGCTCGCGGCTGGTGCCGGCGCGGCCGCGGCGATCGCCGTCGCGACGCGTAGCGCCAGTCAGTAACCGCGTCCGTCTGGCGGGCCTCCCCGCCGCCGGCCGATCCGCGGCTCCGCACGTTTCCGACGCGTCAACCGCGCCCTTGCCCGGGTGTCGCTGACGCGTCCTCAGAGCCCGCTGTGCCTCGCTTTCATTCGACACTGCTGTTCATCAGTCTGCTGGCGCCATGGGCGCCAGCAGACGCGTACGCCCAGGCGGTCGACGATCCACGGCCGCTGGCGCGGCTCCATTTCGGCCCGCTGGCGGTGACGCCGCGCATCACCGTTCGCGACATCGGCGTCGACACCAACGTGTTCAACGCCGAAACCGGTGAAGAGCGCGACTTCACGATGACGATCATGCCGACGGCCGACGCGTGGCTGCGCATCGGACGCCTGCATCTGTCGAGCACGACCGGACTCGAGTGGAACTACTACCAGTCGGCGAGTGAGCAGCGGGCATTCAATCTCAACGAACGCCTGCGGCTCGACATCGACCTCGTCCGCGTCGCGCCGTACGTGACCGGCGTCTACGAGCGCACGCGCCGCCGGCCGTCGCTCGAAATCGACGAGCGGGTCCAGCAGCTGACGAAAGGCGGGGGCGGCGGCATCGTGTTGAACGTCGGACCGCGGCTCGATCTCGATCTGGCCGCCCAGGTCGAAGACCTGTCCTACGACGAAGGCGAGTACGGCGACGAGCGGCTGGCGATCGCGCTCAATCGCGAGTCGCGCGAGCTCCGGGTGACGCCGCGCTGGACGCTCTCGGTGCTCTCCGCCTTCGCGGTGCGTACCAAGATGACGCGGGACCGCTTCGAGTTCTCGCCGGTGCGCGACAGCGACAGCTTTTCGATCATGCCCGGCTTCGAGTTCAAGCCGCTGGCGCTCATCTCCGGCGACGCCTTCGTCGGCGTCCGCCGCTTCAACGCCCGTCAGGCCGCGGTGCCGGACTTCACCGGCGTCGTCGCCGCCGTCGACGTGCTCTACGTGATGCGCGACATGACCCGCTTCGGTATCAAGGTCGGCCGCGACGTCGAGTACTCGTACGAGCCGACCGAGCCGTACTACATCCAGTCGGGCGTGAATCTCGAAGTGACGCAGGCGCTCGGCGGGTCGTGGGACGCCGTCGGCCGCGCCGGCGGCGGCCGCCTGGCGTATCAGTCGCTCGCCGGCCTCACCGGGGCCGGCGGGGACGACCGCGTCGACCGCGTCGCCGAATTCGGCGGCGGCTTCGGCCGTCGTCTCGGCGAGCAGATTCGCATTGGCCTGAACATCGATCACGTCAGCCGCACCTCGGTGGTGGCCGGCCGCTCGTACAACGGACTGAGAGTGGGAGGAGCGTTCACGTATGGCTACTAGGACCCTCCGGGCGTGCGTCGGCGCGCTCGCCGGCTTCGTCGCGTTCGCCGCGACGCTGGCCGCACAGGGGAACGCGCCGAAGATTTCCGCACGCGACGTGCTGAAGGTCTCGGTGTTCGGCGTCGACAGCATGTCGCGCAGCTACACCGTCGACCAGGACGGCACGATCGCGTTTCCGGAGATCGGCCGCATCAAGGCCGGCGGCCTGACCGCGCGCGAGCTCGCCGATGCGCTCGCCCGCAAGCTCGCCGACGACGGCATCATGACGACGCCGCCACGGATCACGGTCGATCTCGAACGGGTGCCGAACAAGCGCGTGCTCGTCTCCGGGCCGGGCATCCGCAACCAGGGGGCGATCGAGTTCGCCGGAGAGCTGACCGTGCTCGAGGCGCTGGCCCGCGCCGGATCGACGACGCCCGAAGCCGCCTCCGAGGCGATGATCGTCCGCGGCGCGAAGCCGGGCAGCCCCGCGGCCGAGGGCAGCGAAGTGCTGCGCGTCGACCTGCGCGCGCTCCAGGGCGCCGACGCCGCCCGCTTCAACCTGACGCTCGAAGACGGCGATCACCTGATCGTGCCGAAGGCGCAGCAGGTGTTCATCGACGGCTTCGTGCGATCGCCCGGCGCCTACAACATCGAGAGCGGCATGACCGTCGCTCAGGCGCTGGTGCTGGCCGGCGGCGCGACCGAATACGGCGCCGTCAACCGCATCCGCATCACCCGCAAGAACGCCAAAGGCGAAGACGAGGAACTCAAGAACGTCAAGATGTCCGACACGGTCAAACCCGGCGACCTGATCTACGTGCCGAAGAAGTGGATGTAGCCCGCTCATGGCCCAGACTCCGCAGACGCGACAGTCCTTCGGCGGCACGAAGCACCCGACCGAATATCTCCGCATCTTCTACAAGCGCCGCTGGGTAGCGGTGCCGGCGTTCCTGCTCGTGTTCCTCTCGGGCGCCGTCGACAGCGTCCGCACCGTGCCGATCTACGAGGCGCGGACGCAGCTGCTGATCGAAAAGGAGAGCCGCCGCGCGACCTCGCTCACCTCGGTCCTCGACGAGCGCGACTCGTGGTACGAGGACGACTTCTATCCGACGCAGCAGCGCATCCTGCAGAGCCGTCAGATCGCCGAGCGGACCGCGAAGGAGCTCGCCGGAAGCTACCGGCCCGAGCAGATCCCGACCCAGGGCATGTCGTTCAGCCTCGGCTCGCTGGTTCAGCTGGGCGTGTCGAAGGTGACCGGACTCTTCCGCGGCGAGCCTCAGCCTGCGCCGCCGGCGGCGACCGTCACCGAAGCGATCGAGCAGCGGATGGCGCCGGCCGTCGGCCGCCTGATGGGCGGGCTCTCGGTGACCCCGATCCGCAACTCGCGCATGGTCGATCTGAAGTTCCGGTCGCCCGACGCGGAGTACGCCGCGAAGGCCGTCAACGAGATCGCCAATCAGTACATCAAGCAGAGCGTCGAGCTGCGCTTCGGCGCGGCGCAGGCGGCCAATGCGTGGTTGAAGGATCAGCTCGAGGAGCAGCGCAAGAAGGTCGAAGAGAGCGAGCGGAAGCTCCAGGCCTACAAGGAGCAGAACAACGCCGTCGCCCTCGACGACAAGCAGAACATCGTCGTCCAACGCCTCGGCGACATCAGCCGCCAGGTGACCAACGCCAAGATCGAACGGATGGCGCGCGAGGCCGACTACCAGGGCGTGCTCGAGCTGCAGCGCACCGGCGGCGACCTGGCGTCGTATCCGGCAATCGCGGCCGACGACTTCATCAACAAGCTCAAGACCGACCTGGTCGCCCGCCAGGCCGAGAAGGCCGACCTGGTCGCCAAGGGCTTCGGACCGAACTACACGCCGATGCGCCAGGTCGACTCGCAGATCCAGACGCTCCAGGAGCAGCTCTCGCGTGAGATCGGCCGCAAGGTCGAAGGCGTGCGCGCCGCGTTCGAGACCGCCCGTCTGAACGAGGCCAACCTCGAGCGCGCCCTCAACGCGCAGAAGGGCGAATCGCTGGGTCTCGATCGCAAGGCAATCGAGTACTCCGAGATCGAGCGCCAGGCGCAGAGCGATCGCGAGCTCTACCAGAACCTGCTGACGCGCACGAGCGAAACCGGCGTGTCGAGCGAATACAAGGGCACGAGCATTCAGGTGATCGACCCGGCGCAGACGCCGGCCGGACCGGTCCTGCCGCAGGTCCCGCGCGACCTGATGATGTCCGCCCTCGGCGGGCTCGTGCTCGCGGTGTGCGTCGCCTTCGGCGTCGAGTACTTCGACAGCCGCATCAAGTCGCCGGACGAGGCCAAGCAGCACCTCGCCATTCCGTTCCTCGGCATGGTGCCGGCGGTGAAGCTCAAGGACGACTCGGGCGACTCGCCGATGCTGACCAACGACGCCCCGCCGGCATTCGGCGAAGCGATTCGCGCCATCCGCACCGCGGTCCTGTTCTCGTCGGCCGAGGACGGCGCCCGCTCGATCGTGATCACGAGCACCGGGCCATCCGAGGGCAAGACGATGATCTCGAGCAGCCTGGCGATCAGCCTGGCGCAGACGGGGCAGCGGACGCTGGTGATCGACGCCGACATGCGGCGGCCGCGCCTGCACGACGCGCTCGGCCGATCGCAGGAGCCGGGCCTGTCGAACGTGCTCGTCGGCGAGACGTCGCTGGCCGATGCGGCGCGGCCGACCTCGATCGAGAATCTGTCGCTGCTCTCGGCCGGGCACATTCCGCCGAACCCGGCCGAGCTGCTCGGCTCGAAGAAGTACCTCGAGCTGCTCAACGACCTCAAGAAGAGGTACGACTGGATCGTGATCGACGCGCCGCCGGTGATGCCGGTCACCGACGCCGCCGTCGTCGCCAATACCGCCGGCGGCGTCCTCTTCGTCGTCGGCGCCGAGATGACGCCGCGTCAGACCGCGGCGACCGCGATCGAGCAGCTGCGCAGCGCGCACGCGAAGTTCATCGGCGTCGTGTTGAACAAGGTCAACGTGACGCGGCACTCGTACTACTACGCCCCGTACTACCGCAAGGAGTACGGCAAGTACTACCAGCGCTCGCCCAACCGGGCGTAGTCTCCGCCCGGCCTCCGAAGGCCGGTCCGGCATCCGCCGGCCGGCCTTTGACGTTTTCAACCGTGGCTTCCACCTCGCTGCCTTCGGGCGATCTCACCCCGGTCCCGGTGCACATCATTGCGCCGGCGCAGGGGTGGGTCGGCCTGCGCCTGCGCGAGATCTGGGAGTACCGCGAGCTGCTGTACTTCCTCGTCTGGCGCGAGGTCAGCATCCGCTACAAGCAGACCGTGCTCGGCATGGCGTGGGCCGTGATCCAGCCGGTCTTCGCGATGGTCGTGTTCACGATCTTCTTCGGCTGGCTCGGCCGGATGCCATCCGACGGGCAGCCCTATCCCGTGTTCACCTACGCGGCGCTGCTGCCGTGGACGCTCTTCGCCTATGCCCTGACCGAGGCGAGCAACAGCGTCGTCGCCAACCAGCGCGTCATCACCAAGGTGTACTTCCCGCGGCTGATCCTGCCGATGGCAGCGGTGTGCGTGGGCCTCGTCGACTTCGCGATCGCGTTCGGCGTGTTGCTGCTGCTGTTGCCGTTCTACGGCGTGCAGCCCGGCTGGGCAGCGCTCGCGGTGCCGTTCTTCACCGCGATGGCGGTGCTCGCGGCGTTCAGCGTCGGCGTCTGGCTGTCGGCGCTCAACGTCCGCTATCGCGACATCCGGCACACGCTGCCGTTCCTCGTCCAGATCTGGCTGTTCGCGACGCCGGTCGTCTATCCGAGCTCGCTCGTGCCGGGCCCGTGGCGGGCGCTCTACGCGATCAACCCGATGGTCGGCGTGGTCGACGGCTTCCGCTGGGCGCTGCTCGGCGCGGGATCGATTCCGATCCTCACGGTCGCCGTGTCGTCCGTCGTGCTCGCCGCGGTGCTGGTCTCCGGTCTGTTCTACTTCCGGCGAACGGAGCGCACGTTCGCCGACGTGATCTGATGACGACTGCCATCGCCGCGTCGGATCTGTCCAAGCGCTATCGCCTGGGCGGCGGTGCGCCGTACGGCGCGCTTCGCGATTCGATCGGGAAGCTGTGGCAGCGGGCGGGCACGCCGGCGCCGGCGACCGACGGCTGGATCTGGGCGCTCGACGGCGTCAGCTGCGACATCGCCGAAGGCGACGTCGTCGGCATCGTCGGCCGCAACGGATCGGGCAAGAGCACGCTGCTCAAGGTATTGTCGCGAATCACCGAGCCGACGCGCGGCCGCGCGACGGTCCGCGGCCGGGTCGGCTCGTTGCTCGAAGTCGGCACCGGCTTTCATCCCGAACTCACCGGCCGCGAGAACATCTTCGTCAACGGCGCCATCCTCGGCATGCGCCGCGCCGAGATCGCGCGCAAGTTCGACGAGATCGTCGCCTTCTCGGGCGTCGAGCAGTTCATCGAGACCCCGGTGAAGTTCTATTCGAGCGGCATGCAGATGCGGCTGGCGTTCGCGGTGGCCGCGCATCTCGAGCCGCATATTCTGCTCGTCGACGAAGTGCTCGCCGTCGGCGATCTCGAGTTCCAGCGCAAGTGTCTCGGCAAGATGGACGACGTCAGCCGCGCCGGCCGCACGGTGCTGTTCGTCTCGCATCAGATGAACCAGATCCGCCGGCTGTGCCGCACCGTCCTCTGGCTCGATCGCGGGCGGGTGCGCGAGATCGGCCCGACCGGCAGCGTCCTCGGCCTCTACGAGCAGGCCGTGCTCAGCGGCGACGCCGGCGGCGCCGGCGTCTGCTTCAGAGGGTGGGCGCTCGCCAACGGCGGCCATGCCGTGCACGACGGGCAGCGCCCGGTGACCTTCCAGATTTCGTTGCAGCTCGAGCGGCCCGTGACCGGCGGCCATCTGGGCGTCGGCCTCACCGACGATCGCGACACCGTCGTCGCCGGTTGGGCGTTTGAACCGATCGCCCTCGCGGCCGGTTCGCACGTCCTCGACGTCACGATTCCCAATCTGCCGCTTCGGCCCGGCAGCTATCAACTCTCGCTGGCGCTGTTCGACGCCGGCAACAACCTCAGCGGCGGCCGGCTGGTCGAGAAGTGGGCGGCGGTGCCGCCGCTCCTGCTCGACGTCGAGCCGCTCGGCCATCCCCAGGATGCCTGGGCCGGCGTCCTCAACCTCCCGGCGACGCTCAGCGCCCGCGGCGAGATGCCCTCGATGGTCTCGGCGTCCCGTCCCGATCGATCGCCCTCGTCGCTCGCGCTCAAGTGACGCACCCTCCCAGAACCGTGGCCGTCGTCATTCCATGCTGGAATGCCGAGGCGTGGATTGCCGACGCGGTGCGCTCGGCGATCGCGCAGCCGCGCGTCGAGCTCGACGTCGTCGTTGTCGACGACGGATCCGATGACGACAGCGTCCGTGTCGCGGTCGAGGCGGGCGGGGGGCGCGTGCGGATCCTGCGGCAGGAACGGCTCGGTGTCAGCCGCGCCCGAACGGCCGGCACGATCGCGGCGTGCGGCGAGTACGTCCAGTACCTCGACGCTGACGATGTGCTGGCGCCCGAGACGCTGATCCGGCGCATCGAGGCGCTCGAGCACGCGGAAGCGGACGTCGCCTACACCGACTGGGCGCGCTGGGAGCAGCAGCCAGACGCCACGTTCGCCGAGGGCGACGTCTTCGCGCGGCAGCTGGGCGCCAGACCGGACGTCGAGCTCGTCGCCGACGCGTGGTGGCCGCCGGCGGCGCTTCTGTATCGCCGCCGGATCGTCGATCGCATCGGGCCGTGGCGCGAAGACCTGCCGATCATCCAGGATGCGCGGTATCTGCTCGACGCGGCGCTCTGCGGCGCGCGGTTCGTCTACGTCGCCGGCCTCGGCGCCCGCTATCGGGTCACCGGTGCGGCCTCGCTGTCGCGCCGGGATCCACGCGCGTTCCTCGACGACTGCTACCGCAGCGCGGTGACGCTCGACGAGCGCTGGCAGCGCGAGCAAGGGCTCGACGAGGCGCGGCGCAAGGCGCTGATCAAGGCGTACAACATCGTCGCCCGCGGCTACTTCACGATCGATCGGCCGCGGTTTCGCGAGATCGTCGCGCGGCTGCAGACACTCGATCCGCACTTCCTGCCGGAGGGGCCGCCGGCGCTCCGCGCGTTGTCGCGGGTGATCGGCTACGCCGGCGCAGAGCACGTGGCGCGCTGGTGGCGCGGCCTCAAAGCCATTCCCGCGATGACCGCACGGTCTTCACGCGCTTCGGGACTCTGAGATGCGCGTACTTCACGTCGCTTATTCCGCGCCGCCCGATCCACCGGGCGGGACGGAGATCTATGTCGCCGGGCTGAGCCGCGCGCTCGAGCCCCTGGGCGTGAGCTCGATCGTGAGCGCGCCAGGGCCCGCCGAGGCGCGGTTCGAGCACGCGGGACTTCGAGTGCGCCGCTTCGAGATGCGATCGGATCAACTCAGCGTCGCGGAGCTGTACGGCGACGGCGATCCCCACGCGGCCGCGTCGTTCGGCCGTCTGCTCGACGCCGAGTGCCCGGACGTCGTCCATCAGCACGCGCTGACGGCGGCGTGCTCGACACGGCTGGTCCTCGAAGCGCGCCGGCGCGGGATCCCGGTGGTGTTCACGTACCACACGCCCGCGGTGTCCTGTCAGCGCGGCACGCTGCTGCAGTTCGGTCATTCGCCCTGCGACGGGGTGCTCGACGTCGTGACGTGCTCGGCTTGCGTGCTCGACGGCCTCGGCGTCAGCGGCGCCGTCGGCCGCGTGCTGAGCCAGACGCCCTCGAGTCTCGGCGCCGCGATCGGCCGCTTCGGTCTGTCGGGGGGCCCGTGGACCGCGCTTCGAATGACGCGGCTGATCGAGTCCCGCTTCGAGGAGATCCGCGCCTTCTTCGAGCGCGTCGATCGCATCGTCGTCCTGAGCGAGTGGGTGAGTGACGTCCTGCGCCGCAACGGCGTGCCGGACAAGCGCATGACGATCTGCCGTCATGGCGTGGACGTGCCGCTCGAGCCGCGCGCGCTGCACCAGCCCGGCGAGACGCTGCGCATCGTCCACCTCGGCCGGCTCGACCCCGCGAAAGGCACGTTGCTCCTGGCGAAGGCCGTCTCGCAAGTCCCCGAGCTCGAGGTGGCGCTCGACATCTATGGCATCGCGCAGTCGGCGCAGGGAGGCGCCCTGGCCGCGGCGTTGCAGGCGATTGCCGATATCGACCCGCGCATCCGGTTGTTCGGCGCGATTCCGCACGAACAGGTCGTCGCGACGCTGGCCGCGTACGACCTGGTGGCGATTCCGTCGCAAGTGGTCGAGACCGGTCCCCTGGTGGCGCTCGAAGCCAGTGCCGCCGGCGTGCCGGTGATGGCCTCGAACCTCGGCAACCTGCGATCGCTCGTCGACGACGGCGTGTCGGGCCGGCTGGTCGGCGAGTATGGGTCGGCGGCTGCGTGGACTGCGGCGATCCGGCAGTGCGTCGCCGATCGCGAAATCGCCGCCCGCTGGCGTGAGATCGTCGCGCCGCCGCGCACGATGACCGACGTCGCCATCGAGATGCATGCGCTGTACGCCGACGTGCTGCACCGCCGCTACGACGTCTCGCCGCTGCAGACCGTCCGCCACGAGTAGCTGATGAGCCGACGCCCCCGCAACCGCGAAGCGGAGCCCGCGCGTTCCGCGCAGGCGCCGGTGCGCGTGCTCTACGTGCAGCATGCCGATCCGGCGGGTTACCCGCCGGTCGTGCACAGCGTCGCGATGCTCGCCGACGCCGGCGCCGAGATCCGCATGCTCGGTTTGAACATCTTCGAGGGCCGGCTGCAGATGCCGGTTCACGACGGCGTCCGGGTCACGCTGCGGAAGCGCGAGCAGGGCCGGCTGCGGATCAAGGCGGCGTTCGCCGCGTTCACTGCGCAGGCGGCGGGTCTGGCGCTGGCGTGGCGGCCCGACTGGGTCTACGCCTCGGATGCGCTCGCCGCGCCGGCGGCGCGTCTCATCAGTCTGGCGACGCGCAGCCGCGTCATCTACCACGAGCACGACACCGTCGTTCGCGACGAGACCACGTCGCGGTTCATGCGCCGCATTCTCGACGCCCGCAACGACGTCGTGCGGCGGGCGGAAGTGTGCGTGGTGCCGAACGAAGATCGCGCCGCGTATCTCGCGTCCGTCACCGGCCGGCAGGGCATCCTGACGGTGTGGAACACGCCGTCGCTGCGCGAGGTGACGGAGACGCCGAAGATGCCGACGTCCGGCGCGCTGCGGCTCGCGTACCACGGATCGATCGTGCCGGCCCGCGTGCCGATGACCGTCGTCGACGCGCTGGCGCGGCTGCCTGACTGCGTCACGTTCGTCGTCACCGGCTACGAGACCTCCGGCCATCTCGGGTATGCGACCGCGCTGCAGCAGCGCGCCCATGCGGCCGGCGTCGGCCGACGGCTGACGGTGCGCCTCGAGGTGCCGCGCGAGGAGCTCCTGGAGCTGGCGCGGGCGAGCGACGTCGGCCTGTCGTTGATGCCCAACGAGACGCGCGATCTGAACGAGCGCCACATGGTCGGCGCCTCGAACAAGCCGTTCGAATATCTCGCGTCGGGGCTGCCGCTGCTCGTGAGCGATCTGCCCGACTGGCGCCGTACGTTCGTCGAGCCAGGCTTCGGCCTCGCGTGCAACCCGGCCTCGGCAGCGAGCATCGCGGAGCGCCTGCGCTGGTACCTGCACCATCCGGCCGAGCGGGGCAGCATGGGCGCCGCCGGGCGTCGGCAGGTCATCGACGCGTGGCATTACGAGCGCGGCTTTGCGCCTGTGCTCGATCGGATGCGGATCAGCGCCGCCACGCCGGACGTCACCCGCCGCCGCGCGTCCTGAACCTCATCATGCTCGCCGTCATCGAGACCCATCCGGTGCAGTACCACGCGCCGGTCTACCGCGCGCTGCAGCAGGTGCTGAACGTGCCGGTGACGGCCGTGTACGGATCGGATTTCAGCATTGCCGGCTACCGGGACGCCGGCTTCGGCACGAGCTTCGCCTGGGACACGAATCTGCTGGCCGGCTATCAGAGCGTGTTTCTGTCACGCGTCGCCGACGGCGGCGCCGCGACCGCCGACACCGTGACGACCGACGGCATGCGCGAGGCGCTGGCGCGCATCAATCCGTCGGCCGTGCTCATCGTCGGCTACAGCCCGCGCTTCCATCGCGTGGCCTGGATGGAGGGTTTGCGGACCGGCGCGCCGCTCCTCTTCCGCGGCGAGGCGAACGACGCCGCGCGCGAGCGATCGTGGTGGCGGGCGCGGGCGCGCGAGATCGCGCTGCGAATGGCGTACGGCCGCTGCAGCCGCGTGCTCTACATCGGCGAGGCCGCGCGCCAGCACTATCGGCGCATGGGCGTAGCGGATGACCGGCTCGTGTTCTCGCCGTACTGCGTCGACGACACCACCTTCGCGTGGGGTGCGCTGTCGCGTTCGGAGCTGCGGGCGCCTGCGCGCGAAGAGCTGCAGCTCCGCGACGACGACGTGCTGATCCTGTTCTCCGGCAAGCTCATCGAGCAGAAGGCGCCACAGCTCGTCATCGAAGCGGTGCGCCTGCTGCATCCGGACGATCGCGCCGGCGTCGTCGTCGGCTTCCTCGGCGACGGTCCGCTGCGGCCGTCGCTGGACGAGCTGGCGGCGGCCTCGCCGCGCGTCGCGATCCGCCAGATCGGCTTTCGCAATCAGCGCGAGATCAGCCGCTATTACCACGCCGCCGATCTCTTCGTGCTGCCGAGCCGTGCCGAGACCTGGGGCCTGGTCGTCAACGAGGCGTTGCTGCACGGGGTGCCGGCGATCGTGTCGGACCGCGTGGGGAGCGGTCTGGACCTCGTCGAGCCCGGCGTCACCGGGGAGGTCTGCGAAACCGGATCGGCGGAGAGCCTCGCCGCGGCGATCGTCCGCGCCGCGGCGCTCGTCGGCAAGCCGGACGTCCGCGATCGCTGTCAGGAGAGAGTCAAACGGTACTCGGTGCGCGCAGCCGCCGAAGGCGTCGCCGCCGCGTACCGGGTCGCGACGGCGGATCGGGAGCGTTGCGCGTGAGCACGCCGACCGCCGGCCGGCTGTTGATCGTGGGCAATCCCGATCCGGTGCACGTCGGCGCGCACTTTCACCGCGCCGCCGCGTCGATGGGCCTGCCGGTCGAGATCAGCGACGTTCGACGCGCTTACGAGGGACCGGTATGGAAGCGCCGGGCCGACTGGTGGATCCGCGGCCATCGCCCGTCACGCCTCAGCGAATACAGCCGGGACGTCGTCAGCGCCGCCGCCGCCGGCGGGACGACGATGCTGCTCGCGACGGGGATTGCGCCGGTGGAGCCCGCCGCGCTCGACGCGCTCGGCAGGCTCGGGGTGTGGCGCGCGTGCTTTCTGACCGACGACCCCTGGAATCCTGCGCATGCGGCGCCCTGGTTCCTCGAAGCGCTGCCGGGATACGACCTGGTGTTCTCGCCGCGGCGCGCGAACCTCGACGATCTGATCCGCGCCGGCGTCCGCCGCGTCGAGTACCTGCCGTTCGCCTTCGATCCGGCGACGCACTTTCCGGATCCGCCCCGCAGCGACGAAGAGTGGTCGCAGTACAAGGCCGACATCATGTTCGCGGGCAACGGCGACGCCGATCGCGCGCGCATCGTCGGCGCGCTCGCCGAAGCGGGCCTGAGCGTCGCGGTGTACGGGCAATACTGGGATCGCTTTCCGGAGACGCGGTCGCTCGCGCACCACATGCTCGACCAGGCCGAGCTGCGGCGCGCGACGGCGTCCGGCAAGGTGGCGCTGTTGCTCGTGCGGAGAGCCAATCGCGACGGCAACTCGATGCGCACGTTCGAGGTGCCGGCGATGCGCGCGTGTCCGCTGGTCGAAGACACGGCCGACCATCGCGAGTTGTTCGGCGAGGAGCGCGACCTGACCTGCTATTTCACCGACGAGCGCGACGTCGTCGCGCAGGCGACCGCGTTGCTCGGCGATCCACGGCGGCGCCGCGCGCTCGCCGACCACGCCTATACGCGGATCACGGCCGGCGGGCACACCTATCGCGACCGCCTCGCCGCGATGCTGACGTTCGCAGAGAGATCGGCCGGTGCGAATCGCGCTGCTGATTCCGGGACGCTTTCACGGATTTGATCTCGGCCGCGCGCTCCTCGCCGAGGGGCACGAGGTCGGGATCTTCACCAATTATCCGGGCTGGGCCGTGGCGCGCTTCGGATTCCCATCGGATCGGGTCACCAGCTTCGCCCTGCATGGCGCCGCCGAGCGCGTGGCGATGAGGGCCACGCGGCATCGGCCGTCGGCCTACCCGCAGAGCACGATGCTGCCGCTCTTCGGCAAATGGGCGGCGCGCGCGGTGCGGCGTCAGCCGTGGGACGTGGTTCACGCGTGGAGCGGCGCGGCGCTCGAGCTGCTCCGCGAGCCGTTGCGGCCGCCGGTGCTCCTGATGCGCGGCTCGTCGCACATCGTCGTGCAGGATCGTCTGCTGGCCGAAGAGAGCGACCGGACGAGGATGGTACTGGAGCGGCCGAGCGACTGGATGGTGCGCCGCGAGCTCGACGAGTACGCGCTCGCCGATCGCGTCCTCGTGCTCTCGAGCTTCGCGGCCGCGACGTTCGTCGCGTCGGGCGTGCCCGAATCGCGTGTGTCGGTCGTGCCGCTCGGCGTGGATGTCGAGGCGTTTCGAGCGCCCGCGGCGGCGCTGGCCGCCAGGCGCGAGCGCATCAAATCGGGACGGCCGCTCAAAGTGCTGTACGTCGGCGCGCTCTCGTACCGCAAAGGGCTCTTCGATCTCGAACGCGTCATCGACACGCTGGCCGGCGAGCCCTTCGAGTTCGTGCTTGCCGGCCCGGCGGCGGCGGAGGCCTCGTCGGCCATCGCCCGGCTTCACACCAAGGCCACGATTCTCGGCAAGCGGCCGCAGCACGATCTGCCGGCGGTGTATGCGGCGGCCGATGTCTTCGTCTTTCCGACGATCGAAGACGGCTTCGCGATGGTGCTGACCCAGGCGAAGGCCAGCGGCCTGCCGATCGTCACGACGCCGAACTCGGCCGGACCGGATCTGGTGCACGAAGGCCGCGACGGCTGGATCGTGCCGATTCGCCGGCCCGACGCGATCGTCGATCGGCTCCGCTGGTGCGACGCCAATCGCGCCGCGCTCGCGGACGTCGCCGACGACGTCGCCGCGCGCTACCGGCCGCAGGACTGGCGTGACGTCGCGCCCGCGTTCGTTCGCGCGTGCGAAGACATGCGGGACGAGATGACGGAGCACACACGTGGCTGAAGCCACACTGCAGACCTGGACGTTCGTGTGGCTGATCACCGCCGCCGTCGTTCTGATCCGCCATTGGCGGCCGGGCGCTGGCGTCGGACTGGTGTTCACGTACGTCCTGAGCTTCGGCGTCATGCACTGGCTGGCGGCGACGATCTACCTGCTGCCCTGGTACGGCGGGCCGCGCCTCGACCTTACCGCGGCGGGCCTGCGCGAAGCTGCCATCGCGATGATCGCGTTCGCCGTCGGCAGCGAGATCACGCTGGCGCTGCTTCGCCGGCGGCACATCGAGCACGCGGAAGAGGCGGAAGAGAGGCCCGTGGACGGCCGCCTGGTGACGCTGTACCTCGTCGCCGGCGCCGTGCTGTACGGCGTCATCCTGCCGCTCGCCTCGAGGCTGCCGAGCGTGACCGCGTTCGCGTCCGCCGGCTCGACGCTGGTCATCGTCGGCGTCAGCCTCAAGTGCTGGAATTCGTGGGTGCGCGGCGCCGGGCCGCGTCTGTGGCTGTGGCTCGCGGCGACGTC
Organism: Vicinamibacterales bacterium; assembly: GCA_035711465.1. Taxonomy (GTDB): domain Bacteria; phylum Acidobacteriota; class Vicinamibacteria; order Vicinamibacterales; family SCN-69-37; genus DASTCC01. The sequence goes on from DASTCC010000569.1 coordinate 20,733, forward strand.
GGTCTTTCCGCTGATGACGCTGATCACCCAGGGCTTCCTCGGCTACGGCTTCGCGGCGATGCTGACGATCTTCGCGTTCGTCGCCAGCATCTACCGGCCGCGGTGGCGCGTCATCGTCGCCGGGCTGCTGCTCGCGTACGCGGGGTTGTCGGTGTACGTCACCTACATGCGCGATCGCAGCGACATCCGCGCCGTCGTCTGGGCGGGCGGCGCGGTCGACGAGCGTGTCACGCAGGTCACCGACACGTTCATCAACCTCGAGTGGTTCGACGTCGCCAACGAAGAGCACCTGCACCGCATCGACGGCCGGCTCAACCAGGACTATCTCATCGGCGCCGCGGTCGCCTACATCGGCGACGGATCCGCGAGCTTCGCCAGAGGCGGCACGTTCTGGCAGGCAATCGTCGCGCTGATTCCGCGCGCGCTCTGGCCGAACAAGCCGATCGTCGGCGGCAGCGGCAATCTCGTCTCCGACTACACCGGGTTCCGCTTCGCGGACGGCACGAGCGTGGGCATCGGTCAGGTCATGGAGAGCTATGTGAACTTCGGCACGACCGGCGTCGTGTTCGGGTTCCTGTTGATCGGCGCCGCGCTGGCGCTGACCGATCGCATGTCCTACCTCCGGCTCAGTCAGGGGAGCGCCTACGGTTTCCTGCTGTGGTACTTGCCGGGGCTGTCGCTGCTGCAGGTGGGTGGATCGTTCATGGAAGTCACGACGACCGCCGGCGCCGCGATCGGCGTCGCGGTGGCCCTCAACTACTTCGCGCCGTATCTCGCGCCCGATCGTTCGCGGCCCCTTCGCGAACCGGAGATGCCGGCTGCGGCGGCAGAGTCCGAGGTGAGCCGCTGACGCCGATGCTCGCCGCGATCACGCTTCATCCCCGCGGGGGAGGCGTGGCGACGGTCTCCCGTCTGCTGAAGGACGTGCTCGAAGAGACGTGGCGGAGCGAGCTGCGCGTCGTCACGCTGCTCGGGGAGGACGCGCCGCCGGCCGGGCGGTTGCCGCTGTCCTCGCAACTGTCGTTCGGCGCACGCGTCGCCATCGGCGCCGCTTCGCGCGACTGTCCCTGGATTCTGTTCGCGCATCCGTCGCTGGCTCGAGTGCAGGCATTCATTCCGCCCGCGTGGCGCAAGCCGTACGCTGTCTTCCTTCACGGCGTCGAAGCCTGGCATCCGCTCACGGATGCGCAACGGCTCGTGCTCGAACGCGCGACGCTGCTCGTGGCGAACTCCCGGTTCACGGCGGAGCGCGTTGCCGCCGCGCATCCGACGCTGCCGCCGATTGCCGCGTGTCCCCTCGCATTGCCCCGCGACACGCACCGCTTGGCCCCCGGATCGACGCTGGCCGTGCCGGACCGATCGGTCCTGGTCGTCGCGCGCATGTCGGCGAGCGAACGCTACAAAGGGCACGACGAACTGCTCGATGCGTGGCCCGCGGTGCGTTCGCGCGTGCCTGACGCCCGGCTGGTGTTCGTCGGCGACGGCGACGACGTGCCGCGGTTGAAGGCGAAGGCGCAGTCGCTCGTCCCTGGCGCCGTCACGTTCGGTGGCTTCGTCGGCGACGCGGATCTGGCGCGCTGGTATCAGGGCGCTGCGGTACTGGCGATGCCGAGCCGTGGCGAAGGCTTCGGTCTCGCCTATCTCGAGGCGATGCGACACGGCGTGCCCTGTCTCGGATCCCGTCACGACGCAGCGCGAGAAGTGATCGACGACGGCGTCACCGGCTATCTCGTCGATCAGGGCAACTCGACAGAGATCGCGGACTGCCTCGTCGCGCTGCTCACCGACGATGCGAGGCGGCGGGCGATGGGGGAGGCGGGCCGGCGGCGCGCGGAGCAGGAGTTCTCGCGCGATCGCTTCGCGACCCGGTTGCGGTCGTTGCTGACGGACGCCTTCGGGGCGCACGAAGCCGCGGGGCTCGCCGGCGTCCCGGGAGCCGTCCGATGAAGCGGCCGCTCGTGCTCCATGTGATCCCCGCGGTGGCGCCGCGCTACGGCGGACCGAGCGCCGCCGTGATCGGGATGTGCCGCGCTCTCCAGTCGCTCGGCGCCCAGACGCTGATCGCGACGACAGATGCCGATGGCCCGACCCGTCTCGACGTGTCGCTCGAGCGCGCGACGCTCCATCAGGGCGTGCCCTGCATCTTCTTTCCGAAGCAGGCGAGCGAGTCGTTCAAGTGGTCGCCGCGCCTGGCGGCGTGGCTCTCGCGCCGCGTCGGCGACTTCGATCTCGTGCACGTGCACGCCGTGTTCTCGCACGCCGTGCTGGCCGCAGGCCGGGCGAGCCGGCGTCACGACGTCCCGTACCTGGTGCGGCCGCTCGGGACACTCGATCCCTGGAGCGTTGGCCGTCACGCGTACCGGAAGCGCATGCTGCTCGCGCTCGGATTGCATCGGGTGCTCTGTCACGCGTCGGCGATGCACTACACGACCACGGAGGAGCGCCAGCTGGCCGAGAGCCAGTTGCCCAACCTGCCGCACGGCGACGTCGTGCCGCTCGGGATCGACGACGGGTGGTTCCAGCTCGAGGACGGTCCCCGGCAGAACACGTTCGTCTGTCTGTCGCGGATCGAATCGAAGAAGGGGGTGGATCTCGCCATCGACGCGTTTCATCGCATCGCCGCAGATCCGCAGCTGGCCGGCTGGCGCCTGATCATCGCGGGGCAGGGCGAGCCGGAGTACGTGCGACAGCTCGAGGCCCGCGCCGCCGACGGCGACGGCCGAGGACGGATCGAGTTCACCGGCTGGCTGGAAGGCGAGTCGCGGGCGAACCTGCTGCAGCGCGGTGGTGTGTTCGTCCTGCCCTCACAGCAGGAGAACTTCGGGATCGCGCTGGCCGAGGCGATGGCCGCCGGCATGCCCGCGATCGTGACACCGGGCGTGAACCTCGCGGCGGAGATCCGGCATCACGACGCGGGCTGGGTCGTCGAGCGGTCGGTGGACGCCGTCGCCGCGGCGATGCGCGGCGCCGCAGCCGACGCCGCGCGTCTCGACCGCGGCCGCCGGGCGCGGCAGCTCGCCTCTCGTTTTCAGTGGCCGGCGGTGGCCGCCGGTCTCGACGCAATGTATCGCCGGGTCATCGACCGCCACGCTTCGCGATCGACCGTCGCGGCCGCTGCGCCGTCGCCGCGAGCCGCCATCGCCCGGAGCCGGAGAGGCTGACATGTGCGGCATCGCCGGCGTCGTCTCCTGGCATGGCGAGGATCCCGCGGCCCTCGAGCGGGTCGTCGCGCGCATGGTCGGCTGCCTCGCGCATCGCGGGCCCGATGGCGAAGGCATCGCGCGCGTGTCGTCCGGCGAGGCGAGCGCGGTGTTCGGGCACCGCCGGCTGTCGATCATCGATCTCTCCGATCGCGGCGCGCAGCCGATGACGCACGACGGCGATTGGATCACGTTCAACGGCGAGATCTACAACTTCGCGGCCGTCCGTGCGGCGCTCGAATCACGCGGCCACCGCTTCCGATCGAACAGCGACACCGAGGTCATTCTCCGCGGCTATCGCGAGTGGGGCACCGACGCGTTCAGCCGCCTTCGCGGCATGTTCGCGCTGGCCCTGTGGGACGCGCGCCGCGGCGAGCTCGTCCTCGCGCGCGACCGCTTCGGCATCAAGCCGCTCTACGTGTGGCGCGACCAGGGCCGGCTGCTGTTCGCGTCCGAGATGCGCGCGGCGCTGGCCAGCGGGTGGGTGCCGAAGCGGCTGGACGCGGTCGCGCTCGATCACTACCTGACCTACCAGACCGTGCCGGCGCCGCGAACGCTGGTCAGCGGCGTGCGCATGCAGCTGCCGGCGACCTTCGAGCGCCATCGCGCCGATGGCGTCGTCACGACGGAGTACTGGCATCTGCTGGGGGCAGCGCCGCGCGCCTCGCGAACGGCCACGGCCGGCGAGGCGCGCGAAGCGGTGCGCGAGCGTCTCGTCGAGGCGGCGCGCCTGCATCTGGTCAGCGACGTGCCGGTCGGCGTGTTCCTCTCGGGCGGCATCGACTCGAGTGCGGTCGCTGCGCTCGTGCGCGCCTGCGGCGTGACGCCGCGGACCTTCGCGGTCACGTTTCCCGGCACGAGCTACGACGAGGCGCCGTTCGCCCGCGCCGCCGCCGATGCGGTCGGTGCGGAGCACGTCGAGATTCCGCTCGGCCCCGCGGATCTGCGCGCCAGCCTGCCGGCGGCGCTCGACGCGATCGATCAGCCGACCGGCGACGGCATCAACTCGTTCGTCGTCTCGCGGGCCGTGCGCGGCGCGGGCTTCAAGGTCGCGCTGTCGGGCCTCGGCGGCGACGAGATCTTCTGCGGCTACCCGTCGTTCCGGCGCCTGGCGCGCAGCGCCCCGTTCGGCCGACTCTGGAAACATTCGCCGCGCGAAGTGAGAACCGCGACCGCCCGGGCCGTTCGCGGTCTCGGCGGCGGATCCGTGGCGGCCTCCAAGACGGCAGCGCTTCTCGAAACCGACGCCAGCCTGCCGACGATGTTTCCGGTGCTCAGGCAGCTCTACTCCCGCGAACAGCGTGCCGCGCTCCTCGGCGCCGCGCTCGTCGCCCGCGCGGCGGAGGCGGGCGATCCCTATCGCGAGGTCCTCGAACAGGCGGCGGCGACGCATCGCGATCTGGGTCTGATGTCGCTCGTCAGCTTCGCCGAAGCGCGAACCTACATGCACGACGTGCTGCTTCGCGACACCGATCAGATGAGCATGCGGCACGCCCTCGAAGTGCGCGTGCCGCTGCTCGATCACGAGCTCGCGGAGTACGTGATCGGCGCGGGCGATCGAGTGAAGACGATGGGCCGATCGCCGAAGCCGCTGCTCGTCGGCAGCCTCGGCGATGCGCTGCCTCGCGCCATCGTCGACCGTCCGAAGCAGGGATTCGTGCTGCCGTTCGACGACTGGATGCGCGGCGATCTGCGCGGCCTCTGCGAGCGTCACCTCGGGCCCGACGGACTGCTGCGGCATGGCCTCTTCGACGCCGGCGCCGTCCGGACGCTGTGGTCGTCCTTCCTGGAGCGCCAGCCGAACACGACGTGGTCGCGTCTGTGGACGCTCGTCGCGCTCAACGCCTGGCTCGAGCAGACCGGCGTGGAGGCGGCATGACGGCAGCGCGCCCAATCGAGACGACGCCGATCACGGCGGTGGTGCTCACGTTCAACGAGGAGCGCAACATCGCGGCGTGCCTGGACAGCCTCACGCCGTGGACCGCCGCGGTGTTCGTCGTCGATTCCGGAAGTACCGACGGAACCGTGCGCATGGCCGAACGCGCCGGCGTCACCGTGGTTCAGCACCCTTTCGAGACGCACGCGGCGCAGTGGCAGTGGGCATTGTCGAAGTTGCCGATTGCCACCGAGTGGGTGATCGCCATCGACGCGGATCAGCGCGTGACGCCGGAGCTCGCGGCGGCGATCGCCGGATTCGTCGCCGCGCCTGGCGGGGCGGCCGGCGCTTACGTCAACCGGCGCCAGATTTTTCGGGGCCGGTGGATCCGGCACGGCGGCTACTACCCGAAGTTCCTCTTGAAGGTGTTCCGTCGCTCGCGCGTGACGGTCGACACCGCGGACCTGGTGGACCACCACTTCGAGGTCAACGGCCCGACCACGGTGCTTCGCGCCGATCTCATCGAGGACAACCGCAACGAGGCCGAGATCGCGGTCTGGACGGCCAAGCACAACCGCTACGCGGTGCTGCAGGCGAGACAGGAGCTGGCAGCATCCAGCGGGCCGAGAGCTGGCGCGACGGCCCTCTTTGATTCGCCCGACGCGCGAGTGCGCTATTTGAAGCAACTCTGGGCGCGCCTGCCGCTCTACTGGCGGCCGTGCCTCTATGTCTTCTATCGCTACGTCCTGCGCCTCGGTCTTCTCGACGGCAAGCAGGGCTTCATCTTTCACGTCCTGCAGGCGTTCTGGTATCGGCTGCTCGTCGACGTCAACATCGACGAGCTGCGCGCCAGAGCCTCTCCGGCGCCGTCGGCGGATCCGTCGATGGAGACGACCGGTCCGATCGGCGTGGAGGCGCCGCGGCGATGAACGTGCTCGGGATCAACGCGTATCACGGCGACGTGTCCGCCGTGCTGCTGAGAGACGGCGAGCTGGTCGCCGCCGTGGAGGAGGAGCGCTTCCGGCGCGTCAAGCACATCGGAGGGTTCCCGCGCGAGTCGATTCGCGTCTGCCTCGGGATCGGCGGACTGAAGCCGCACGAGATCCATCACGTCGGCGTGTCGCGGAACCCCAAGGCGCATCTCTGGCGCAAGGCGCTGTTCGCGCTAAGGAACCGGCCCGGCGGCACGCTGCTCAAGGACCGCGCCGCGAACTACCGCCAGGTCGACTCGATCCCGCAGACGCTCGCCGAGACACTCAGTCTGAACGGCCATCATCCGCACCCGAGGGTGCACTGGGTCGAACATCACCCCGCGCACCTCGCGAGCACGTTCTTCGTCTCGCCGTTCGACGAGGCGGCGGTCTGCGCCATCGACGGCTTCGGCGACTTCGTCAGCGCCTCGTGGGCGCACGGCCGCGGCACGTCGATGGACGTGCTGCACCGGACGTTCTTCCCGCACTCGCTCGGCCTGCTGTATCTCGCGATTACGCAGTACCTCGGCTTCATGAAGTTCGGCGACGAGTTCAAGGTGATGGGACTCGCGCCCTACGGATCGCCTGACTTCGTGCCGCAGATTCGCCAGCTGGTGCGCCTCCAGCCGGGCGGCGGCTTTCAGCTCGACCTCGACTACTTCGTGCACTGGTCGGGCGGGGCGGGCATGACCTGGGACGACGGCGAGCCGGCGATCGATCGGGTCTTCAGCGCAAAGCTCGAAGCGCTGCTCGGTCCGGCGCGCCAGCGCGACGAGCCGGTGACGCCGAAGCACGAAGCCATCGCCGCGTCGCTGCAGGTGGTGTTCGAGGAGGCGGCGTTCCACGTGCTGCGTGGCGTTCATGACGCGACGCAGAGCCCGCGCCTGTGTCTGTCTGGCGGATGCGCGATGAACAGCGTCGCCAACGGCAAGATCCGCGAGCACACCCCGTTCGAGGAGGTCTACTTCCAGCCCGCCTCGGGCGACAACGGCACCGCGCTCGGCGCCGCCTATTGGGTCTGGCATCAGACGCTCGGCCAGCCGCGCCGCTTCGTGATGCGGCACGGGTACTGGGGGCCGGAGTTCGACGACCGCGCCGTCGCGGCGGCGCTCGAGGCTCGGAAGGCCGAGCTCCACGCCGCCGGCTGCGACATCCGCCGCATCGACGACGAAAGCGCGCTGTGCGCGTGGACCGCATCCCGCATCGCCGACGGACTCGTCGTCGGCTGGTTCCAGGGGCGGATGGAGTGGGGCGCGCGCGCGCTCGGCAATCGGAGCATCGTCGCCGACCCGCGGCGAGCCGACATGCGCGAGATCATCAACACCAAGATCAAGTTCCGCGAGAAGTTCCGTCCGTTCGCGCCGTCGGCTCTCGAAGAGGGATACGCGGCCTACTTCGACGGCGCGGTGCCCGACCCGTTCATGATGCAGGTCTATCCGGTCAAGGCCGAAAAGCAGGCCGTGGTGCCGGCGATTACCCACGTGGACGGATCGGGGCGGCTGCAGACGGTCAGCCGCGAGAGCAATCCGCGCTACTGGGCGCTGATCAAGGCCTTCGAGCGCCAGACCGGCGTGCCGATCGTGCTCAACACGTCGTTCAACGAGAACGAGCCGATCGTCCACCGGCCCGAGGAAGCGCTGGACTGTTTCCTGCGCACGCGAATGGACGTCATCGTCCTCGGC
>DASTCC010000570.1:0-3490 GCA_035711465.1 Vicinamibacterales bacterium
GCGGGACGGATTGCCCTGCGCGCGGAGCCGCGCGCGTTCACGACGAGCGGCGTCGAGTTCGCCGATGGCCGTGCGGAACGCTTTGACGCCGTGATCCTCGCGACCGGCTTTCGCGCCGCGCTTGGCCTTCTGGGCGACGCCGTGACGCGAGATCCGTGCGGCTTCGCGCGCCGGATCGATCTCGTGACCAGCGCCGATCGCGGCGGCTTGTTCTTCGTCGGCCACAACTACGGCCTGCGCGGCGGCCTGCTCAACATCTCGCGGGATGGTCCGCTGGCCGCGCGCGGGGTCGCGCGCTATCTCGCGGCGACGTGATAGCACGCGAAGGCGAACTGAAACGCGGCGATGACGGCGTGGAACACGATCGGGATGGTGCCGCCGAGCCAGCGCTGATCGGGCCGTCGAATCATGCGGCGCGCGTATCGGACAATCATCGCGCCGAAGTACAGCGCGCTCCAGGCCAGCACGACGCCGCCCAGACGCGGCATCGGCTCGGACCAGAATCCGCGGCCGGCCGAGACGTCGATCGAGATCGAGACCATCAGCGTGACGACCATGGCCTGCGCCGCGACCAGCGCGGGGTACGGCACCAGGCCGGACTGCCACGCCTCCATCGGCGGCAGCCACCGCGGCGCGGCGATCGCGACGACGAGCTGGCCGATCACGCGCGCGATCAGCAGCACGGTGCAGGTCCACAGGAACACGCCCAGGTCCATCGTCCGCGTCCTCGAGCCAACGTAGCACGCGCGATTCGGCCAATCGCGCCGGGCGTCGAATCTCATTGAACCTTCAGGCTTTCCTCAGGGCAGGCGCCGTGCGCGACCGCGACAATCGCCGCAGGTTACAGGCGTGGAGGGCCCGATGAGCCGCGTGACGAGCAGCGCTCGCGATCGAATCGTGTACGTGCCGGCGATGCCGCGGCCGCGCCAGGCTCCATCCGGCGTCGTCGTCAACGACGTGCACTCGCGCCTCAATGCCACCCGGGTTGCGGAGGTGGTGCGGCCGCGCGACGTTGCCGGCGTGGCCGCGGCCATTCACGCCGCCGGCGCCCGCGGACAGGCCGTGTCGATCGCCGGCGGGCGCCACGCGATGGGCGGACAGCAGTTCGCGGAGGGCGCGTGCCTTCTCGACATGCGCAATCTCTCGCGCGTCGCCGGCTTCGACGCCGACCGCGGCGTGATTCGCGTCGAGGGCGGCATCGAGTGGCCGGCGCTCGTCGGCTTCCTCGCAACGGCGCAGCACGGCCGCGACGCGGCCTGGGGCATCGTCCAGAAGCAGACCGGCGCCGACAATCTGACGCTCGGCGGCGCGCTCGCGTGCAACGCGCACGGGCGCGGTCTGACGCTCAAGCCGATCGTCGACCAGGTGGAGTCGTTCGATCTCGTCGGCCCCGACGGCGTCGTCCGCCACTGCAGCCGGCAGTCGCACGCAGAGCTGTTCGGTCTGGCGATTGGCGGCTACGGGCTCTTCGGCGTCATCGCCAGAATCGACCTGCGCCTGCGCCGGCGCGTGAAGCTCCGCCGCGTCGTCGAGATCGTGCGTGCCGACGATCTGATGCCGCACTTCGACGATCGCATTCGCGACGGCTGCCTCTACGGCGACTTCCAGTTCGCGATCGACCCGTCGACTCACGACTTCCTCCGCACCGGAGTCTGCGCCTGCTACGAACCGGTCGCGGCAGATGAGCCGCTCACGGCGGACCCGATTCGTTTCTCGGCCGGCGACTGGACGAGGTTGACCTGCTGGGCGCACTCGGAAAAACGGCGTGCGTTCGAGTTCTACGCCTCGCGCTACCTGGAGACCTCAGGGCAGGTCTACTGGTCCGACGCACAGCTGGCGGCGTCGTACGTCGAGGACTATCACCTCGAGGTGGATCGGGCTCTCGCGTGTCATCCGGGATCCGAGATGATCACCGAGCTCTACGTGCCGCGCCCGCGGCTCGCCGCCTGGCTCGCCGATGCCCGCCGGCTGCTTCGCGAGCTGCGCGCCGACGTCATCTACGGCACTATCCGGCTGATCGAGCGCGACGACGAAACGGTGTTGGCATGGGCGCGGGAACGATGGGCGTGCGTCGTGCTGAATCTGCACGTCGAGCACACCGCGCCGGGGCTGGCGCGTGCGCGCGAGACGTTCCGCGCGCTGATCGACCTGGCGATCGCCCACGGCGGCAGCTATTACCTGACGTACCACCGTTGGGCAACGCCCGAACAACTGCAGCGCTGCTATCCGCGCTTCGACGAGTTTGCCGCGGCGAAGCGGCGGATCGATCCGGGCGGCGTCTTCCAGAGCAACTGGTGGCGCGACGTCAGCGCTCGATGAGCGCCTTGAGGCGGGCCAGGTCCTCGGCCAGCGCGGCCCGCATCGGCCCTTCGATCATTGCCGCCGGCACGAAGCCCAATTGCGTTGGTTGCCCGGTCGTGCGGATGCGCACGACCGACCCTGCCGCCGAACGGCCGATCTCGTAGCGCAGCGTCCCGACGAACGGTCCGTCGGCGACGTTCAACTCGAGCACGTGAGGAAACTGGAAGCCGAGCACCGCGGTCGTCCACGAGACGTCCTGACCCATCACCCGTCCGCTGCGGCGGACCCGCGCCCCCGGCTTGATGCCCGGATCGAGGACGTCGACCGCGGTGACCGCTTTCACCCACTCGGGATCGCGATGCGGGTCGAACATGACGCCGGCGACGTCGGTGGGCTCGGCAGCGATCTCGATCTCGGCAGCAACGTCAATCGTCGGCATTCGGACACGATATCAGGGGATTGGCCTGGCGGCCGTGCGCCGTGCGCGGTGCGCCGTGCGGGGCCGCCAGCCCCAGGCCCTGCCCAAGCCCCACGCCCCCAGCTGGTGACGAAAAGATTCGTCATAAATGACGAACTTTTTCGTCATCTTCAGCGTCTGAACGCCTGATGACCGGATACCTCGACGGCACGACCCAGGATCTTCGGCTCGCGTTCCGGCTCATGGCCCGCCGGCCAGGGTTCACCGGCGCCGTGCTCGCCACGCTGGCCCTCGGCATCGGCGCGACGACCGCGATCTTCTCGGTCGTATACGGCGTGCTGCTTCGGCCGCTGCGCTACGCCGACCCGGACCGGGTCGTGCAGTTCCTGATGCAGATCCGGACGCCCACCGGACCGCGCACCATCGACGCCGTGCCCGTGGCCGAAGCGCTGCAGTGGCGCGACTCGGCGGCGACGTTGTCGTCGCTGGCCGTCTACAACTCGCGATCGCTGACGCTCGTCACCGCCGACGGCCCGCAACGGCTCATCGGCGTCACCGCCTCGCCGGACTTCTTCGAGGTCCTGGAGTCGGCGCCGATGCTCGGCCGCACGCTCGCGCAATCGGGCGGCGCCACCGACGCCCGCGTCGTCGTGCTCAGCCACGCGACCTGGCGCCGGTACTTCGGCGGCGACCCGGCCATCGTCGGTCGCAGCGTCCCGTTCGACGGGGTCGATTACCGGATCGCTGGCGTGATGGGCGAGGACGTCGCGT
>DASTCC010000571.1:0-40013 GCA_035711465.1 Vicinamibacterales bacterium
GGCGTAGAGACGCCGCTCGAGAAGTCCGAGAAGAACGCCGCCAGCTCGACCAGGCTGAGGTTGTTCGCGTCGAGCTCGAGCTTGCCCTTCGGTCCCGCCAGATCCGTCAGCTCGCCCTTCGCAGCGATCCTGGCCTCGCCGGCCGCGAGCGAGACGTCGCGCACGATCAATCGGCCGTTCTGCCACTGCAAATCGGCGTCTCCGGCGAGCGTACGGCCGCCGCTGACGATCTGCACGTCGCGCAGGCCGATGGTGTCGACCGAGACGATCTCGACCGGCGCTCCGGCCGCCGGCGCACTCGACGGACCGGCGCCGAAGATGCGAAGCGGCAGCTCGATGCGGGCGTTGTCGAGCCGGACATCGGCCTGCTCGATGCGGCGCGACACCAGCGCGCCGAACGCCGTGCCGACGTGGAGGCGGCCGACCGTCGTGTGCGCCGGCGTGCCGATGCGCACTTCATGCAGGGTCAGCGTCACGCGCGGAAAGATCGACGTCCCGGCGCTCGCAATCGTCACCGGCTGCCCGAGCGCCGACGTCAACTGCGCCGCCACCGCGTCACGCACGGCGTCGCCCGCAAGCACCGAGCGCGCCCACAGAAACAGCCCCACGGCAAGGACGAGGACGACGGCGGCGGCGATGAGCAGGATCTTGCGCATGCGGTCAGTGTCGCTCAGACGCGGGTCTTTCTGACAGGTGCCGGGGCCAGTCCCGCTTTCGCTGACGGGACAGGCCCCGGGTCTTCTTTACATCTTGGAAGGTTGGCTCTTCTTCGCGGCTCTTAGCTTCAGTGATCGATCTGGTCTGCGTCCCGCGTCGCGCGTCTCGCAGTCCCGAGCCCCGAGCCGCGAGGCGAAGCCGAGCCACTAACGCACCTTCCACTCCTGAATGCCCGCCGATCGATCGCTGAACATCTTGATCTCCAGTCGCAGCGCGTCGGTGCGCACCGGCGTGAAGGCGACGACGTTGTACTTGTCCTTGTCGGTGCCGTACGCCGCCGTTGTCTGTACGGGGCGCCATTCTCCGTTGACGCGATAGAGCAGCCGCCACGATTCCGGGACGCGGACGCCGCCGCGCGGCTGGTCATCGAACCAGTACACCTGCACCTCCGACACCGTCGTCGCCGACGGGAAGGTCATGTCGGCCGTTTCGGTGCGGCCGTTGGCGGGCCACCAGTCGAAGTAGGCGCTGCTGTCCGACGAACGCCGGGGATCTTCGCCGTCGTTGATCATCCGCGCGCTGCGCCGCGGCTCGCCGGAGACAGCGACCCTGCTCATCATCGCCAGCGTCGGAAACGGCGCCGGCGTGACGACGGCCTCGGTGCGTCCGAGCCACACCGCCATCTCGCCGGGACCGCGGTTCGACCAGGCGTAGTAGGGGATCGCGACGAACGGCTGATCCTTCTTCGTCACCGCGCCAGTGGCATCGAGTGCGAGCGCGGTCGCGCGGGCGGTGACGACCTGCACGCCGCCGAGCAGCGACGGCCGGAACTCCGACCGCATCGGCATCGCGTCGGCGACGACCAGGTTGCGCACGCGCGCGTCCGGGTTGTCGGGCCATTCGGCGGCGAAGACGATCGGGCCGCGCTGGAATGCGACGCGGCCGCGATCGGCCTCGACGCGCTCGTGCGCGACGACGCGCTGCACCGGCATCGGCAGCAGGAGCTCGATCGAGTCGCTGGCCCGCCAGTCGCGCGTGATCGATACGTAGCCCTTGTCGAGCGTCATCGATACCGGCGCCCCGTTGACGCGGACACTCGCCGGCTCGTGCGTCGCCGACTCGAAGCGATAGAGATCGCCCGGCACGGGCTGGTTCCGCGCCCATCCGGGAATGCGGATCTTGAGTGTCACCGGCCCGGCGCGATCGGGCGCGACGGTCATCTTGACCGCGCCATCCCACGGATACCGCGTCGTCTGCGTCAGCTTGACCGCCCGGCCGTCGGCGAGCGCGACGTCGGCGTCGCCGGCGGCGAAGAGGTTGACGAAGATCGTCGCCCCCTGCTTCGCGTACACGTAGCCGGGCACCGACGGCAGGAAGCGCGTGATGTTGCCGGGACAGCAGGCGACGCCGAACCACTCGCGGCGCGCGTGCTGGCCGCGCGACTCGAGCGGGTTCGGATAGAAGTAGGTCTTGCCGTCGAGCGAGACGCCGGAGATGAGCCCGTTGTAGAGCGTGCGCTCCATCACGTCGATGTACTGCGCGTCGCCGGTGAGCAGGAACATCCGCAGGTTCCAGAAATCGACGCCGATCGACGCGCAGGTCTCGTTGTAGGCCGACATGTTCGGCAGGTCGTAGGGCGGGCCGAAGCCTTCGCCGCTGCCGGTCGAGCCGATGCCGCCAGTGATGTAGAACTTCTGCCCGACGAGATTGCCCCAGATCGTCGTCAACGCCTTCAAGTACGCCTGATCGCCGGTGAGCGCGGCGACGTCGGCCATGCCGGAGTACATGTAGGTGGCGCGGACGGCATGGCCGACTGCTTCGGTCTGCTCGATCACCGGCGCCTGCGCCTGGTGATAGGACGGCGGCCAGTTGCTGCTCGCCGGCGCGTCGGGCCGGCGCACGTCGAGGAAGAACTTCGCGAGATCCGCGTAGGCGGCAGTGCCGGTGACGCGGTAGAGCCGCACCAGCGCCATCTCGGTGATCTGATGGCCCGGCCACGTCGACGCCTTGCCCGGTCCGAACGTCCGCACCAGCATGTCGGCGGCGTTGATCGCGACGTCGAGAAAGGTGCGCTTGCCGGTGGCCTGGTAGTGCGCGACCGCCGCTTCGATCATGTGGCCGAGGTTGTAGAGCTCGTGGCTGTCGACCTTCTCGAGCTCCCATCGCTGCTTGCCCGCCCATCGATGCGGCGCCGCCGGATTGATCGTCCGCGTCGTGTACAGGTACCCGTCCTTCTCCTGGGCCGCGGCGATCTTCGCGATCAACGAATCGACGTAGGCGTCGAGCTTCGGATCGGGATGAACGCTGAGCGTGTACGACGCGCCCTCGATCACCTTGTAGACGTCGGTGTCGTCGAACGGATACCCCGGCGGCCGCGTGTTGGCGATGGTCTCGCCGCGCAGCACGGCGGCGGCGCGGACGAACAGATCGACGCGGCCGGTGACCTCGCACTGCTGGAACGCCGCCGGAATCGACGCCGTCCGGTTGATCTCGATCTTGGGCGCCCAGAACTCGTCGGTGAGCCGCACGGACGTGAACGGCACCGGCTGCACCGGGTAGTCGCGCGCCAGCGACGCCCGCGGCGGCAGCTGTTGCGGCGGCCCCGATCGCGACTCCGTTCGCACCAGCACCGTCCCCGCCACCGCGATCGCGGTCATCGCGGTCACCAGCGTCGTTCGCATGTTCCAGCCTCCGGGGCAATTCTAGTCCGCAGCGCGAAGTCCGTGCGTGCTGTCTGGTCGACGGCACGCGGCCTGCCGAGCCTGTATCCTCGATTCATGACCGTGCTCGTCGTCGGCGCCGGCATGGCGGGCCTCGCCGCGGCCCGTGAAGTCGAAGATCGCGGCGGCCAGGCGATCGTCGTCGAGGTGCGCGACCGGGTCGGCGGGCGCGTGTGGACCATCCGGGAGCCATTCGCCGGCCGGCAGCACGCCGAGGGCGGCGCCGATCTCATCGAGCCCGATCACGACGCCGTCAAGGCGATCGCGCGCCGCTTCTCGCTCGAGCTCGTGCCGATTCTCAAGAACGGGTTCGGCTACTACGGCACCGATCGGCATGGCCGGCTGCGGCGGCAGAATCTGTTCGGCGGATTCGAGGCGGTCGACGCCGACCTCGGCGCGCGCATCCGGGACTACCTGCTCGCGGATCAGCGCTGGGACGGACCGATCGCACGCGATCTCGCCTCGATGTCGGTCGCCGCCTGGCTCGGCACGCTGATGCACGGACGCACCGCGGCGGAGGCGCGCTACGTGCTCTCGCGCTTCCGCGGGTTTCGCGGTCTGTTTCTCGCCGATCCCGAGGAGCTGTCGCTGCTCGCGCTCGTCGACTTCTTCGCGAGCGACCCGTTCAGCGGCGATGGCGACAACGTCCGCGTCCGCGGCGGCAACGATCAGCTCGCCACGGCGCTCGCCGCGTCGCTCGGAGGCAGGCTGCTGCTCGGCACGGCGGTCCGGCAGATCACGCAGGACGCGAGCGGCATCGCCGCGACCATCGAGAGCCGCCGCGGCCGCGCGACGCTCCGCGCCGATCGCGCGATCGTGACGCTGCCGACGCCACCGCTGCGTGCGGTGACGTTCGATCCGCCGCTGCCGGATCGGCAACGCGCCGCCATCGATCGGCTCCGCATGGGGCCGGCGACGCGACTGCTGTTGCAGTTCGACTCGCGCTTCTGGGCGCGCCGGAAGCAGCCGAGCCTTTTCGGCTCCGATCAGCCGACCGGTGCGGTCTGGGACGGCAACGAGGAACAGCGCGGGCGTGGCGGCATCCTCAGTCTGCTCTCGGGCGGCGGCGGCTCGGCCGAGCTGCGCGCGGTCGTCGCGGCTGATGGACCGCTCGGCGCCGTCAAGCGGCTCGGCTGGCTCGGCCGTCCCGGACGACTGCTCGCCTCACACCTGATCGCCTGGGAGGAAGACCCATGGGCCGGCGGCGGCTACGCGTTCTTCGACCCGGCTTTCGACCCGGCACTGCGCGACTGGCTCGCGAGGCCGTTCGGCCGCGTCCACTTCGCCGGCGAGCACACCAGTTTTCGCTGGCAGGGCTACATCAACGGCGCCGTCGAGAGCGGTCAGCGCGCCGCCGCCGAAGCGCTGCTGGACCGGAGCGTCGCGCGCCGCGGTTGATGCGATGATGGGGTCATGCGCTACATCCACCACGCGCTCATCCTCGGTCTGCTGACGGCGTTCGTGTCGAGCTCGAGCCTCGCGGCTCAGACGGCGCCGACGCCGACGCTCGACCAGATCCTGCAGAAGTACATCGACGGCGTCGGCGGACGGGCCGCGCTCGGGAAGATCCGCACCATCACGGCCAAGGGCACGATCGCGATCAGTCCGGTCGGACTCGACGGCACCGTCGAGATCTCGCAGAAGTCGCCGAACAAGGCGGTCACCAGAGTCGACCTCGGGCAAGGCGGCGTGCAGCGCGAGGGCTTCGACGGCACCGTGGGCTGGGCGTCCGATCCGGCGACCGGCGAGATCCGCGAGAAGACCGGCGCGGATCTGGTCGAGGCGCGGCGAGGCGCCGCCTTCCCGCGCGAGCTGCAGATGAAGACGATCTACCCGTCGATGACGGTGAAGGGCCGCGAGAAAGTGGGCGCGCGCGACGCCTTCCTGATCGAGGCGGTGCCGGCGGGCGGCAAGCCCATCCAGCTCTTCTTCGACGCCGAGACCGGATTGCTGATCCGTCAGAGTCTGACCCGCGAGGCCGGCGGCGTCGTCAACACCTACTACGAGAACTACAAGCCCGTCGACGGCGTCCAGCGCGCCTACACGATTCGCCAGGTCAACGATCAGTTCACGGCGACGATCACGATCACCTCGATCACCCAGAACGTCACGCTCGACGACGCGCTGTTCGCGAAACCCAAGGGGGCATGAGCCCGAGCGCGCTCCGCTCGCGACTGGCCGACTGGTTCGGACTGAACCGGGCGACGGTCGCCGTCCTCGTCGTCATCGGCTGTCTCGGGCTGAGCGAGGAGATCTGGAGCAATTTCCTCGCCCTGCACCTGAAAGATCTGGCGCCGGCGGCTGACCCGTCGCAGGCGGCGATCGAGGCGGTGTGGTACGCGGGCATCATCGCGTCGCTGCGGAATCTGCTCGAGGGCTTCGGCTACTTGATCGGCGGCAGCGTCGCGCATCGGCTCGGCGCGCGGGTGGCGCTGGCGGTGTCGGCGGCGCCGATGGCGATCGGGTTCGTCGTCATGCTGTCGACGCGCGAGCCGTGGCTGATCGCGGCCGCGGCGCTGCTGATGACGAACTGGGAGCCGCTCTCCGTGCCGGCGACCTTCGACGTCGTCGGCAGCGAGGTGCCGAAGAACCGCAGGACGATCGCGTTCGCCGTCCAGAGCATCCAGAAGCGCGTACCGAAGATTGTCGGCCCGGCCCTGGGCGGCCTCGCGTTCGCGATGGTCGGCTACTGGCTCAACCTCACGCTCGCGTTCGTCTTCGTCGGCCTCGCCGTCGTCCTGCAACTGCTGTTGACGCGGCGGCTGCGCCCCAAGGCGGTGCCGGCCTCGGTGCCGCTCGGCGAGATCCTGCGGTCGATGCCGCGCGATCTGCGCCGGCTGCTGAGCGCCGAAATCTTCATCCGCTGGGGCGACTGGTTCGCTCGCGATTTCGCCGCGCTCTACGTCGTCACCATCCTCACGACCGCGTGGGGCTGGAGCGACGCCTCGGCCAAGTCCACGGTCGGCTGGCTGATGGCGATCATGGCGGCGACGGCGCTCGCGACCTACGTACCAATTGCGAAATGGGTCGATCGATCGCCCTCACCACGGCCGTTCATCGGGCTGACCTTCCTGCTGTTCTCGCTGTTCCCGATCTCGCTGGTCGTCCTGCCGCGCGCGTTCTCGGCATTAGGGCTCCCGGTCATCGCCGGCTTCGTCATCACTTACGTGTTCAACGGCCTGCGCGAGCTCGGCGAGCCGGCCCGCAAGGCGCTGATCTCGACGGGCTTCGCGCCCGACGTGCGCGCCCGCGCGGTCGGACTCTACTGGGGCCTGCGATCGTTTGCGTTCTGTCCGGCGCCGTTCGTCGCCGCACTCGTCTGGTCGCGCTTCGGCCCGGACCTGACGTTCCTGCTCGGCGGCGCGATCGGACTCACCGGGACGATCTGGTACGCGACGGCGTCGGGTGCGGCGGCGCGGGAAGAACGCGCATCGGCCTGAATCCGTCAGCGCGAGTCGGAGATCAGATCCCAGTACTGACGGAAGCGGCCGGCGGCGTAGCCATCGACGAGCGCCTGGATCGGCTGCGTCATCGAGGCGCTGTTGTAACCCGGCACCGTCGGCGCGCCGTTGAAGGCGCTCCTGATGATCACGCTGCCGTTGCGCCGCGGCATCCTGGCGACGTTGTTGACGAAGCGCGCGAAGCTGCCCTGCCTGAACAGGTAGAACTCGACGTTCGAGACGTAGAACGCGGACACCTGCGCCTTCCGGTCGGTCAGGAAGCGGGCGACGGCGGCGAGCGCCCGCGGGCCGGCGAGATCGCCCACGATCGGCACGACGAGATCGCGCCCCTGGAGCGACCGCACGAACTGGTAGTCGGCTTCGGCCGCCATGAAACTGCGCGGCGTGCCGGCGCGGTCGGTCTCGAGCAGCAGGTCGCGGTAGGTCGGATAGTTGAACTGCGGCGCGCGGCCGGTGCTGTTGAACTGCAGCGACAACCCGTCGTCGACGAAGCGGCGATGGAACCGGACGATGGTGCGATGATCCTCGGGCGTCAGCGCCATCCCGAACGCGTCGATGGTCGCGGCCAGCCGCTGGTCGAGCGCGGCGAGCCGGTCGGCGCCGAGCGGCGCGGCACGGTCGATGCCGGCGATGACGTCGCGGACCGGCCGGGCCGTCCAGACGTCGGCCGCTGCCGGCGGCGCCCGCCCGGTGAGCAGCGACAAGTACTCGATCCGCGTCGGTGCGAGCTGGAACAGCGCCTTGAACAGCAGATGCAGCAGCAGGTTGTCGCGACGGATGTCGACGATGATCGCGAGCGACGGCCGGGCGTGGGCGATGTAGGAGAAGTTCTGGTCGGGCCCGACGCCGACGTAGACGCCGCCGGCGAGCGCCGGGACCCGCAACGCCGGCGTGACGTGCAGAAACGATCGCTCGTTCGAGATCAGATTGTCGGTATCGAAGTAGCCGCCAGGCTCCGAGAGTGCCTGGCTGATCTTCGCAAACGAACGCTGCCCGGCCGGTGGCGTGGTCGTCTGAGCGCTGACGGCCAGAACGGCGGCGGCGATCGCAATCGCAACCGCGGCACTCGAAGATAATGCTCGGGGCATACGAAGAAAATTATCGGCGATTGGGCAGTCGGCAAACGGCGAATCGTCGATCGGGGAATCATGCAGATGAGGGAGTTCGCGCGGAGCGGGCCGGCGTTTCGGCAACTGTCGAGGCACGGCGAGGTCGATTGGCACGACTGGGCGTCGGCGGCTGCGGCGCTCGAACGGGAACTGGCTGGCGCGGCCGATCTGGATCGACGCGTCCACCATCTCTATCTGCCGGTGCTCTGGTTCTGTCTTGCCGGTGCGCGCCGTGCCGCTCGTCGGCCGTTCGTCGTCGGCCTTCAGGCGCCACAGGGCGCGGGCAAGACGACGCTCTCGAAGCACGTGCTGGCGCTGTTGCCCTCGCTTGGGCTCACCGGGCTCAGCGTGTCGGTGGACGACTTCTATCTCACGCGCGAGGAACAGGTCCGGCTGGCAGCCGCGAATCCCGGTAATCCCTATCTGGAACATCGGGGCTATCCCGGCACCCACGATGTCGCGCTCGGAGAGCGGACGCTCGCCGAGCTGCGCGCGCTCGGCGCCGGTGCGACCACGCGGGTGCCGGTTTACGACAAGTCGCAGCATGGCGGCCGCGGCGATCGCGCCCCCGCGGCCGAGTGGCGCGAGATTGCCGGCCCGGTCGACGTCGTGATCCTCGAAGGCTGGATGCTGGGCTTCGAGCCAGTGCCCGAGGCAACGATCACCGACGCGCGACTGGTCCATTCGAATCGCGCGCTTGCGGCGTACGACCGCTGGCATCGTCTCCTCGATGCGTTCGTCGTGCTGCGCGCGATCGACCCGAGGTTCGTGCTGAAGTGGCGTGTCGAGGCCGAGGACGCAATGAAGGCGAAGGGCCTGCCCGGTCTTAGCCGCGAGGACATCGAAGATTACGTGCGCCGGTTCCTGCCCGCCTACGATCTCTGGGCCGGGCGCGCACCGGCGCGCTTCGCTGACGAGCAGACCTTCGTTGTCGGACTCGACGAACAGCGTCGGGCGGTATGAGAAGGTACCCGCACGCACCCGGACTGTCGCTGCTCACGACTGCCGCGCTGACCGCGACCCGCGCGCGCTGCGACGACCTGGCTTGATGCCGACGATGACCGCGAACGGCGATCGGCGCCAGGGCACGTCAACGGCGAAGCCGGCGCGCGTCAGCATCTTCACCTCATCGGCGAGCGGCATGTAGACGTCCTCGTCGGCCCACGACTCGTAGACGCGGCGGCCCTGCTCGCGGCCGCCGAACGACTTCGCCAGGTGCGTGACCCAGACGTCGAGATCGCGCGCGAAGCCCTCCGGCGTCGACGCCGGCGCGCAGTCCCCGCTGACCAGGACGCCGCCGGGCCGAACCGCGTCGAAGCAGGCGCGATAGAACCCCCGCTTCCGCGCCTGGGTGCGGATGTGATGCAGCGAGTAGCTTGCGACGATGGCATCGCACGCCGGGATCCGCGCGTCGAGAAAGCTGCCTTCGACCATCGTCACGCGCGAGGCGAGCGCGCCGAGCCGCGCCGAGGCCATCTGCATCATCCACCGATCGGCATCGATGCCCCACACCCGCGCCTGCGGCGCTTCGCCGAGACATGCCTTGGCGAGCGCGCCGGTGCCGATTCCCATATCGACGATCCGCCGAACCGGGCGCGAAGCGAACCCGAGCGCCCGCGCCACTTCGGCAATCAGCTCGTCGTAGAGCGGAATCAGCGTGCGAATCTTGCGATCGTATTTCGCCGGCGAAATCTGAAGGTGCGATGCGACAGACACGGAGTCGTTTCCGTGCCAAGCCTATCCGAAAGCCGATTGTGACTGAGGCCCGTCCCCCTAATCCGCGCGTAATGCGCTGAGCGGATCGACCCGCGCGGCGCGGCGCGCGGGCAGCGCGCTCGCCAGGATGCCTGTCGTCGCCAGCACGATGACGGCGCCGGTCAGGACGCGAAGGTCGCCGCCGTCGAGCTGGAACAGGAACGCGCTCAGGGCGCCGCTGAACCACCACGCGATCGCGCCGCCGATCGCGAGCCCGATCACGATCAGCCGGCCGGCCTGGCCAATCACCATCCGGACGAGCGTCGTCCGCGTCGCGCCGAGCGCCATCCGCACGCCGAACTCGCTGGTGCGCTGCGACACGAGGTAGGCCATCACGCCATAGATGCCGGCCGCGGCGATCACCAGGCCGAGGATGCCGAACAGCGCGAGCACGGCCATGCTGAAACGGCGCTGTGCAATCAGGCGATCGAAGTAGCCCTCCATCGAGAGAACGTCGGGGCGCAGCCGCTGTTCGGGATTGACGCTCCAGATCGCCGAGCGGATGCCTGGCAGCACGCTCGCGGCGTCGCCCCGGGCGCGCACGACCAGAGTGAGGCTGGTGACCGACGACTGCTCGGTCGGCGCGTAGCCTTCGGGCCGCGACGGCGTCTCGGGACCGAGATGGCGAATATCGCCGACGACGCCGATCACCGTGTGCTCGATCTTGTTGATCGTCAGCCGCTGACCGATCGGCGGCTCGCCAGGCCAGTAGCGCTTCGCCGCCGCCTCGTTGAGCACGATCACCGGCGGCGCGCCGTCGACGTCCGTGCCATTCATCAGCCGGCCGGCACGGAGCGGCACGCGCAGCAGCTCGAGATAACCAAGAGTCACGCGCCGGATGTCCAGCTGGTCGTCGTCGCCTGTCAGCTCGCCGCGTTCGGGCAGCGTGACCAGCGTCCGGCTCCAGCTGCCGCTGAACGGCAGCCCGCCTTGCACGCCCGCCACCTCGTCGACGCCCGGCGCGCGCGCAATGGCCGCGACCATCTGGCGCGTATACTGCCGGCCGCGCGCGAAGGTCCCGGCCAGGTCGTTCTGATCGAAGGTGACGCCCACGCTGCCGGGCGTGATCACGCCGCGATAGTCGAACCCGGCGTCGACGCGCAGCAGGTTGACGAAGCTGGCGATGAAGAGCCCGGCGCCGACGACGAGCAAGGTGGCCAGCGCCATCTCGGCCACGACCAGCGCCGATCGCGTCCGCTGTTTGGCCGCGCCGGCCGTCACCGATCGGCCGCCGTCGCGCAGCCCCCGCGAGATGTTCGGCCGTGACGAGTGCCACGCCGGCAGCAGTCCGAACATCAGGCCCGTGACGATGGCCGCGCCGGCGGCGACGAGCAGCACCCGCCAGTCGATCGCGATCGCGGCGACGCGCGGGATCCCCGCCGGCAGCCACGCCTTCAGCACCCGCACGCCGCCGGCGCCGACGATGACGCCGAGCATCGTCCCGGCGAGCGACAACACCAGGCTCTCGATCAGCACGCCGCGCATCAGCCGGACCCGGCCCGCGCCGAGCGCGGCGCGAATGCCGAGCTCACGGCTCTGCGACGTCGCCCGCGCCAGCATCAGGTTGGCGACGTTGGCGCAGGCGATGAGCAGCACGAACGTCACCGCGCCGAGCAACATCAGCATCCACCGTCGGACGTCCGGAGCGACGAACTGCTCCTGCAGCGGAATCACCCGCCCGGTCCGGTCGCCGTACCACTTCGGATGTTCGGCCGCGAGCGCTTTGGCGAGCTGCACGACCTCGCCGTTCGCGGCGGCGATCGACACGCCGGGCTTGAGCCGCGCGATCGCGAGGTAGTTGTAGGTGCGATTGCCGTGCTCGCGTGTCTTGTCGGCCGCGGTGAAGTGCACGGGCACGAAGAGCTCGGCCGGCTGCGGACTCGAGACCGGATACGAGAACGATTGCGGCAGGACGCCGACGATCTCCCACCGTTTCTCGTTCAGGTCGATGGTGCGTCCGACCACGTCCAGCGCACCGCCGAACTGGCGCTGCCAGAACGGATAGCTCAGCATCACAACCTGGCGCGACGCGGTTTCGTCCTCGGCAACGAAGTCGCGGCCGAGCAGCGGGCGGACGCGCAGCACGTCGAAGAACTCCGGCGTCACCGACCGCGCCGTCGCGTCAGCCGGTTCGCCGGCCTCGTTCTGGAGGCGGAATCGGGCATTGCCGACGATCGCCATGCCCTGGTACGACTGCAGCCGGCTGCGCCAGTCGAGATAGTTCTGCGCCGTCGTCGCGCCGCTGCCGAAGGTCGTGGACCGGGCGGGATCGTGTTCGAGGACGGCGACGAGACGGTCGTGCTCGTCGAACGGCAGCGCGCGCAGCACGACGGCGTCGACGACCGAGAAGATCGCGGTGCTCGCGCCGATGCCGAGCGCGAGCACGAGCAGCGCCACGGTGGTGAATCCGGGCGCCTTGGCCAGCGAGCGGACGGCGAACCGGACGTCGTTCAGGATCGATTGCCAGTGAAACATGACGGTCTCCCTGAAGCCCGCGCGTCCGTGCCGGACGCGTTCGAGCTGATGCTGAGGAATCACACCTGTGGCCGCCTGGGCGAGTTCGCGCAGCGCGACGGCGGCAAACGCCAGTCGGGTGGCGGCGCCGTCCAGGTCTTCGCGCGCCGACGCGATCACTTCACGCTCGAAGCGATCGCGGAAACGCGCCGGGTAGGCGTACAGAATCCAGCGCAGCAGGCGCTCGACGACGCGCACGCCGCGCTGCCGGACGCCGGTCATCGTTCGCGCATCCCGCCAGCGCGGGCGGCGTGGAGCACGCGCTCGAGCCGCCGGAGCTCACCGCTGAGGGCGCGGCGCCCGGCCGCCGTGATCGCGTAGTACCGCCGCCGCTCGTCGTCGAGCGCCGGCGCCGGCCGGGTGCGCTGCTCCTCGATCAGGCCGTCGTCGAGCAGCTGCCCGAGCAGCCGGTAGAGCGTGGTCGAACCGAGGCGGACATCGCCGCCGGTGCGTTCGGCGACATCCTTCTTGATGGCGTAGCCGTGGCGTGCGCTTTCGGCCAGGCTGGCGAGGATGAGGACGGTGTGCGGCGACGGCAATGTACCCATGTCGGCTCTACTATGCCCACAATGGCCACAGTTGATCAAGCCCCGGGTTGCCTTCGCTGATAATCGGTTGATGACGCTGGGCGAGTTTCGTGCGTCCCTCGACGCCGCGAGCGCTCCGACGCTGTCGCCGCTTCTCCTTGCCCTGTGGCATGACGCCCGGGGCGACTGGGAGCGGGCACATCAGATCACTCAGGACATCGAAAGCGCGCAGGCCGCGTGGGTCCACGCGTACCTGCACCGCAAGGAAGGCGACGCCGGCAACGCCGCCTACTGGTATCGGCGCGCCGGACAACCCATCGCCGCTGATTCACTCAAAGAGGAATGGACCCGCATCGTCACTGCGCTGCTGGCGTGAGGACCATGCTCGCTGCCCCGGAGCAATTCATGACTGCATTCGCGCTGACCTGTCTCGATCATGTCGCTATCGCCGTCACCGACGTCGAACGTTCGGCAGCCTGGTATGAGGACGTCCTGGGTCTCACCCGCATGCACGACGGCGTCTGGGGCGGCGTGCCGACAGTCGTCGCAGCCGGGAGCTCCGGACTCGCACTCTTCCCCGTTCAGGGATCGTCGCCTCGGCCCAGGCCCGGCCGCGACGTGCTGACGATGCGCCACTTCGCGTTTCGAACCGATGCCGCCAATTTCGCTCTTGTCAAAGCCGAGCTGACGAGACGGAAGATCGCGTTCGTCGAACAGGACCACCAGATCGCCCGATCGATCTATTTGACCGATCCTGATGGCCATGAAGTCGAGATCACGACGTACGAGGTCGCGTAGCCAGACGCTTGACTACTCCCCGCCCCCCCTGCGCGCTGTCGATGGCGGCACGAGCCCGTTGAGCCGCAGGTAGGTCACGATGTTGCCGTAGTGCTCGTTGTCGTGGGCGATGTTGTAGGTGAGTGCGTAGCCCTTGGTAATCGCGGCGGTGCCGAACTTCGCCGGCTTGAGCAGGTCGGTGTCGCCGAGCTCGTAGGCGGCGTCGCAGAACGCGAGCGACTCCTTCAGCGCCGCGACCAGCTCTGCCTTGGTGGTCAGCGTCTCGTTGTTCCTCTTGTTGGGACTCGGCACCTCACGCGCCGCCGAGCAGAAGTTGTAGTGGGTGTTGGTGACGTGACCGACGAGCTGGCCGAACGTCCGGACATCCGCCGAGGGCTTGAAGGCGTATTTGTCCTCGGGCATGAGCTCGGCGGCCTCGAGGATGTTCTGGCGGATCGATCGGTAGAGCGACTTCATGCCGCCGGCAAGGCTGGTGACGTCCGCCGCTTGCGCGGCGTCCAGGGCCGGGGTGACGGTAGCAACAGTGGCGAGCAGGATCGCGGTCAGCATGCCGGGAGTCTACCGGCAACGCGCTGCCCGGCGGCGGACGATCGGCCCGTGCCGCGCGCCACGGCCAGACGTGGCGGGCACGACCCATCGCCGCGACGTCTCAGTGGACGTAGGCGCGAAGAAAGCGGTCGTCCGAGCCGCGGCGCAAGAAGCCCGTCGCCACCAGCACGTTGAGCATCGCCTCGCAGACTTCCGAGTCGATGCCGCAGAGCCGCGACGCCTGGAGCGGCGTGAGCGACAACGACGGCTGAGCGACGTACGCGTCCTTCAGGCGCTGCACGAGCGCTTCGAGGACACGCTGCGAGGCCGTGAGGCCCGGATCCAACGTAGGCCGATTCATGGCGGTGCAATCCTGCCGGGCGGGCGGCATTGCCCGCGAACGGCTGTCCGACGTTATTGCACGGTCTGTGCCAGACAGCGAGGCAGAAGAATCGACTGCGATTTCACGAAGGATTCCGCGACGATCACGCGAACGTCACCCGCGGGTTTCCGCGGCGACGATCGTGAGGCCACAAGTACGAACGCGCCGACTACTTGGCCGCGCCCGGCGCTGCCAGCAGCCCGGCGGGCGGCTTGCCCTGACTCTCGACGAGCATGCGCGCCAGCCGGTTGTCGATGGTCGCGCTGTTGCGCGCCTCGGTGAGATAGGCGGTGCGGAGCAGACGATCCTTGCGCTCGCGCAGACCGTCGCGAATCTGATCCTTGACGCCGGGCGCGGACAGATCGCGCTGGCCGGGCGCCTCGTGCGCGACCAGCAGGACGATCGTGTAGTTGCCGTTGACGATGATCGTGTTGACGTTGCCGGGCGTCATCTTCAGGACCAGGTCGCGCAGCTGCGGCGGCGCCTGGCGAAGCGCCGTGTCGGGGATGAACCCGAGGTCGCCGCCGTTGGCCGCCGATTGCGGATCCTCCGAGTAATCGGCCGCCAGCTGCTGGAAGTCCGCCCCGGCCTTGAGCTTCTCGAAGATCATGCGCGTCTTCTGCTCGGCCTGCTGCGGCGAGCCGGCGTCGTCGTTCATCCGGTTGCGCGTCTGCGGACTGAGCCGCGGCGTCACGACGATCTGCGCGATCCGGTACTGCGCTTCGGCGATGTTGAACTGCGCCCGGTTCGCTTGAAAGAACGCCTCGATTTCGGCATCGGTCACCGCGGCCTTGGCGACGACGTCGCGCTCGAGCAGCTTGTTGACGATGAGCTCGCGGCGGATGACGGCGCGCACGTCCTCGCGGGTGAGGTTGCGATCGCTCAGCTGCCGGCTCATCGCCTCGTCGGTCATCGTGCCGCGCTTCTCGGCGAAGGCCTTGTCCACTTCCTCTTCGGTCACCTCGATGCCGGAGGCGCGGGCGCGGGCCATCAGGATGTTCTGCGTGATCAGCTCCTCGAGCACGCCCATCTGCGCGACCAGCCGCTCTTCGTCGGAGGGCGGCTTCTCGGTCCGCTGCACCGCCGCGCGATAGGCCCTCTCGACGTCGTCGCGAAGAATCTCGCGGCCATCGACGATGGCCCAGGCATCGGGCGACGGCGCCCGGCCGCCGCCGCACGCGGCCAGAACGAGCGCGCTCGCGATGGCGAGCGCCGATACCTGCGAGCCTCGTGCACCGAACCTACTTTGCGGATGTTTCACGGCGGTCCTCAACCGATGCCCCGGCGCGAGCTCCGAGCCAGGCTGGTCGGAAAGATATCACCGGTTCTCACGGCCGGCAGCGGGCCGGCTACTCCCATCGGAACCATCGCGCCGCGAGCACGGTGCACACGGCAAAGACGGCCGCCAGTCCGGCCAGGTCGCCGGAGTGCGCCAGCCACGAGTCGCCGGTCCATGCGCCGCGCATCAGCGACACCGCGTAGCTCGCCGGCGTGAGGTGGGACAACAGCTGCAGGACGCCAGGCATCCGCTCGATCGGCGCGAACAGACCCGAGATGCCGATCATCGGGTAGAGCACGATCGTGCCGATCGGCTGCGCGAACCGCGCCGTCGGCGCCACGCTGGCGAGCAGGAAGCCGAGCGACAGGATGCTGAGCGTGCTGACGATCGTCGCCGCGGTGAACGGGATCCAGGGCACGGGCACGTCCACGGGCAGGTAGCGCTTGCCGAGCGCCAGCGTCAGCAGCAGCGTCGCGGCGGTGAACGCGAGCTTGACGAGCACGTGCGCGGTCAGGATCGTCAGCGGCCGGAGCGGCGTCGCCCGCAGGCGTTTCAGAATGCCGCTCTCGCGGTAGATCGCGATGATCGTCACCAGCGAGAGCACCGCGCTGATCGCGATCAGCAGCGCCGCGAACACGGCCAGGTCGACGCCGACGATGCCGGTCTGCCCTTCCGGGGCGCTGAGATCGCCCGCGAACATCCGGCCGATGACGACGAAGACGAAGACCGGCACGAACACGGCGCCGATCACGCCGAGCGGCTCGCGCAGGAAGATCTTGATCTCCAGCCACGTCAGGCCGAGCAGGCCGCGGAAATACTGCATCATTGACGCACCGAGTGGCCGGTCAGCTTCAGGAACACGTCCTCGAGCGTCGGCACGAAGGTCCGGAAGTCGGTGACGTCCATGCGGTGCGCGGCGAGACAGCCGATGATGCCGGTCATCACCTCGACCGACTGCGCGCGGATGACGACGTTCGACCCGTCGCGCACCGCCGATTCCACGCCGGCAACCGCGCCCAGCCGCTCGACCGCGGCCGGGTCGGCCGTCTCGATGACGATGGTGCGCTCGGGACAGTGGCGGCGCACGAGCCCGGCCGGCGAATCGACGTCGACGATGCGGCCGTGATCGATGATGGCGACGCGGTCGCAGAGCCGCTCGGCCTCCTCCATCAGGTGCGTCGTCAGGAATACCGTCTTGCCGCGCGCGCGGATGCCGCGGACGAGCTCCCAGATCGCACGACGCGCCTGCGGATCGAGGCCGGTCGTCAACTCGTCGAGAAACACGACCTCGGGATCGTTGATGAGCGCGAGCGCGATGAACAGCCGCTGCTTCTGTCCGCCCGAGAGCGTCATGAACCAGGCCGACGCCTTGCCGCCGATGCCGAGCTGCGCGAGCAGCTGATGACCGTCGACCGGCCGCGGATAGAGCGACGACCAGAGCGCGATCGCTTCGCGCACGCGAATGCGCTTCTGGAGCTGCGCCTCCTGTAGCTGCACGCCGATGCGCAGCTGCAGCGCCGCGGTGTCCGTGAACGGGTCGAGCCCGAGCACGGCGACGCGTCCCGCATCGGGCTTGCGCAGCCCTTCGATGCATTCCATCGTCGTCGTCTTGCCGGCGCCGTTGGGGCCGATGAGGCCGAAGATCTCGCCGTCGAAGACCTCGAGCGAGACGTCGTCGACGGCGCGCGTGGCGCCGTAGTGCTTGGAGAGGCCGGTAGCCTGGATGACGGCGCGCGCGGGCATGCGGACGGCAGGGGCTATTTTCGCGTGACGTCGGCGATCCAGACGTCGGCCTGGCGATCTTCGAGGGTGAAGAAGAAACGGCCGGCGCCGACGGCGAAGTCGGCGCGAATCGACGGACGCGTCGGATCGGTGAACTTCACGACCAGCGTCGGCGGCCCGCCCTGCACCGGCAGCGCCCAGATCTGAGCCATCCCCTTGTCATCGTGAGCCTTGAAATAGAGGGTGCGGCCGTCTTCCGAGAGCTGAAGCGATTCCGGCACGGGATCGCCATCGACGTTCGGGGCGTACAGCGTCGTGGCCTGCCGGCTGCGGACGGCCACACGTTCGATGCCGCGGTTCAACGGCAGCGCGATTGTGTCGCTGTCAATCCACGCCGCGCGCCGCCCGGGAAGACCGTCGCCAAGCTGCACCGGATTCCCCCAGCCGCCGTCGCCGGCGCGCCGAATGACGTAGTAGCCGCGCCTCGTCGCTGGCGTCCCGGTGTTGATGAAGGCAATGGCCTCGCCGTCAGCCGACCAGACCGGGTACGCATGGTGATTCTGGTCGCGGGTGATCTGCCGCGCTTCGCCGCCGTGTGCGGGCATCACGAAGATCTGACGGATACCGTCGACGAAGGCGTGGTACGCGATCGTCGACTGATCCGGTGAGAAGACGGGAGCGAAGTTGTCGAGCCGGTCGGAGGTGAGACGCTGCGGCTGGCTGTCGTCGCCAAGCGTCTTCCGGAACACATCCGAGTTCTGGTGCAGGGTCCAATCGAAGAGGATCGACTTGCCGTCCGGCGCGACATGCATCGCTTCGATCATCTGGTTGCCGCGCGTGATCTGCTCGGCGCCGGAGATGTCGACGACACCTGTCCGCGGAATCGGCAGCGACCACAAATTCGACTTCGACGTGTAGGAGACGTAGGCGAGCTGGCCGCTGCTGTGGGACAGCGACACGGAGTGGGCGCCGCTGCCGGTCGTGATCCGCTGCGGCTCTCCGGCCGCCCGTCCGTCGCGGAAGGCCAGGGCGTAGACGTCGCTCGGTCCCTGCCGGTTCGACACGAAGTACAGCCACTGTCCGTCGCCCGACCAAGTCGGACTGTGATGGAGCACCAGGCGATCGGTGACCTCGATGAAGGGCTGCCCTTCTCGTCCGACGACAATCGTGCTCGGCGCGATGTTGCCGAAAGCGTTGCCGGGGACGACGGCGAGCAGGTTGCCGGACGCGCACGCGATCAGCCCCGTGGTCGCCCAGTCACAGGCGTAGACGTCGGCGGCAAACGCACCGACCGGCCGCTCGTCGCGTCCGTCGAGCGAGACGACGGACAATCTGCCGCCGGCGCGGGCGATCAGCACGCGGTTGCCATCCGGCGCCCAGGCCGCGCCCGTGATTTCGCCGTCGAGCACCGCGCCGGCCGCCACGCGCCGGGCCGTGCCGCCGTACGACGACGCGACGAACACGCCGTCGGAACGCAGGAAGAGAATCTGGCTGCCGTCCGGCGACCACCGCGGCTGGAACTCGAGCGCGGCGGCGCTGTCCGAGAGCGGAATCGTGCGGCCGCCGATGACGGGCCGAAGGTAGATGCGCAGCGTCGCCGCGTTGCCGGCGGCATAGGCGACGACCCTGCCGTCGGGCGAGATCGCCGCGTCGATCTCGAGGCCGTCGTCCACCGTCAGTTGCGTCGCCGTGCCGATGACGACCGCCGAGGCCGCCGCCGGCCGCGGCCGCGTCGTCGCCCACCATGTCAGCGCCGCCAGGCCGACGACGCCGACGGCGACCGCCGCAGCGATCCAGCCCCGCTTGCGCGGCGCCGTCGTCCCGGCCGGTGTCGTGACGGTGCCGCCGCTCGCGACCTCCGGCGTGGTCAGCGTCTCGAGGGCAAACGCCAGATCGCGCGCCCGTTCGAAGCGTTCGGCCGGATTCTTCTCGAGGCAATGCCGCACGATGCGATCGAGCGCGGGCGGCAGGGTCGCGCTCGAGGCCGACAGCGGCGGCGGATCCTCGCGCAGAATCGCGGTCATCGTCTCCGCCGCGGTCGTGCGCGCGAACGCGCGCTGACCCGTGACCATCTCGTAGAGGACGGCGCCGAACGCGAAGATGTCGGCCCGCGCGTCGACGGCTTCGCCGCGCACCTGTTCCGGGGCCATGTAGCCAACCGTCCCCATGACCACGCCGGCGCCGGTGCCGCCGCGCGTCAGGCTGACGTCGGACGCCGGCTGCAGCTGCCGGGCCAGGCCGAAGTCGAGGATCTTGACCTGGCCGTCGTTGACGAGGAAGACGTTCTCCGGCTTCAAGTCACGGTGGACGAGGTGCTTGTCGTGGGCGGCGGCGAGACCGCGCGCGATTTGAATCGCGATGTCGATCGCCTTGCGGACCGGCAGCGCAGCCGCCGGTGTGCCCAGGCGCTCGCGAAGCGTCGCGCCCCTCAGCAGCTCGGTGACGATGTAGGTGTGGCCGTCGAGCGATCCGACATCGAAGATCGCGAGGACGTTCGGATGCGAGAGCGCGGCGATGGTCTGGGCTTCCCGTTCGAACCGCTCCCGGCGATCGACGTCGCCGGCAAAGCTCGCGGGAAGCACTTTGATGGCGACGTCCCGATTGAGGCGCGTGTCGCGGGCGCGGTAGACCTCGCCCATCCCGCCGGCGCCGATCGGCGCGACGATCTCGTACGGACCAAGCCTCGCGCCTTCGGCAAGCGTCATCGGCCTGCCGGATTATACGGGGTGGGCCGGCTGCGGGCTGCGGGCTGCGGGCTTGGGGCAGCCGGCAGCCCGCAGGCCGCAGCCCGCAATCACTCCGACTGCAGCGCGATCAGCGGGTCGACGCGCATCGCTCGCCGTGCGGGGAAGTAGCACGCCAGCATCGCGACGACGAGCAGGAGCGCGGCCGTGCCCGCGTAGCTCATGGGATCGATCGACGCGACGTCGAACAGGAGCGTCTCGACCAGCCGGGCAAGCGCAACGGCACCGGCCAGCCCGAGGATCACGCCGACCAACGCGAGCTTCATGCCGCCGCCGATCACCATGCGCAGCACCTGACCCGGAGCTGCCCCGATCGCCATGCGCAGACCGATCTCGCGCGTTCGCTGGCTGACGGTGTAGGCGACGACGCCGTAGAGCCCGACCGCGGCGAGGAAGAGCGCGATCAGCGCGAACAGCGCCAGCAGCAGCATCGAGAACCGGCGCTGCGCGACCGAATCGCTGACGACAGTCGCGAGCGGCGTGATCGAATAGGCCGGCAGCGCCGGGTCGAGCTGGCGCAGGGTCTGCCGGACCGGCCCCGTTAACAGCGTCGGATCGCCCGGCGTGCGCGCGACCACCCACATGGTGCTGAAGACATCCTGCTTGTACGGGACGTACATCGAGGGCGCAGGCACCGCGTCGAGGCCGCCGTGATGCACGTTGCCGACGACGCCGACGATCTCGTACGGCACGTTGGTGCCGTTGCCGATGTTGAGGCCGTGGCCGATCGGATCCTCGTTCGGGAAGTGCCGCTTCACGAAGGCCTCGTCGACGACGGCGACCGGCTTGCCGGTGTCGGAGTCCTGCGGCGTGAAGGTGCGTCCGCGCTGGAGCGGGATGCCGAGCGTCTTGAAGTAGTCGGGCGTGACGACGCGATGATTTGCCGAGGCCTCTTCGCCGGGTTTGGCCGGCGGACGGCCTTGCACGCCGACCGAGAGCACGTAGCTGCCGCGAATGGGAATCGTCTGGACCATGCCCGCCGCCGCGATTCCCGGCGTCGACGTCAGCCGTTCGAGCAGCGAGTCGAAGAACGCGATTCGTTTCGGATTCTCGTTGTAGGTCGCCGGCGGCAGGGACACCTGAAACGCCAGGACGTTCTCGGGCCGGAAGCCCGGATCGACGCTGGTCAGCCGCGCGAAGCTGCGGAGCAGCAGCGCGGCGCCGACGAGCAGGACGATCGACAGGGCGACTTCGCCGACGAGCAGGCCATTGCGGATCCACTGCCCGCTCGCGGCCGTCGACGATCGCGAGCTGTCCTTGAGAATCGCGCCCAGCCCCGACCTCGCGGCGTGCCAGGCGGGCACGACGCCGAACAGCAGACCGGTCAAGACCGACGCCGCCAGCGCGAATGCTAGGACCCGGCCCTCGATCGCAATGTCGGCGACGCGCGGGATGCTGCCGGCGCCGAGCGCCTGAATCGGCGTGATCGCGAGATACGCGAGCAGCAATCCGAGCAGCCCGCCGGTGACCGACAGCACCACGCTCTCGGCGAGCATCTGCAGCACGATCCGACCGCGGCCGGCGCCGAGCGCGGCGCGGATGGCGACCTCCTTGTCGCGCACCGAGGCGCGGACGAGCAGGAGATTTGCGACGTTGGCGCACGCGATCAGCACGACCACGGCGACCGCGCCGAGCAGCGTGATCAGCGCCGGTCGAATCGCGCCGACGATCTGCTCGTGCAAGAGAACGACCTCGGCCGATTCGTTGGCGCTGGACTCGGGGTATTGCACCGCCAGCCGCTCGGCGATCGCTTTCATCTCGGCGCGGGCCTGCTCGAGCGCGACGTCGGGCTTCATGCGCGCCACCACGCCGAGGAAGTGCCCGCCGCGCGTCGGATTGGCCGGGTTGATCGCGATCGGCTGCCAGAACTCGGCAGCGCGGCTCGGGAAGTAGAACCCTTCCGGCATGACCCCCAGAATCGTCATCGGCTGGCCGTTGACGGTCACCGTGCGCCCGACGACGCCGGGATCGCCGCCGAACCGACGCTGCCAGAGGCCGTGGCTGATGACGAGGACGCGGTTGGCGCCGGGCGCGTCCTGAGCCGCCGTGAAGCCGGCGCCGCGAGCCGGGCCGACGCCGAGCAGTTCGATCAGATCCCAGGACACCTGCGCGCCCGGAATCCGCTCGGCGGTCTCGCCATCCGTGAAGGTCGCACTGGCACTGCTGTAAGCCGCGATCCGGGAGAAGACCGTCTGCTGCTGCCGCCAGTCGAGGAAGTTCGCCGGCGCCACGGAGAACGTGCCGTATTGCGGCACGACTTCGTGAACCCGGACGAGCTGATCGGGCATGGAGAACGGCAGCGGCCGGAGCAGCACGCCATTGACGACGCTGAAGATCGCCGTGGTCGCGCCGATGCCGAGCGCGAGCGTCAGAACGGCGACCAGCGTGAACGCCGGCGTCTTGAACAGTTGGCGGATGGCGTGGCGGATGTCGCGGGGCGCGTTGGCGATGATCATGGTCGAGACTCTCGAAATCGGCGTGGACGGTGGCGACGGCAGAAGATCGGCGAGCCGATCCAGCCGAGGGATGAGGTGATGGACATTGGCGCGCCGGACGTCGCTCGCCATGCGCGCCCAGTCGCGGATCTGATCGCAGGCGTAGGCGTCGGCCTCGTCGGCGCCGAGGCCGCGCGCCAGCGCGTCGCGATAGAAATCCTCGAGCTGCGCCGCCAGCTCGCGGACCACGCGCGCTTCGCGCGCCGGCGTCAGGTCCGGCAGCGCGAGACGATCGCGCACGAACGCCTGCCAGTCACGCATCGCGGCGTTCCATGACCGCGTTGACCGCCGCGACGTAGTCGCGCCAGGTGTCGCGCTGCGCGGCGAGGATCCGGCGGCCAGCGGTCGTCAGGCGATAGAAGCAGCGCTCGCGTTCGCCGGGCTTCTCGACCCAGCGGCCCTTGATCCAGCCACGGCTTTCGAGCCGCAGCAGGGTCGGATAGAGCGTCGGCAGCGCGAAGGTGAGCCGGCCGCCGGAACGGGACTCGATGAGCTTGCCGATCTCGTAGCCATGGCGGGCCCGCGGCTCGAGCAGCGAGAGCACCAGCATCTCGATGCTGCCCTTCTTGAGCTCGGGGTTGAACGGCGGGGTCATATGTCCTCTCCCTATATGTAGGGACGCGTAGTATGACGAAGAATCGGCCGCGGAAGTTGGCCAGGTCGCCGCCGACGGGCCGGAATCCGCGCCCGGCGAATCTTCGCGCCGCCCGCAACCTCCCGGGACACGCCGACGTCTTAAGCACGACAATCGGAGCGATGACGGGAGTCCTTCGTCAATCCGGGGCGGCCGTGGCCGCGGCGGTGCTTCTCGGCAGTGTGCCGGACGGCCCGGCGACCGTTTCCGCACAGCTCAGGCGCCTGGACGCGCAGGCCCTGGTGGCGACGTACGCGGCGGGCCGCTTCGACGAGGCCCTGGCCGCAGTGCCGCGGGCGACGCGCGATCAGGTCGCCGATCTGCGGCGGCAGCTCGCCATCGTGACCGGCCCCAAGGGCGAAGAGTCGCCCGCGCCGCCGCCCGGCCCGGTCGTCGCCGCCGCGGCGTTCGCGCTCGAGCTCGAGCGGCGCCTGGCCGAGCGGGACATGTGGGACGCGCGCGACGAGAAGGACTGCGCGGCGCGCTGCGTCCTCGAATGGGCCTGCGCGCTGCTGCGCGCCCGGGAGGCTGGCGACGAGGCCGAACGGCTCTGGATGCTCTCCGCGACCGCGCTCGCCGGCGGCGTGCGCGACTGGAGCTTCCTGCACACACCGCTCACGATTCCGACCGAGCGCACCATCGAGCAGGGTCACGCCGACCACGCCTGGGCCCGCTGGCCGGCCGAGTCCCGCCTGCGGCTCGCCCGCGCGATCGCCATCGCGTCGCGCTACGCGATCACCAACGAGATGGACACGCCCCGGGAAGGCGTGCGGACGGGACCGCTCGTCAGCGGCATGCTGATCATCGGCCCGCCTGGGACGGCGCCCCTCGTCGAACGACGCCGGCAGTCGCTGCTCGACTACGCCGCGGCGCAGTTCGCGGCGCTGATCGACGATTCCGCCGTCGGACCCGAAGCCCAGGCGCGGCTCGGCTACCTGCACTTCCGTTCGGGCCAGTACGAGCAGACGCTGGCATCGGCACGCGCTGCCGCGGCTGCGTCGAAAGATCCCGACGTCAGATACCTGGCGATGTTTCTGGCCGGCCAGGCCGAACAGGCGCTCGGCAATCTGGCGTCCGCACAAACCTGGTACCAGCGCGCGCTCGAGGCGCGGCCCGACTCGCAGTCGGCGTCGCTCGGCCTCGCGTCCCTCCTCTACGTCCGTGGTGACGCGAACCGCGCCTACGACCTCATCGATGCGACCCGCACGCGCCGGAACGACGATGACGACCCGTGGCGGATGTTCCAGTACGGCGACTTCGCCCGGCTTCCCGGGCTCATCGCTGAGCTGCGCAAGCGGGTGACGCCTTGAGATCGCTCGCCATCGCCGCCGCGCTTGCCACCACGGGCGCCGTTGTCGCCGCGCACACCGCGGCGCCGCAGACGCGTACCTTTCGCGCCAGCGCCGTAACGGTCTCGGTGCCGGCTTCGGTGAAGAAAGGCAATCGCGTCGTCGCCAACCTCACCGCGAAGGACTTCCGCCTCACCGACAACGGCGTCGCGCAGACGATCGAAGCCGTCTCGATCGAGTCGGTGCCCGTCGACGTCACGCTGTTTCTCGACACCAGCGGCAGCACGGCCGGCAAGCTCGACGACATGACGCGCGACGTCCAGGGCATCATCAAGATGCTTCGCCCGGCCGATCGCTTCCGGCTCCTCACCATCGGCGACTCGGTCAACGAGCCGGTGTCCTGGGTGCCGGCCGGCACGGCCGTGAACCTCACCTTCAGGCCTGTCGGCGGCATCTCGCTCGTGCACGACGCGCTGGTGATGGCGCTCCTCCATCGACCGGAAGCCGACCGGCGTCACCTCGTGGTCGGCATGACCGACCGCGAGGATTGCGGCAGCGTCGTCCCGTCGGGTCTGCTGCGGGAGATGGCGTCGCGGTCGGAGGCGGTCGTGCACCTCGTGCACCAGTCGGGGGGTGGCGGCGATGTCGTCTACCGCGTCCGCACCTGTTCGCCTCGGGCGCGTCCGGGCGGCGCCGAGATCATCACCGAAGCGGCGATGCGGACCGGCGGCGAGCTCCACACCGGATCGTTCTTCTTCCGATCGACGTCGATCCTGCGCGCCTTTCAGCGGATCTTCGACGACTTCCGGCAGAGCTACGTGCTGCGCTATTCCCCGGCCGGCGTCGCTCGCGGCGGCTGGCACGCGATCGCCCTGGACGTGCCGGCGATGACGGGCCTGACGATTCGCGCGCGGCAGGGGTATTACGACTGATCCTCGCTACTCGATCATCACGACCTCGCCGATCGTCGGCGGGGCGCCGAAGTCCCGGCACTCGTGGGCGTACTGATTCAGCGCGCCGTAGTGGCCCTCGAGGAACGTGATCGCCGCGCTCAGCGCCGTCGAGGCCGAGCGGCCGTGGATCTCGATCGGCTTGCTCGTCCGATCGACGAGCAGCCGCCGCACCGCGCCGTCGTCGTCGAGCAGCCAGATCTGCGCGGCGAAGCCGCTCAGCCCGGCGGCATCGGGACGATCGAAGATCTCGATCCGGGCCACCGCGCGCTGGAACACGACCTCGTGGCAGGTCGAAATCGGATGCTCTGACAGCAGCGGCCGGCCGGCGTCCATGACTCAGCTCGCCCGGTGCCGCTTGCCGGACGCCGGATGGGCAATGATGCGGGCCTTCGCCGGCTTGCGCGTCGCCTTCGCGGTCCGGCCACGCTTGGCCGGCTTCTCCGCGCTCACGCGCGCCAGGCTCTCGCGGAGCGCATCCATCAGGTCGACGACACGCGCCGGCTTGCGTCCCGGCTCGGCGGCGACCACGTCGGCGGCGCCCTTCGATTCGAGCATCTCGCGCAGCGCCTGCTGGTAGTTGTCGGTGAAGGCGGACAGGTCCGTCTCGCTGGCGAAGTGCTGCAGCACCTGGCGCGCGAGGCGGACTTCCTCGGGCTTGGTCTTTGCCGGGATGTCGTCGAAGGCGTCGATGTCCTCGACGCTGCGCACCTCGCCGGCCGTCCGCAGCGTGTACATCATCAGCGCCGGATCGCGCGCGAGGATCGCGACGAGGTACTCACGACCGTGAATCGCCAGACGTCCGACGCCCGCCTGCCCGTTCAAGCTCTCGCGCAGCACGGCGAACGAGGCGCCCGCGGCCTTGCCGTCCGGCGCGAGGTAGTAGGCGCGCTCGATGTAGATCGGATCGACGGTCTTCGCGTCGACGACGTGCGAGATGTCGACGACCTTGGTCGACTCCGGGCGCAGGCTCTTGATCTCTTCGTCCTCGACGAGGACGTAGTTGCCCTTGGACGACTCGTAGCCGCGCACGATCTCGTCGGACTCGACGTTCTCCTCGCAGTGAGGGCACCACTTGCGAAGCTGGATCGGCGTGTGGCACTTGCGATGGAGCTGCCGGAACGACACGTCCGATCCCTGGTTCGTCGCCGGGAAGACGCGGATCGGGATCGAAATCAGGCTGAGGCGAATCGCCCCCTTCCAGGTCGCGCGTGCCGCCATGCGTCACCCCGCCACGGTCACGGTGGCGGCGTTGGACGACTCGCCACCCGGGTTGGTCACGAGCACTTCGTAGGGCCCGGTCTGCGTGAACGCGAACCGGAAGATGACCGACGTCGGCGCCACCTTGTCGATGACGTCGACGGCCATCACGGTGCCGGTCGGATCGGTGACGCTGATCTTCAACCCGGCGGCGAAGTTGCGGCCCGTGAGCGTGATCGTCTGCGGCTCACGGCTCTTGGTCAGCTCGGCCGGCGTCACGGTGTCGATGGCGGGCTGCTGGCGCGCGGACGCGGCCTTGACCTGGAACGGATACGGTGCGGACGTCGCGCCATCCGGGTTGACCACGACGATCTCGTAGCGGCCCTCGGCGTC
This sequence comes from Vicinamibacterales bacterium, assembly GCA_035711465.1. GTDB lineage: Bacteria > Acidobacteriota > Vicinamibacteria > Vicinamibacterales > SCN-69-37 > DASTCC01. The sequence continues at coordinate 27,158 of DASTCC010000571.1, forward strand.
GAGCACGACCGCTACCTGAAACGAGGTCGCCTTCGGCGTGGTGATGTCGGCGCCGCTGTGAGTTCGGACGTCGCCGCCAGGCGTCGTCAGGTGCAGCGTCAAACCGCTGCGGAAGTCCTCGCCGGTGACGGTGAGCACCTGCGCCTTGTTGCTGACAGCCAGATTCTGAGGAGCGACGTTGGTGATCCTCGGCTCGACCCCCACCACGGCGGCGAAGCCAAGCATCACGGTCGCGAGCGTCGAGCGCATACGGCCTCCTTGTGAGATCGAAGAAGGGCCCGCGGACGGGAGGGGGTCCGCTTCCTGGGCAGGCGGCTGCCGCCTTGTGGCAATACGCGACGTACCGCGGCCCGGGGCACTGCGGCGCCGCGGCCGGCCGTGGTGCGTGGCACCGTGCGGGCGCGCATGGGGCGAGGCAGCCTCCCCTTCTTACAGGGTCATGCTGTTGCATATCGAGTGCCACGCGGCCCGCGGTCCGGGTGCGCTCGTGGCACTCGCTTTGCTCCCAAAGCACCCTGTGCGCATCGCTCAGATTTCCCCGCTCTACGAGAGCGTGCCGCCGCAGGAATACGGCGGCACCGAACGCGTCGTCTCGTTTCTCACCGAGGAGCTCGTGCGCCAGGGGCACGACGTGACGCTCTTTGCGAGCGCCGACTCGACCACCAGCGCCCGGCTCGTGCCGATGGTGCCGCGATCGCTCCGTCTCGATCAGAAGTCGGTCGACGCGCTGGCGCACCACGTGCTGATGCTCGAGCACGTCAGCCGCGTCGCCGATCGGTTCGACGTGCTGCACTACCACATCGACTATCTGCACTTTCCCTACAGCCGGATGCTCGGCGTGCCGCACGTCACGACGCTGCATGGGCGGCTCGACATCGCCGACCTGCAGCCGCTCTACGACGAGTTCCAGGACATGCCGGTGATCTCGATCTCGGACGCGCAGCGCGAGCCGCTGCCCCAGGCCAACTGGCAGGGCACCGTCTACCACGGCCTGCCGCCCGATCTGTTCGCGCCGAGCGTCGCCGGCGGCGAGTACCTCGTCTTCCTCGGCCGCATCTCACCGGAGAAGCGCGTCGACCGTGCCATCGAGATCGCGCGGCGGGCCGGCATGCCGCTCAAGGTCGCCGCGAAGGTCGACACCGCGGACGCCGAGTACTTCAAGACCGAGATCGCGCATCTTCTGGAGCTGCCGTTCGTCGAGTACCTCGGCGAGGTCGGCGAGCACGACAAGCAGCCGCTGCTCGCCGGGGCCCGGGCGATGCTCTTTCCGATCGACTGGCGCGAGCCCTTCGGGCTCGTGATGATCGAAGCGATGGCCTGCGGCACGCCGACGATTGCGTGGCGCGAAGGCTCGGTGCCCGAGGTGCTCGAGGACGGCGTCAGCGGCTTCATCGTCGACGAGATCGACGACGCGGTGGAGGCCGTACGCCGCTGCGCCTCGCTCGATCGGCGCGTGGTGCGCGGCGCGTTCGAGGGCCGTTTCACCGCAGACCGGATGGCGCGCGACTACGTCGCTATATATGAGCGGCTGGCCGGCGCTACCGGCCGGGCCGCCGAGCTGCACGCCTGATACCCGGAACCCTCTGGACCGCGAGCGCCCTATGGACATCCGCACGGACGCCGAGATCATCGAATCCGATCCCTTTTACATCCGGACGGCATCGCCCGTTACCGACGATCGCAGCCTGGTGTTGAAGGAAGGCGACTCGTTCGTCCTCGTCGACCGCCACGGCGACATCAGACCGGAGAAGCTCGGCGAGGAAGGGCTCTACCACGAAGGCACGCGGCATCTCTCCCGTCTGACGCTGACGTTCTCGGGCCGGTGGCCGCTGCTCCTGAGCGCCGCGGTCCGGAACGACAACGCCGGCATCGCCGTGGACCTCACCAATCCGGATCTCATCGACGACGGCGTGATCACCGTGCCGCGAGGCACGTTGCACCTCGCACACATGATGGTGCTCTCCAACGGCGTGCTCCACAACCGGCTGCGGCTGCGCAATTACGGCATGGCGCCGGTCCGCATCGTCCTCGGGCTCGAGTTCGACGCGGACTTCGTCGACATCTTCGAAGTGCGCGGCACGCCGCGGGCCAGGCGCGGGCAGCGGCTCGATCCGGTGGTCTCCGGCAACGAGGTGGTGCTCGGCTATCGTGGACTCGACGACGTCGTCCGCCGGACGCGATTGATCGTCGAATCGCCCAACGCACAGATTGGCCGTTCGCGTGTGCTCTTCGACTCGACACTGCCGCCGCATGGCGAGCAGCAGTACACGCTGAGCTTCGGCTGCGAGAGCGGCGGCGAGAGCTCACGGGTGACGTTCCCGGTCGCGCTCGACACCGTGACCGAGTCGCTCGAGCGGCGCCGGCGCGAGTACTGCGAAGTCACGACCTCCAACCAGCAGTTCAACAACTGGCTGAGCCGCAGTCTCGCCGACATGTCGATGATGGTGACCAGCACGCGTCAGGGCGAATACCCCTACGCCGGCGTGCCGTGGTTCAGCACGCCGTTCGGACGCGACGGCATCATCACCGCGCTCGAGTGCCTGTGGATCAATCCCTCGGTGGCCCGTGGCGTACTCTCGTTCCTCGCGGCGACGCAGGCAACGGTCGTGCAACCGGATGCGGACGCACAGCCGGGCAAGATCCTGCACGAGATGCGATCCGGGGAGATGGCCGCGACCGGCGAGATCCCGTTCGGCCGGTACTACGGCAGCCACGACGCGACGCCGCTGTTCGTCATGCTCGCCGCCGCCTACTACGAGCGCACGGACGACGCGACGTTCATCGAGCGCCTCTGGCCCGCCATCGAGGCCGCGCTGCACTGGATCGAACGCGACGGCGATCTCGACGGCGACGGCTTCGTCGAGTACGCACGGCAGTCACCGGGCGGCCTCGTCCAGCAGGGCTGGAAGGACTCACATGACTCCGTGTTCCACGACGATGGCGACCTGGCGACGGCGCCGATCGCGATGTGCGAGATCCAGGCCTACGCGTACGGCGCGTGGCGCGGCGCCGCGTCATTGGCGACGGCGATCGGTCAGACCGGGCGCGCGCAGGCGTTCGCGCGGAAGGCCAATGCCCTCTTCGAGCGATTCGACGCCGCGTTCTGGAACGACTCGATCAGCACCTACGCGCTTGCGCTCGACGGCAGCAAACGGCAATGCGCCGTTCGAGCGTCAAACGCCGGCCATACGCTCTTCAGCGGCATCGCCCCGCGGCACCGCGCCGGATCGGTGGCGCGGACGATCATGGCGCCCGAAGGATTCTCGGGATGGGGCATCCGGACGCTGTCGACGTCGGAAATCCGCTACAACCCGATGTCGTACCACAACGGATCGATCTGGCCGCACGACAACGCGCTCATCGCGCTGGGTCTGACACGCTACGGCTTCCACGACGAAGCGCTCGCGGTGCTCACCGGCCTGTTCGAGGCTTCGCTGTTCATGGATCTGCATCGCCTGCCGGAGCTCTTCTGCGGCTTCGCTCGCGAGCGCGGCGAAGGTCCGATCTCCTACCCGGTCGCCTGCAACCCGCAGGCGTGGGCGTCGGCGTCTGTCTTCCTGCTCGTCCAGGCCGTGCTCGGTCTCGAAGTCCGCGCCGCGGACCGCGTCGTGAAGCTGACGCGTCCGCGGCTGCCGGCGTTCATCGACGAGATCAGCATCCGCAATCTGCGCGTCGGCCCGGACACGCTCGACCTGGTACTCGAGCGTCACGAAAACGACGTCGGGACCAATGTCGTCCGCCGGACGGGATCGGTCGAGGTGATTGCGATCAAGTGATCCGTCGCGCGGGACAGGTCGAGGCGCCCGAACCCGGTGATGATCGCAGTAGCGCGCCGGCAGAACGGCGCCCGGCGGATGTCTCCGGCGGCCAGCGTCACCCGATGTCCGAGCGCCTCGATTCCGCGCGCTGGCGTGCTCCGGATGCCCGGTGCGATGCCAGCGCAGCTTCAGCGCTTCTGAGCCTTGCCCGTGGGACCGCGGAGCCGATGGAGCCATGGCCTGCTCCACCGCCCCGCGGTCCTTCGCCCCCTATCAACCCAATGCCTGCCGCGACGATCGCTCAGCGGCGGCGTGACGACGAGCTGTGGCTCGAGCGGTTGCGCGAGCCGGACGGCGACGCCGACTTGCCGCTGGCGCGAGCCGATCGGCCGCTGCCCACGCTCTCATCCGCGGAGGACTCCTCCGCGGCGAGCTCCTCGTCTTCATCGCTCTCGTCTTCGTCGCCGGCTTCACTCGCGGCTTCGGCGTTGATGCTGCTTTCCGCCAGCTCGGACAGCTTCTGATCGGCGGCCTTCTCCTCCTCGAGCGTGTCGTGCAGGAGCGTCGCAATCTCCTCTTCGCCGAGCAGCTTGGCCCAGGCGATCACGGCGCCGTAGGCGCCGATCTCGTAGTGTTCGGCGCGCTGCGCCCCGGCGATGATCCCGGCGTCACGCACGGCGCCGTTGAAGTCTTCCTGGAGGAGGTTCGAGCCTTCCTCGATGATGCCGGCGATGCCGGGACAATGCTTCCCGCGCACGCGCTCGTCGAGCAGCTCGAACACCTGCTCGAGGCGCTTGACGTGTTCTTCGGTTTCGGCGAGATGACCTTCGATCACGCCGCGGAGGTCGTCCGAGGTCGCGCCCTTGGCCATTTTCGGCAGCGCTTTTGTCAGCTGCCGCTCGGCGTCGTAGAGGTCGCGAATCTCCTCGACCATCAATGCTCGCAGGGTCTGAGTGTTCGGCATGGTGTGTACTCCACGCCCCGGGGCGGGGACCGGACTGCCAATCCCCGCCCGAGGACGATCGCTAAGAGGCCTGCGTGGACTTCGTCTTGCCAGTCGACGATTGGCCGCTCTGGCCGCTCTGACTGCCGTGACCGGTCGATCCCGAACTGGACCCGCTCATGGACGACCGCGTCGACCCGGACGACTCGCCCGGCTCGTTCCACCGGGTTTCACCGTTGCCTCGCGAGACACGGATGTTGTTGGTCACTTCGGTGACGCCGCTGATGCTCTCCGCCAGATCCTCGGCGCGCCGCTTCTGCTCGCGATCGTTGACCGTGCCAGACAGCGTCACTTCGCCACTGGCGACGTTCACGGAGATCTCCGACGCGTCGATGCGGTCGTCATCGGTCAGTCGATCCGAGATCTCTTCGCGAATGCGATCGTCGGAGCGGCGATAGTCCTTCGGGCCGCGGCCGGCGTAGCTCCTGCCGCCCTGCATCCATCCGCCCGACTGCCGCCCGTAGCCGCTGCTCTGTCCGCCGCCCTCGTCGTGCCAACGACCGACGTCGCGATCGTTCTCGCTATAGCCCGATCCACCACCCTGGCGGCCCATGCCGCGGTTCCAGGGATTGGCGACCTCGCGCTCGTAGCGGCCGGACGATCCCGCGCCGCCTTCGTAGCCGCTGCTCATGCCGCCGAGGCGGGACCCGCCCATACCCCAGCCGCCCAGGTCACGACCGCGTCCGTAGGAGCCGGACCGCTCGTAGCCGCGCGGACCCTCTTCGGGATCGAACGGCTGGTAACGTTCCGATCCGCGACCGCCGTAGCCGCCCTCGCCGAAACCGCCCTCGCCGCTCATCGACGAACCGTAGCGGCGGTCTTCGCCGTTGCGCCAGCGCTCCGAGCCGGAGTAGCCCCCGCCGCCGGAATAGCCGCCGCCGCCGGAATAGCCGCCCGAATAACCACCACCCGAATAGCCGCCGTCGCCCTGATCGCGCCACGATCGTTCGACGTCGGATCCGGACCGCCCCATTCCCTGCTGTCCGCCTCGCCGGTATCTGAAGTCCTCGTAATCGGGCACGTAACGCATGTCTTCCGACGAGCCGCGTCCGCGATCCCGACGATCGTCTTCCTCGTAATGGCGGCGCCGTTGTTCTTGCATCGTCTTTCTCCTCGAACTGTGCGCGTGCGCGGCGACGCGCTGGACCATCCGGACCTCGGCGATCCAATCGCGACCTCGCGTACGCGCGGTCGCTCCGAAAAGTGCAAGAGGGCTGCCAGCCGGCGTCTCGCGCGCCTGACCGGCACGCGATACGGTGCGTCAGGACGACGCGCCGGCGTCAAGAAACTGTGCGAAGCGCCGTGCTCACTCTGAGCCGCGGGATGCCACGCCGCATTCCTTCATCTTGTTGAGCAGGGTCTTGTAACTCACGTTCAGATGGCGCGCGGCCTTCCGCCGGTTCCAACGGAATCTCGTCAACGCGTCGGTGATGGCCCGCGTTTCCGCGGCAAGCGCGGCGGCGCGGCCGACGGCGTGCAGATCCATGGACGACGCACCGATCGGGCGAGACTTTGCCCCGTCGTCGTCCAGGGCCGGCGTGGCCGTATGACGCTGGACGGCGGCGGCCATCGCGCGAGCGCGGGCCAGCTCCTCGTGAATCATCGCCTCGTCCTGAAGCACGACGAAGCGGCGAAGGATGTTCTCGAGCTCGCGGACGTTGCCGCGCCACGGGGCGTCGATGAGCGCGTCGAGCAGGCGGGCGCTTGGCGTGACTGGCGGCCGTCGATACAGGCCGGCGTAGCGATCGAGCAGAAACGCCGCCAGCGCCGGAATCTCTTCACGCCGCTGGCGTAGGGGCGGGACGTGGATCTCGATCACCTGCAGGCGGTAATAGAGATCCGGCCGGAACACCTCGTCGCGGATCATCGCGTCGAGATCGCGGCTGGTCGCGGCGATCACCCGCGTCGAGATGTCGATTGGTCTGTTGCTGCCGAGGCGGATGACCTGCTGGTCCTGCAGCACGTGCAGCAGCTTGACCTGGAGCCGCGCCGGCAGCTCGCCGATCTCGTCGAGCAGCAGCGTGCCGTCGCGGGCGTATTCGAACTTGCCGATGCGCACCGCAGCGGCGCCGGTGAAGGCGCCGCGCTCGTGACCGAAGAGCTCGCTTTCGAGGAGCTCGGCGGGAACCGCCGCGCAGTTGACCTTGACGAACGGACCGGCGGCGCGCGGCGACCGGCGGTGAATCTCGCGCGCGACGACTTCCTTGCCGACGCCGCTCTCGCCGCGAAGGAGGACGCGGACGTCGCTCGTCGCGACGCGCGCGATTCGATCGAGCACCGGACGCATCGCGGCGCTGCCGGGCCAGCAGGCTCGCGCCTCCACCGCTCGGCCAGCGGCTCCGCCTGCGGCATCGAACGCGCCTGGATCCATCGCCGTCTACGCGGGGGAGACCCACACTATACCAATGCCGCGATTTACACGGCAGGCCGTATCGCGCGTTCACCGCGCCGATTCCGGCGGCACGCCGGATGGCCGCTGGTGTTTGGCACGAACTCTGCTGGCTGTGCCTACCGGGGCAAATCGCATGTCCGAGGCCACGGCTCAGACCGCGCTCATCGTGATCGCCATCGCCGTTTCGGTGCAGACGATTCTGATGGTCGCGGGCGCCATCGCCGCCATGCGGGCCTGGCGGAAAGTGCGCGAGACGCAGGAGCGCTACGAAGCGTTCGTCGCGCGCGTCGACACGGCGCTGGTGGACACGCGTGAAGCGGCGAGGGCCGTTCAGCGCGTCTCGGACGAGGCGGCGGCGACCCTCGGCGACCTGAGACATGCGACGCGCTCGGTCGTCGGCGTCGTCGCCGCGCCGCGAAGCCTGCTCGTTGCCGGCGCGACGTCGGCGGCAGGCGCGCTGCTCAGCCGCTGGCGCAAGCGCCGCCAGGAGCATTCGTGGAGGGATCGATGATGAACAGGGATGAAGGGATCGCGAGCGCCGGCTTCGCTGTCGGCGTTCTGACGGGAGTCGTCATGGGAGCTGGCCTCGCCCTGCTCTTTGCGCCAAAGACAGGCCGTGACCTGCGCCACGATCTCGGCGAGTCGATGGGCCACGCCCGTGAGGCTCTGGTGAAGCGCTATCAGACGTTCGCGAGCAGGGCCGAGTCGAGCGTGGACCGTGCTGTCGCGGCGGTCGAAGCGGAAGCGCGGCAGTTCGCCGAACGCGAGTCGCCGTGGCAGACCGTCCACCGCGAATCCTGATCGAACCGACCGCACACATCACGGGCTCACGCGATCGCGAGGATCGCGTGAGCCCGATTGCTGTACGCAGGCGCTCGTTTCAAGCGAGAACCGCTACGGCTTGATCGTCAACTGATCGACGACCTTGGTCACGCCTTCGGTGTCCTTGGCGAGCTGCGCCGCGCGGCTCTTGCCGGCGGCCGACGCGACGGTGCCCTTGAGCGTCACGACGCCGTTGGCGGTGTCGACGTTGATGTCAGAGCCCTTCAGGGCGTCTTCGCCCATGAAGAACCATTTGACCTTGGTCGTGATCCACGCGTCGGTGATCTTCTCGCCGGTCTTGCTCATGCCGGACTTGATGCGATCGGCGACGGACTTGTCTTCGTTGGGATCGACCTGAATGGTGTTCTCGACCTTGCTGATGCCGTCGACCTTCGCGAGCCGTTCGGCTTCGGCCTTCTGCGCGGCGGTCGCGACATCGCCCGAGAGCGTCGCGACGCCGTTGGCGACCTTGACGCGGAGGTCGTACTTCCGCACCGACGCGTTGGTCTCGAGCCGGAAGGCGATCTTGTCCTTCAGCGCCTCATCGGTCTGCGGCGCGGTGCGTGTCTGCGCGGCGAGCGGCGCGACCGATCCAGGCGGGACCGGCACCGCGACGAGAACGGCCGCGGCGACGAAAGATCTGATCAACATGGGGGTTCCTCCTCACGTGCCAGGGGCCACTTTGAGGAAGTTCAAACCCCATGCCACGACGCCCTTCTGTCGCCGCCCCGTTAGCACCGGCCCGTTTTCGTCCTTCGCCGGGGGATGCGCGAATCAGCCCTGTAGATCCGGCACGGCCGGCGCCGGCGCGTCCGCGTCGAGTCCGAGCGCCTTCATCTTGTTGAGGAGCGTCTTGTAGCTGACGCCGAGCATGCGCGCGGCGCGGCGCCGGTTCCAGCGCACGACCGCCAGCACGCGCGCGATCATCTCGCGCTCGACCCGGATGGTGGCGCGGCGCGCCAGATCCGGCAGCGTGCCGAACTCCTGCAGCAAGCCGCCTGGCGGCGGCGACACCGCCGCCGCCGGGGCGGCGCCCGCCGCGGCGGCGGCCGGCACGGCCGAACGGCCGCGCGTCAGCTCGTCGACGATCATCTCCTCGTCGCCGAGCAGCACATAGCGCTGCATGACGTTCTCGAGCTCGCGCACGTTGCCCGGCCAGTGGTAGGCGAGCAGCGCCTCCATCGCCGACGCCGACATCGGCACCGCGTCGCGGCCCTCGCGGGCGGCGAAGCCGCGGAGCATGTCGTTGGCCAGCGTCGGAATCTCCTCGCGCCGATCGCGAAGCGGCGGCACGTCGATTTCGATCACCTGCAGCCGGTAGTAGAGGTCCTCGCGGAACCGCCCGCTGGCGATCATCTCCGGCACGGACTGGTTGGTCGCGGCGATGACGCGGACGTCGAGCGCGATCGGCTCGTTGCTGCCGACGCGAGAGACGTGGCCGTCCTCGAGGACGTGCAGCAGCTTCGCCTGCAGCGTCGCCGGCATCTCGCCGATCTCGTCGAGCATCAGCGTGCCGTGGTTGGCGGCCTCGAACTTTCCGGCGGTGGCCGATTCGGCGCCGGTGAAGGCGCCGCGCTCGTGTCCGAACATCTCGCTCTCGAGCAGTTCGGAGGGCAGCGCCGCACAATTGACCTTCACGAAGCGACGGTCGTGGCGCGACGACCGCCGGTGGAGCTCGCGGGCAATGACTTCCTTGCCGACGCCGCTCTCGCCGGTGATCAACACGGTGGCATCGCAGTCGGCCACCCGCGCAACCATCGCGACCACACGCTGCATGGCACGGCTGAGTGTCCAGGACATCTGTGAACTCATGTGTTTCTCCGGGCGCAATCGGGAGGGGCCGAGCTCAAATGTTCAAGTCATGTGCCACCCGATGAAGCCCTGAAGCGGGACCTTGCCGGAGCGCGGCCATAACGACCCTGCCCATTGGCGGGGCCGCGGTATGGAAGAACGACTCGGTGGCCGGGCCGCGGGGCTGGCGTACGTCGCCGATTACCTCACGCTCTCAGCCCCGCTGACGCTGGCGGGTCTCGCGCTGACGCGCGAAACGAAGGACGCGATGTTGCTCGCTGAACCGGGCCGGGCGACAACCTGCCCCGCGCGGACGTGGTGCGTCGCCCGGCCTCTCACCCGCTATTTCGTGCGTACCTGCCCACGGACCTCGCCGCCGGGAAAGTCGCCGGGCCCGGTGTTGATCGCCCCGACGCCGTCGTTGGTGTGCACGTTCACATAGGTGTTGCCGGCGCGCATCTCGGCGAGGAGCGCCGAGAACGGTTGACCCGCGAGCGGGCCCATGAAGTTCGCCGCGGTGAACGTCCCCTCGGCGAGCACGCCGTCATGACGGCCGCCGCCGCTCGCGACCGGCCCGAAGAGAAACACGACGATCGGTCCGTTGGCGTCCACCGGGCCGACGTGGATGTGCGACTGCACGACGTTGCTGATGTTGGAGGCGATCAGCTTGTACGACATCGACACGCCGTCGGGCAGCACCTTCATGATCGCCTGGCCCTGGGCCGGCGTCTCGCGCGCGGGCACTTCGTGGTCACCCACCAGATGTGTGGACGACAGCGGGTCTCCCTTGACCTCCTGGATCGCCAGCGGCACCACGAACTCCGTGGGTGACGCCGGGCCGCTGCTGCGCGAGCAGCCAACGGCCAGGGCTATCGCAAGCACTGTGAAACCGTTTCGTTTCATGTCCTCTCCCTTCAGGCAATTCGAGTCTTCTGGGGGGACCAGTGCCTATTCTGGCAGTACTGCTCCGGTCGGTGCGTCAATTGTTCCCGTCAGCGTGAACAGATCGCGCGCGCGGCGCCGACCGTCATCCGCGCCCGTGCTCGACCGCGGAGCGGGATCGAGCGACGCGCGTGGTACCGTGCTTGCACTCCATCGAGAGATCCCAATGCGTAAATGGTGGTGGGCGATCCTGATCGCGTTCGGCTTCGCCTCGGCGCTCGCGGCGTTCGTGCGCCGGCGTGCGGCGCCGGCGCCGCGAATTCGCTGGACGCTGCCTGAGAATGCCGAGCCGGACGCGCCCCGTCACGCCGCCCGGACGACGACGCACGATTGATCGGCCGCTGAACTTTTTCACCGTCCGGCGCGAAGTGCAGGTAGAGACTGGACTGCTTGCACGACGCGCTGACCCCGCCTGACCGGATTCCCGCCGGCGATCGCGCCGCATTCGAGGCCTTCTAACGGGACCTCGGACCGGCCGTGCACCGGTTCCTTCGCCACTACCTCGGCGACCTCCGTGCCGCCGACGACGTGACGCAGGACGTGTTTCTGGCGCTGTGGAAGGGCGCCGACGGCTTCGATCCGACCCGGGGCACGCTGCGGCAATACGTCTTCGGCGTCGCCCGGCGTCGCGGCGCGGACTGGCGTCGCCGTCACATCGAGCGGATCCCCGCACGCGCCCCGGATCCCCTCGTCGACGCCGTCGATCGCCTCGTCGAGATCCGTGACGCGCTGACGCGGCTCGACGCTGACGATCGCGCGCTCCTGTGGTTGCGCGATGTCGAAGGTCATTCCTACGCGGAGCTCGCCGCGCTGTTCGAGATCCCGCTCGGCACGATCAAGTCGCGTCTGTTCACGGCGCGGACGACGCTGCGGCGCCTCTGGCTCAGCGAGCCGCCGGTCGTCCGCTCGAGGTGAGTCAATGGATTGTTCGGACGCTGCGCCCTATGTTTCCCTGCTGCACGACGGCGAACCCGTCCCTGCCGAGGCCGCGCGACACATCGCTGGCTGCTCGGTGTGCCGGCAATCGCTGCGTGAGTGGTTCGAGGTGACGGCGCATCTGCGCCTGACTGCCGCGGCCGATCTCGCGGCGGCGCTGCCGCCGCTCGCCTTGCCGAATGCCGTGAGCTCGCCGGACACGCCCGCATGGTGGCGGCGGTGGCGGAGCCCGCTGCGCGTCCCTCGGTTCGGGGCGGCGATCGTCACGGTGGCGCTCGTGGTGTCGTCGGTCGGTTGGTTCCGCGCCGAAACCGGCAGCCGCGTCGTGCACCAGTTGCGCGCGGAGATCATCACGGCGTGTGATGACCCCGCCGGCGGACGCATCACGTCGAAAGCGACGCTGACGGCGATCGTCGGATCGCGGTCGACGTTCTATACCTCGGATCCCTGCCACCCCGGGGGCGGCGGTCTGCTTGGCGTCGTCGACCCGGTGTCGCTGAACAACGGCGTGGTGAAGCTGAAGCTCGGCGCCATCCGAAGCGCCGGGCTGCAAGGCGCGGCACCGGATCTGACAAACCTCCAACTGAAGGACTTCGATTACATACCGGGCGAAGAGGTGCGGGTCCCGGTGGACGGCAGCCCGACGACCGCGACGTTCGTCGGCCAGATCACGCAGCGCATCGGCACCGATGAGCCGGTGTCGATGGCGTCGCTGCTGCCGCGCGAAGGGGAGCTGACGATTACGATGCCGGCGATGCTCGACGACGGCAAGACGGTCGTCGTCACCACGAATGCCGGCGGCACGGCGCGCGCCGGACAGGCCATTGCGATCTACGCGCCCGGGCACGGCCTGTTCGTGTTCAGTCTCGACAACTTCGCGGAGGCATCGCAAGCGCAAGCCGCCGGCGCGACGATAGCGTTCGTCTCGAGTGGACGCCGGTACACCCTGTATTCGTCTCTGCCGATCACCAGCGGCGCACAGCCGCGCACGATCTGGTTCCGGCACCTTGCCGACTACCGGCCGTCCACGCGCGGCGCATCGGGCGGCTCCGACGATCTACCCGGGCTGCGCATCGGCGATGCGGCGACGCTCTCGCGGTGAGAGCGGGCCTGGACAGGAAAAGGTCCGCTGCTACACTCTGCGCGTGCCCCTCCGACGCCGACTCGGTCTCTGCCTGATCCTGCTGTCGTTGACGCCGGCGGTTCCTGTCC
>DASTCC010000572.1:0-8964 GCA_035711465.1 Vicinamibacterales bacterium
GCTGGTCGTGTTCGGCGCGTTGCTGTCGCGGATTCCCGGCGGCTGGGCCGAGGTCGCGGCCACGGCGGGCGCGGCGGGCAAGTTCACGATTCTCAACCTGTCGACGGATCCGACCGCCGTCTACACGCTCTGGGCCGGCATCGCCGGCGGGGTCGCGCTGACGCTGGCGACGCATGGCACCGATCAGTTTCTGGTGCAGCGGCTGCTCTCGGCGCGTTCGCAACGCGACGCGCAGGTCGGCCTGGTGCTGAGCGGCGTCGTCGTGTTCGCGCAGTTCGTGCTGTTCCTGGTCGTCGGCGCGATGCTCTACACCTACTACCAGCACGTGCCGGCGCCGGCGCTGGCGCGGGGCGACGAGATCCTGCCGCGCTTCGTCGTCGGGACCCTGTCGGGCGGAGCGGCCGGGTTCATCGTCGCGGCCATCGTCGCTGCGGCGCTGTCGCCGTCGCTCAATGCCATGGCGGCGACGACCGTCAACGACTTCTACCGTGAGTACCTCCGGCCTGACGCGAGCGAGGCCGAGATGCTCGCGGTGGCGCGGCGGGCGACGATCGGCTGGGGCGTCGTGCAGATCGCCGTTGCGCTGGCGTCGCAGTGGATGGATCGGTCGGTGCTCGACGCCGGGCTCTCGGTGCTGTCGCTCTCGACCGGGCCGGTGCTCGGCGCGTTTCTCGTCGGCGTGCTGACGACCCGTGTCGACGGCCGCGCCATGTTGATCGGCATGATCGGCGGCGTCGTGGTGCTCGCCGTCGTCTGGTGGTTCGGCCTCACCGCCTGGACGTGGTACGCGCTCGTCGGTGCGAGCGTCACCGCGGGCGTCGCGCTCGTCCTGCCGCCGGCATCGCGCTAGCTCTGGCCGCGCTGTCCGGTTCGGTCCAGTCTGCCCGAATCCGGCAACGCCCTTCCCAAGCGGCGCAGTTGATGGTTTAGTATCTGTCATCGATATCGATGTTCGATATTGACTAAGTCGGCGGGCCGTAGGCTCATCGCAGCGGCCGCGGGACTGGAGTGACTCATGCCGCCCATCCGAATCGCGCTCGTGCTCGTCATCGTGCTCGCCGGCATGGAGTTGCCGCAGCAGGCGCTGCTCGACGTGCAGACACCCGACGCGCTCGGCGCCAACTTCGATGCCAGGGCGATCGGCAAAGGCACGCCGGCCGACTTCGATTTCCTGATCGGGACCTGGACGTTCCGCTTCCAGCAGCGCGGCGAGGGTAACCAGTTTCGGCCGGTGCAGCCCGGCGAGTGGGTGACTCGCAAGACCCACGATGGCGCCGTCGTCGAGGACACCTGGCGGCTCGGCGCCTCCACCAACCCGACCATCACCTACCGGGTCTTCAATCAGGCGAAGCAGATCTGGGAGCTCCAGGGCACGCATCCACGCACCGGCGGCTGGGATGCCGGCATCGCCTGGACGCGGCCCGATCGCGCCGACGAGCGCTATCTCGTGCAGCACTTCAACGACGGCAAGCTGCTCGTGCGCATCAAGTACTACGAGATCAAAGCCGACAGCTTCCGCTGGCGCGCCGACGGATCGAGCGACGAGGGCAGGACGTGGACGCCCGACATCTGGAAGATGGAGGCGGTTCGTCGGAGCCGGTGATGCTCCGCGGGCCGGGCGGCGGCGCTACTCCGATCGCAGCACGCTCGACGGCTTCGTGCGCGCCGCGCGCGCAGCCGGCACCGCGGTTGCCATCACGGCGATGGTCATGACCACGGCCGTCGCGGCGATCAGGATCACCGGATCGGCGGCCTGCACTTCGTAGAGCCGGCTCGCGACCATGCGTCCGAGCGCGTAGGCCACCGCCAGCCCGAGCAGCGCGCCGACGATCGTCAACGTGCGTCCGTGACCGGCGACGAGGAAGAACACGCTGCGGGGCGTGGCGCCGAGCGCCAGCCGGGTTGCGACTTCGCCGCTGCGCTGCGACGTGGCGTAGGCAATCACGCCGTAGATGCCGACCGCGGCGAGCGCCACCGCGGCGAAGCCGAATACGAGCATCAGCGTCATGCCGAGCTCCTGACGCATGAGCGCGTTGCCGGTGAGCTCGGACAGCAGAATGACGTTCACCGCGATCTGCGGGTCGCTCTTCGCCACCTCGGCGCGAATGGCCGACTGCAGCGATCCCGGATCCGCGAGACCGGTGGCAAGCACGATGGTCCGGCGGCGCGGAATGTTCTGCCGATCCGACTGATAGAACGCCGGCTCGGCCGCCTCGCCGAGCGACTTCTGCCTGATGTCTTCGACCACGCCGATGACCTCGACATCGCTCTGCGGATCGATGTCCGGATATCCGCTCATGAAGTGCATGCCAATCGGATCGCGCCCGTTCAGGTAACGCTGCGCGAAGGTGGCGTTGACGATTGCCACCGGCGTGGTGTCCGGCCGGTCGGCATCCGAGAAGTCGCGACCGGCGAGGATCGTCGTTCCCATCGCGTCGAAGAAACCCGGACTCACCGCGCGCTGCCGCGTGCCCATCGGCTTGTCGCGGTCGAACGGCTCGCCCCTGAACTGCAGGAGCAGCGACGCTTCGGGCTGCAGGCGCAGCGGGAAATTCGCGGTTGCTCCGGCGGCGTTGACGCCGGGCAGCTGCCGCAGGCGGCCCATCAACTCCTGCGCGGCGGCGTCGACGGCCGGCGGATTCGGATACTTCGGGCCATTGAAGGCGATGTCGAACAGAATCCGGCCGCCGGCATCGAATCCCGGGTCGACGGCGCGAAGGTTCGCGAAGCTGCGAACGAGCCAGCCCGCTCCGGCCACGAGGACCACCGCGAGCGCGATCTCCGCGACCATCAGCGTGCTCAACCATCGCGTCGTCGCCCTTCCGCCGGACGCCGAACGGCCGCTCTCGTTCATGAGCGTCTTCAGATCGGTGGCGGCGAGCCGCAGCGCCGGCGCGAAGCCGACGATGAGGCTGCTGACGACGAGCGTCAGCAAGGCGAAGAGCAGCACGCGGCCGTCGAAGGCGACGGCGTCCAGGCGCGGCAGCTTCGAGGCGCCGGCGGCGAGCAGCAGGCGAAGGCCGGCGAACGCGAGCGCCAGGCCCGTCACCGCGCCGAGCGTCGCCAGCACGCAGGACTCGGTCAGCAGTTGGCGGACGACGCGGCCGCGGCTGGCGCCGAGCGCGACCCGGACCGCCATCTCCCGCGCGCGCGCGGCGCCGCGCGCCAGCAGCAGATTGGTCACGTTCACGCAGGCGAGCACGAGCAGCACGCCGGCGGCCGACAGCACGACGATCAGGATCGGGCCGAGGTCGCCGACGATCTGCTCGACCATCGGCCGGACGACGTAGATGCGCGACGTGCCGCTCAACGGGAAATCGCGGATCGCCGCCTCCATCACCGCGGCCATCTCCTGTTCGACTCGCGCGAGCGGCGCTCCCGGCTTGATGCGCATGTAGCCTTCGAGGCCGTGGCCGATGTCGGTCGGTGACAGCCGAAGATTGAAATAGAAGTCGGCGCCCGCCGGCAGATCGAGATCCTGCGGCGCGACGCCGACGATCGTCGTCGGCGGGAACTCGGCGAAGCGGATCGCGCGGCCGACGATCGCCGGGTCGCTGCCGTAGACGTCGCGCCAGGCGCGGCGCGACAGCACCACCACCGGCGGGCCGCTGTCGGCGTAGTGCTGGGCGCTGAAGCCGCCGATCGTCATCGGCAGGCCGAACATCTCGAAGAATCCTTCGCTGACGCCGGAAATCGCCACCTTCATCGGCGTCGCGTCGTCGCGCAGCAGGGTCACTTCCTGCACCTGCGTCGAGGCCGCGGCGCGAACGATCGAGATGTTCGCTTCGTTCAGCCGGCGCACCTCGACCGCGGAGAGGAGACCCGTGGTCACCCGGCCGTCGGTCAGCGTCGTGCGCAGACCGTAAAGATCCTCCGGATTCGGATAGGGCAGCGGACGCAGCAGGGCGGCGTTCACGGTCGTGAAAATCGCCGTCGTCGCGCCGATGCCGAGCGCGAGCGTCGCTACCGCTGCCAGGGCGAAGCCGGGCGCGCGCAACAGCGCGCGCATCGCGAATTGCACTTCACGCAGCAAGGAGACCATGAGGGAACCTTACACCCGGATCCGGTTGCCGCGGCAGGCGGATTCGGCGCGACGACCGCTGACCGATCCGGACAGCGGTCATGGCCGCCGTCCGAGTGCGGCCCGTACCTGCGCCGCGATCATCTGATTGGGATCGAGCTTCAGCGCCGCGTCCGAGTGTCTTCGGGCGGCGTCGCGTCGTCCGAGCTGGAGCTCGCAGTAGGCGAGCGTGCCGAGCGAATCCGCGTTGCCGGCGTCGAGCGTGACCGCCGCGTTCAGCTCGCGCACGCAGTCCTGGTGCCGGCCCAGGAGGAGCAGCGTCAACCCGAGTTGCTGCCTGGCGGCCGCCGACTCCGGCGCCATCCGCACCGCATGCTCGAAGAAGGGCAACGCCACGGCCGGGGCTTTGATCTCGATCGCGGATCGGCCGCGCGCGAGCCAGGCGTCCACCGGCTCGTCTGGTCCCGGTGTCGCCGCCGCCAGCGCCTGCGCGGCGCCGGCAGGATCGCCGGCGCTCTGCAGCGCGATCGCCAGCGCCTGCGCATCGGCGCCGAGATCGGCCACCCTTGGCAACGCGCGCTGCAGGACGGTCTGCGCGTCGTCCGGACGCCCGGCCGCGAGAAGCGCCTGTCCAAGCGCCAGCGAGATCTGCGCCGATTCCGGTGACAGCGACGCGGCCGCCGACAGGTGCCGGACCGCGGACGTCCACTCCCTGGCTACCGCGGACTGCACGCCGACGCGGTAGTGCGCTTGCGCCGGATACGGCGTCGCCTCGAGCGCCAGGGTCAGCCAGCGATCGGCTTCGGCGGCGCGGCCCTTGCGCGCGAGGTTCTCGGCCATGCGCACGCGCTCTTCCATGCGGCCGTCGCCGTCCTGGAAACCAAGCGGCCAGTTCGCGAGGACGCCGACGCATGCCACCGCGACGAGCGCGGGCGCAGCCGCGGCCGTGCGCGCGTTTCTCAACGCGACCACCGTCCGATCGATGAGCGCGCCCGCGCCGATCGCGAGTGGAATCAGCAGCGGAAGGCGATAGCGCTCGGCCACGAAGAACATCGCGACCGAGACCGCGTAGGCTGGCACGAACGCGACCCAGACGAGATATCGCCGGTCCGACCATGGCCTCGCGATCGCAAGACCGACGACACCGAGCGGCACCAGCATCCACGGGCCGACGAACAGCCCCCGCAGCAGCGTGCGGGCGTCGTACGCGTAGAACGGGTAGCTCAGCGGCAGCGCGATGAACTGCGCGTTGAAGACCAGCCACAGCTTGTAGACGAACAGCCGCAGCCACTGGCCAGGATGGCCGGCGATCCATTCCCACGCGAGGCCGCTGAAGTACGACGACACCTCGCTGTCGCTGAGCGATCTGCCGAGCGCACGCTCGGCGACCTGCCGCGTGTCCCGCTCCTGACCCTCGATCGTCGGCCGCACGCCTGGCACCAGCCGGAAGAGTCCCGTCGCGTCGGGCCCGTTGCCGATGTAGAAGTTGAGGCCGCCATGCGACGACACCGGCGCCCACTGTCCTGCGACCACGGCATTCCGCAGGACGATCGGCGCGAGGCCGATCGTGACGCCGATCGCAAACAGCAGCGACGCGCGCCTTCCGATCGACAGCAGCGTCGCCAGCGCCAGCGCCGCGGCGACGATCAACATGTTGGGCCGGTTCAGCGCCTGGACGGCAAAGCACGCGCCCGCAGCCACCCACCATCCCGGCGCGGCTCTGGTCAGCGCCAGGGTCAGCGCCAGCAGCGCCAGCGCCGTCAACGCCGGATCGATCGCCGCCTGCAGGATCACCGCTTCGTAGAACGCGAGCACGCCGGTAAGCGCCGTCAGCCCCGCCGCCCACCACGCCGCGCGCTCGCCAAACCAGATCCGCGCCGTGGCGAACGTCGCCGCCACGCCGATCGTCGCCAGCACCGCCTGCACGATCCGAATCGTCGCCAGCGACTGCGACACGCTCAGGATCGCGGCGACGAAATAGATGTAGAGCGGCGAGACGTAGTAGAGACCCGGACCGAGGCCGGCGTCGCCGCCGACGACGCGCTTCGCCAGACCGACATACGCGCCGGTGTCCATCGTCGTGTCCGGCTGTAGAAGAAGGTGATCCTTCAGTTGAAGCACGACGATCAGCTTGATCAGAAACGCAAGCAGCAGGCCGCCGATCGCGAGGGGCAGGAAGCGGTGGCGTGCCGCGATCGGCTCGGTCGCGATCTCTCTGGTGCGCGACGCTCCTGAGGAAGGCTTTCGCTTACGTGCCATGCGTAACTGGAAGATTCTCGACGATCCTCGAACGCTACCACGCATGTGACGCGGCCGGCCGCCGCAGTGGCGGCGCGCTGCGGTAGAGTGCGAGGGAGCACGACCATGCCGGACCCGCGCTTCGGATCAGTCCGCCTCACCACCGGCCCGACGATGCACTTGGCCGAACAGGGTCGCGCCGACGGTCTGCCGGTCCTGATGCTGCACGGCTGGCCCGATTCCTGGTTCTCCTTCAGCCGCGTGATGCCGTTGCTCGCGCCGGCAATCCGCGCGGTTGCGATCGACCAGCGCGGCTTCGGCGAATCGCGGTTCGCCGACGGCGACGTCGCCATGGACGACTTCGCCGACGACGTCATCGCCTTGCTCGATCACCTGTCGATCGACCGTGCCGTCGTCGTCGGCCACTCGTTCGGCAGCTTCGTCGCACGGCACGCGGCGGCGCGGTACCCCGACCGGGTCACACGGTTGGTCCTGATTGGGACCGGTCACAACGCGGCCAACGCCGTGACGCGCGAGGTGCTGCAGTCAATGTTGACGCTGCCGGATCCGGTGCCGGAAGATTTCGCGCGCGCGTTTCAGGCCGGCACCGTCCATGCGCCCGTGCCCGAGCCTTTCTTCGATCGAATCGTGGCCGAGAGCCTCAAGCTGACCAGCCCGCTGTGGCGACGCATCTTCGATCGGCTGCTTGCGCACGATCACACCGCGCTCCTGCCAGACATCCGCGTGCCGGCGCTCGTTCTGTGGGGCGATCGGGACGCGTTGTTCCCGAGAGCCGATCAGGATCGCGTCGTCGCAGCGATGCCCGGCGCGAGGTTGATCGTGTATCCGGACACCGGGCACTGCCCGAACTGGGAGTGCCCCGAACGAGTCGCCGCCGACGTGAACGCCTTCGTCGACCCGCCGTGATCGCTCGTCACTTCAAGCCTCAGGTGATCTTCACTGGTCGTATCGTCCCGTCGCTGTTGAAGAACATCTCGTCGATGCAGACGACGCGATGGTTCCGATCCGTCTCGCCGAGCGGGCGGCGGTGATAGACGATGAACCAGCGGCCGGATTTCGGATCCTGCAGAATCGAGTGATGGCCGGCGCCGGTGGCGACAGCCGGATCCTGCTCGAGGATCTTGCCGATGCGTTCGAACTTGCCGAGTGGTGACTCGCCGATGGCGTAGGCGACGGCGTAGTTCGGGCCGGTCCAGCCGCCCTCGGACCACATGAAGTAGTACTTGCCGTCCTTCTTCAGCATCCACGAGCCTTCGACGTAGCCCTGCGGCGTGATCTCTTTGAACGTCGCGCCGTCGGCGAACGGCACGAAGCCGTCGATCTCGCGATTCAGCCTGACGATGTTGCAGTGCCGCCAGCCGCCGTAGGTCATGAACAGCGAGCCGTCGTCGTCCGCGAAGACGAACGGATCGATCGGCTGCGCGCCGTTGTGGAACCTGTCGATGAGCGGGCGGCCGAGCGCATCCTCGAACGGGCCTGCGGGACGGCGCGCGCGGGCGACGCCGATGCCGCCAGGCTGCTGGTCGTTCTGAATGTCGTTGGCGCTGAAGAACAGGTAGTACCAGTCCCCCTGTTTCGTGATCGTCGGCGCCCACATCGCGCGGCGAGCCCACTTGACGCGATCGGTGTCGAGAATCCTCGGGTGCTTCGTCCAGGTGACGAGGTCCTGGGACGAGAAGGCGTCGAGAAAGAGCTGGTCGTTGTACGGCGCCGAATAGGTCGGGAAGATCCAGTACTCGCCCTCGTAGAAGCGCACGTCCGGATCCGCGTACCAGCCGGCGATGATCGGATTGGCGGCTCGCGCCAGCGGCGCCTGCGGCAGTCGCGACAACAGCGCTCCGGCCGACAGCACGAGCGAGTCCTGCAGGAATCCACGCCGCGAGATCGTCGTCATGGTGCGGAGTCTACGTCAAAGCAACGTGCCGCGAAGCACGACGACGGCGACCGAGAAGTAGATCACGAGCCCGGTGACGTCGACGAGCGTGGCGACGAACGGCGCCGACGAGGCGGCCGGATCGAAGCCGAGGCGTTTCAGCAGGAACGGCAGGAGCGATCCGCTCAGGCTGCCCCAGAGGACGACGCCGACGAGCGCGACCGCGACGGTGATCGCGATCAGCAGCCAGTGCGGCCCGTACATGTCGGAGAACGCCGACCACAGCGTGATGCGCATGAAGCCGACGCTGCCGAGGATGCCGCCGAGCGCGAGGCCGGCGAAGATCTCGCGCCGCATCACCCGCCACCAGTCGCCGATCCGCACCTCGCCGAGCGCCAGCGCGCGGATCACGAGCGTCGACGCCTGCGATCCCGAGTTGCCGCCGCTCGAGATGATCAGCGGCACGAACAGCGCCAGCACGACCGCGCGCGAGATCTCCTCCTCGAACGCGCCCATCGCCGTCGCTGTCAGCATCTCGCCCAGGAACAGCGCCGTCAGCCAGCCGGCGCGCTTCTGGATCATCTTCAGGAACGGGATCTCCATGTACGGCTCGTCGAGCGCTTCCGATCCGCCGATGCGGTGGATTTCCTGCGTGGCCCTCGCTTCCGCCACATCGAGCACGTCGTCGATCGTGACGATGCCAATGAGCATGCCCGCGGTGTCGGTGACCGGAAGCGCCGACCGATCGTATTCGCGGAACGCCGCGATCGCCGTCTCCTGATTGTCGGTTGCCTTGAGCGCGACGAAGCGC